>CAYQXH010000065.1:0-12690 GCA_964421325.1 uncultured Propionibacteriaceae bacterium
AGAGCGATCCCTTCGCCCGCCTCGACCAGGTTGGCGTCGGCAAGCTCATGAAGACAGCTGTTGAGCTCGGCAAGTCGGCCCGTCCCGACATCAAGCTCGGCATCTGCGGCGAGCACGGTGGCGATCCGTCGTCCATCGAGTTCTGCCAGACGCTCGGCCTGAACTACGTCTCCTGCTCCCCGTTCCGGGTGCCGGTGGCGCGTCTGGCCGCGGCACAGGCTGCACTGAAGAGCAAGTGAGCAAGTAGCTCTCCGACGAAGCGGCCCGATCCTCCCGGATCGGGCCGCTTTCGGCGCTTCCGGGCGCAGCGGGACCGGATCCACGCGCGATCTGCCCCAAGGAAACCGTAAGCCCGGTGGCCGCCGGCCACCGGGCATCGGTAAGGAGATGGAGCGAACTCATCCGCATTGCTGCGGGAATGCTCGCTTCCCCTTGTCTCCGGAACCTCCCCGGAACTGGTCGCATTGTTCCCCCCCGAGAAGTACGACCTGAAAATAACCATAGCCGATCAGGTGAGCCCAGCGCCAACATTTTGTCCCCCTTTCGGAGGACCACTTCGGCGGGATCTCCGGCGTGGGCATCCCGGCTCTGCCGTCGGCTTCACCGAGACTGGACGGATGGACAGACGCGGATTGCTGCTCGCCGCCGGGGCCCTGCTCGCTGCCGGTTGCGCCCGGGTCTCACCGTTGGCTGTTCCCAGCCCGTCGCCGACGGTCCGCGCCCGGCCGCTGGCTGTCGGCGACGACGGCACCCCGGCCGGCGCACTGGTGGCGGAACTGGTCTGCCGGGCGCTGCTGGCCAAGGGCAGGAGTGCCTCGGTCACGGCCACCGGCGCCGACTGGCAGGCTGCGCTCGGCGATGGCTCGCTGGCAGCGTACCCGGCGTACGGCGCCACCCTCTGGGCGCAGTTGAGCGATGCCGACGAGCCGCCGGCAGGGGTGGATGAGCTGCTGACCGACGTCGCGAGCCTGGTCGCCCCGGAGGTGAGCATGCTGGCAGCTTCGGGGGTGGACGGCGGGCTGGTCTGGCTGGTCACCGGCCGGACGGCGAGGGCAGGGATCACCGGCCTCGACCGGATCGCCGCCTGGTCGAAGGGCAAGGTGGCTGCGGTCCCGGCTCTGGCTGCGTCCAGGTCGGACGGGGTGCCCGGGATCGAGGGCGTCTATCGTGCGGCGTTCCGGCTGGCGACGGTCGAGGATCCGGCGCAGCGAGCGGCCCAGCTGGTCTCCGGGAAGGTGTCATTGGCGGCATTCCGGCGGACCGAGTACACCGGCCAGGCGAACCTGGTGGCCCTGGCGGACCCGGACCGGTTCGCTGTCACCGACCCGCTGGTGGTGCTGCTCGACAGCGCCCTGGGTGAGGCCGAGCCCGAAGCCGTGCTGGCGATCAGCGGCGTCACCGACCTGCTGACCACTGAGGCGCTGGTCGAGCTCCAGTCGAGGGTGGTCGACGGGTCGTCCGTCGGGGACGTCGCCGGCGAATGGCTGTCCACCAACGGCCTCGCCTGAGCTGGGCCGGACCAGCCGGCTCAGTAGCCCGCCGAGCTGCCTCCGGTCAGGACAGCAGCGGTGCCGGAGAGCCCGAGCCGGGTCGCGCCGGCCTCGATCATCGAGACCGCGGTGGCCCAGTCGCGGATACCGCCGGAGGCCTTGACCCCGAGCCGGCCGTCGACGGTAGCAGCCATCAGCTCGACGGCATGGACGGAGGCCCCGCCGGCCGGGTGGTAGCCGGTTGAGGTCTTCACGAAGTCCGCGCCGGCCGCCTCTGCCGCACGGCAGGCCTGGACGATCTCGGGGTCGGTGAGGGCTGCGGACTCGATGATCACCTTCAGCACCTTCGGTGCTGGAACCGAGGCCCTGACGGCAGCGATCTCCGCCTGGGTGGCTTCCGGGTGGCCGGCCCTCAGCAGGCCGAGGTCGATCACCATGTCCACCTCGTCCGCGCCGAGGGACACCGATTCGGCGGCCTCTGCTGCCTTGACCGCCGCCGTGTGCTTGCCGGACGGGAAGCCGCAGACGGTAGCCACCTTCACGCCGCCGAGCTCCGCGGTCACGGGCAGCATCGCCGGGGAGACGCAGATCGAGTAGGTGCCGAGGGCCACAGCCTCGGCCGCCAGCGCCGCCACGTCGGCGGCTGTCGCCGTGGGGGAGAGGAGGGTGTGGTCGACGTAGTGCACGAGTTCAGCTGGAGTGAGTGCCATGAGCCGACGCTATCCGATCGCGGCCAGCTCGGCGTCCTCACCGTCCGGGCCGTTGCCGAAGCGGCGGCGGTAGGCGAGCGGCGAGATGCCGATGACCTCGCGGAAGTGCTCCCTGAGGACGACCGGGGAGTTGAAGCCGACGCGGCTGGAGATCTGGTCAACCGAGAGGTCGGTGCGTTCCAGCAGGTTGCGGGCGGCGAGGATCCGCTGCTGGTTCAGCCACTTGTGCGGGGTGGTGCCGGTCTCCGAAGCGAACCTCCGGGCGAACGTCCGCTCGCTCATCACGGCCCGGGTGGCCAGCGCAGAGACGGTCTGGGCCTGGTCCAGGTTGGCGACCGCCCACTCCAGGACCGGCGAGAGGCTGTCTGCCGAGCACGCCGGGATCGGGGCCTCCACGTACTGGAGCTGGCCGCCGTCGCGCTGGGGTGGCACGACCATCCGGCGGGCGATCCGGGTGGCGACAGCTGCACCCAGCTCCTTGCGCACGAGGTGAAGGCAGGCGTCGATCCCGGCGGCGGTGCCGGCGCTGGTCACGATCCCGGTGTCCTCGACGAACAGCACCTTGGCATCCACGTCCGCCTGCGGGTAGCGCTGCCGCATCTGGTCCGCGTACAGCCAGTGCGTGGTGCAGCGCCGTCCGTCGAGCAGGCCGGCGGCGCCGAGCACGAAGGAGGCCGAGCAGAGGCTGAGGACGGTGGCTCCGGCGCCGTGGGCCGCCCGCAACGTCTCGAGTACTGCTGCCGGGTACTCGTCGTCAGCGCGGGGCAGCGTCGCGGCGACGACCACCAGGTCGCTGCCGGCCACTGCATCGAGGCCCAGCTGCGGGGTGATGGTGAAGGGGTCGAAGTTCTTGCTCGCCATCGGCTTGCCGGGCTCCACGGCACAGACCCGGAAGTCGAAGGGCTCGATCCCGTCGTCGGTGCGGTCGACACCGAAGACCTCGACGGCGAGGCTGAACTCGAACATCGCCACCGGCTCGAGGAGGATGACGCTCACCTGGTGCAGGCTCATGCTGACAGCATAGTGGCTGGAATCCTTCGCATACTGACAATCAAGCCACTGGTGGCGGGGATCACGCTATAGAAGGATTTCAGCCATGACCGGAATCCTGGTAGTAATCGCCCTGATCGTGCTCCTCATGCTGGCCCTGCAGCCGGCGCACCGGCGCGCCACCACCCAGTGGCGGCCCGGCCTCGACACCAGGAACGACCGCGACCTGGCCCGGCTGCACGACGAACTGCGGGCCTCAGCCCAGCGCGGCCCTGACCCGGCTGCCCCGTCCGGGGTCGCCCACCTGGCCGCCCCCCGCACGGCAGCCACCGACCACCGCATGATCACCCGCTCCGCAGCCTGAGCGGGCCCCAGAACCCGCGGACCGGGGAGGGGTCAGGCGAGCGGGACGCGGATCGTGAACCGCGTGGAACCGGGCCGGCTGTCCAGGGCCACCTCCCCGCCGTGGGCGTTCACAACGGCCGCGACGATGGCCAGTCCGAGGCCGGTCGAGGAGCCCCCGGCCTGCCGTACGCGGCTGGCGTCGGCCCGGGTGAAACGCTCGAAGACCGTGTCCTGGATCTCGGCTGGTACGCCGGGCCCGTTGTCGGTTACCGAGATCTCGGCCCAGCCGTCCACCCGGCTCAGTGCCGTCTCCACCCGCGTGCCCGGCGGCGTGTGGGTGCGGGCGTTGGCGAGCAGGTTGGCCACCACCTGGTGCAGCCGGTTGGCGTCCGCCCGCGCCATCACCACGTCCTCCGGCAGGTCGAGCGCCCAGGTGTGGTCAGCGCTCGCCGCCCTGGCGTCGCTGACTGCGTTCAACACGATCTCGGTGAGGTCGGTCGGCTGCAGGTCGAGGGTCGGCTCGGAGTCGAGTCGGGCCAGCAGCAGCAGGTCCTGGACCAGCGCCGACATCCGTTCGGACTCGGCCTCGATCCGGCCGAGCGCGTGGGCAGCATCGTTCGGCAACTCCTCCGACCCCCGCCGGGTCAGCTCCGCGTAGCCACGGATCGAGGCGAGGGGGTTGCGCAACTCGTGGGAGGCGTCGGCAACGAACCGGCGCACCTTGGTCTCGCTCCGGTGCCGGGCGGCGAGTGCGTGCTCGACGTTGTCGAGCATGTGGTTGAAGGCCAGCCCGACCTGACCGACCTCGGAGGCCGGGTTGGCGTCGGCCGCAGCCACCCGGATCGGCACGTGGCCTTCGCCGCTGTCCAGGGGCAGGTTGGAGACCTGGTGGGCCGTGGTGGCCAGCCGGGTCAGCGGACGCAGCGAGCGCTCCACCACCCGGCGGGCACCGACGAAGGAAAGCACGATCGCGCCGAGCGTGAGCAGGCCGGCCATCATCAGCAGGCTGGTCATCGGCGTGGTGACCTCGCGGTAGGGCAGGCCGACCACCGTGGTCACGGTGACACCGCGGGCCTCACGCTCCTGGACGAGGACCCGGTAGAGGCCGACCTCCGGGAGGCGCATGGTCACCGGGGCCCGCGAGGTCTCCAGGGAGAGCAGCATGGCTGTGCCGGCAGCGGTGAGGCCGTCGGGCTGGGACGAAACCAGGAACTGGCCGCCGGCAGCGTCGATGCGGATCAGGCCGGAGCCGGCCGGATCCGAACCACCTGCCGGCGTGGTGGAACCGACGAACCGGTCCGGCCGCGTGGCTGCGCTCTGCAGGCGGTCGTCGAGCTGGTTCTGCAGGATCTGGAAGATGGCGAGCGCGGTGAACATACTCAGCGCAATCGTGACCAGGGCAACCAGCGCCGTCGTGCGTACCACCAGCTGCCGGCTCAGGGTCCCCCGGCCCATCGGCGAGGGGACAGTGCTGTCGGGGACGACCGGCAGGGTCATTCGGCGCCCGGCTTGAGCACGTAGCCGGCGCCGCGCATGGTGTGGATCATGGGTGGCCGGCCGGCGTCGATCTTCTTGCGCAGGTAGGAGATGTAGAGCTCGACGACGTTGGCCTGCCCGCCGAAGTCGTAGTTCCAGACCCGGTCGAGGATCTGCGCCTTGCTGAGCACCCGGCGCGGGTTGCGCATCAGGTAGCGCAATAGCTCGAACTCGGTTGCAGTGAGGTTGATGACCTCGCCGCCGCGGGCGACCTCGTGGCTGTCCTCGTCCAGGGTCAGGTCGCCGACCACCAGCTGGGACTCGTTGCGCAGGGTCGTTGCGCCCGACCTGCGGAGCAGGGCCCGCAGTCGGGCCACCAGCTCCTCGAGACTGAACGGCTTGGTGACGTAGTCGTCACCGCCGGCGGTGAGGCCGCCGATCCGGTCATCCAGCGCATCCCTGGCGGTGAGGAAGATGACGGGCACGTCGGGCTGCTCGGTGCGGATGCGTCGCATCACCTCCAGGCCGTCGAAGTCGGGCAGCATCATGTCGAGGACGATCGCATCGGGGCGGACCTCGCGGGCGGTCTTCACGGCCGCGAGTCCGGAGGCGGCCGTCGCGACCTCCCAGCCCTCGTACCGCAGCGCCATGCTGAGCAGCTCGGTGAGGCTGGTCTCGTCGTCGACGGTGAGGACCCGGATGGCGGTCCCATCCGGGCGGGTGAGTGCTTCCTGTCCGCTTCGCGCAGTGATGGCCATGGACCAACTCTCTCAGCGCCGGGTGAGCGCCGGCTGGCAGTTTCCTGTGTGAACCCTATGACTGCCGGGACGGGGCGGGGTCGCGTCCGCTGTTCCCCGGGGCGGGGAGTAGCCTTTTTCCCGCCCCGGTCGGCGTGGGCGTCAACTGTCAGGAGGCTGCATGCGGATCGTCCGCGGACTCGCCGGCCTCCTCGGCGAACTGCTCGTCACCATCGGTATCGTGCTGGTGCTCTTCGTCGGCTGGCAGCTGTGGTGGACCGACGTGGTCGCCGACGCCGATGCCGGCCAGGTGGTGACGACCCTGCAGCAGGACTTCACCGATCCCGCCCGGGTGCAGCCGAAGCAGGTGAAGCTGGGCGACGCCTTCGCCATCGTCCGGATTCCCCGCTTCGGGTCCAAGTTCGCCCGGCCCCTGTACGAGGGCACCACCAGGGAGGTACTGATGCGCGGCGTCGGCCACTACGCCGACACCGCCGGTCCCGGTGAGGTCGGCAACTTCGCGATGGCCGGCCACCGCACCACCTACGGCAAGCCGTTCAACCAGATCGACAAGCTCGCCGACGGCGACGTCGTGCTGGTCGAGACAGCGAAGAGCTACTTCGTCTACCGGGTCACCGGTCACCAGATCGTGCAGCCGTCGCAGGTCTCGGTGCTGCTCCCGGTGCCGGACCGGCCGGAGGCCGAGGCCACCGAGGCCGTCCTCACGCTCACCAGTTGCCACCCGGAGTTCAGCGCCAGGGAGCGGTACGTGGTCCACGCCGAGCTGGCTGCCGAGTACCCCCATGGCCAGGGCGTCCCCGCCGAAGTGCTGAAGGTAGGTGAGTGAGGTGTCCTTCTACGGACTCGTCTGGCGGCTGCTTCCCGGCCCCAGGCCCTTGAAGGTGATCGAGGCGATGCTGCTGGTCGCAGGCGTGGTGGCTGTGCTGTTCGTCTGGGTGTTCCCCCAGATCGCGCCCTACATGCCGTTCAACGAGACCACGGTCGGCGAGTAGGCCACCCGGGCTCACCCGTCAGCGGTAGCCGAAGGCCCGGGCCCCCGGAACCACATCGACCCAGCGCACGTCGTGGTCGTCGATCCAGCCCGGACGACCAGTGGTCGTCGGGTTCTCGAGGGTCAGCCGGATCATCCGGCCGACGGCTTCGGCCTCGCCCTGCACCCGGATCTCGACCGAGCCGTCCGCCTGGTTCTCGGCATAGCCGGAAAGGCCCAGGTACCTGGCCTCGCCGGTGGCCCACCAGCGGAAGCCCACGCCCTGGACGCGACCGCGGACGGTGATCACGGCGGCGAGCATGGCGCCCATTCAACCCGGGGACCGCGACGGGTTCAACAGCTGCGCCGGCCGTCCTCAAGCTGCGAGAGGGCCGCTGCGGGCCCGGCTCTTCTGGGAAGATGGCGCCATGAGCCAACCGGTCCGCGAAGTACTCACCTGGGAACTGTTCGGCAAGGCGGCCCGGGAGCTGGCCCAGATGGTGGTCGATTCCGGCTACCAGCCCGACCTGATCATGTCGATCACCCGCGGCGGCATGCTTCCCGCCGGGACGATGAGCTATGCGATGGGCATCAAGAACCTGCACATCATCAACGTCGAGTTCTACACCGGCGTCGACGAGCGACTGCCGCTGCCGGTCCTGCTGCCGCCGGTGCCGGTCGCGGTCGACCTGTCCGGCCAGAAGGTGCTGATCGTCGACGACGTGGCCGACACCGGCGAGACGCTCCGGATGGTGCGCGACTTCTGCGAGGCCCATGTGGCCGAGACCCGCACGGCGGTGCTGTACGAGAAGTCGCAGTCGGTGGTGAAGTGCGACTACGTGTGGCGCCGCACCGACGAGTGGATCGCCTTCCCGTGGTCCAGCGAACCCCCGCTGGTCGGCCGGTCCACGGACAACTGAGTCCGGGCCTCAGCCGAGGGCTGCGACCACCTTCTCGATCCGGCGCTGCCGGGTGGCGTCCGCCTTCGCCTCGAGCACGGAACGCACGTGTTCCTTCCGGTGGGACGGGGCGAGGGCGTCGAACTTCTCCCGGAGCCCCGCAGCAGCCAGGGCTGCGGCCAGGTCGTCCGGTACCGGCGTCGCCCTCGGCGAGGTGTCGTGGGTCAGCGTGATCTCGTGGGTCTCCCCGCCGGCCACTCCGGCCGCCAAGCGGTGCTCGGCCGCCAGCGGCAGCAGGTAGCGTCCGCCCATCACGGCGATGGTCGAGGGGTAGCTGTGGCCGGCGATGGTCACGATCACCGGCACCCGCTTGCCGGCACCGAACCCGGTCACGACCTCTTCGGGCACCTCGATGCCGACGTTGTTGCCAGTTACGAAAAGGGTCGTGGTGAAGCTTGGCAAGGCGGCCTCCTTCGCTGGTGCGAGGATCATGCCACGACGGGCACGCCTGGAACAGCCCTCGCTGTGCCGGCGATCAGCACCCCGCCGAGGACCAGCAGGACACCGGTGGCCTGCAGCTGCGAGAGGGTCTCGCCGAGAACCACCACCCCGAGGACGGCGGCCGTCAGCGGCTCGGCCAGCCCGAGGGTGATGGCTGTGGCGGCGGTCAGGTATCGCAGCGCTGAACCCATCAGCAGGTAGGAGACCACAACGGTGACGCCGCCGAGCCAGAGGGCCACTGCCAGCCCGCGCGGTTCGGCGAGCCAGGAGTTGTCGGTGAAGGCACACACGGCCGCTCCGAGCAGCCCGCTGGTGCCGACGACGGCCGCGGTGGCCGGTAGCGCTGCGACGCCCTGTTGTACCAGGGCAGCCGTGGCCACCGCGTAGCCGGCGTAGGCCGCCCCGGCGACCAGGGAAGCCAGCACGGGGAGCGGCTGCAGGGCTGCGGCCCGGCCGACCGCACCGGACAGCAGCACGATGCCGACAACGGCCAGGCCGGTGGCGACCAGCCAGCGCCGGGACGGCCGGCTGCCCCTGAGCCAGTCGAAGAGCCCGGCGAACAGCGGGCTGGAGCCGAGGGCGAGCACCGTGCCCACGGCGACGCCGTTGCCCCTGGTCCCGAAGAAGAAGGTGGCCTGGAAGGCCATCACGCAGGCCCCGCCGAGCAGTACCCAGCCGACCTTGCCCGACCAACGGGGCAGCCGCGGTCCGTGGGTCCGCAGCCACCACACCACAACGATGACCAGCAGCAGGGAGCCGCCGATCACCTGGCGCACGGCGCCGACGCTTAGCGGGTTCGCGGTTGCCGGCCCGAAGGCCTGCGCCGTCCCGGTCGTGCCGAAGAGCACCGCCGCTGCGAGCATCATCATCGCCGGGCGCAGGCGGTTCGGTTCTGGCACCCGGTCAGGCTAGCGACCACGCCGGGACGGCCGACCCGGCGTCCAGCCGGTCGGGCGCCCGGCCGGTCAGGGCCGGGTCAGGCTGTAGTCCAGGACGAGTGAGCGATCGCGCCCTGGTCGAGGGTGCGCATCCTTGACTCCCTTCATCCCTTGAGAGTGCGCTCGAACAGCCTTCGGAGGCGTTCGGGCAGCCCGGGTTCGGGCAGTTCCACGTCCAGATCCACGGCCGGGCAGGTGACGCAGTAGGCGAACGCGTCGGGACGTCGGGAGCTGTCGGCGGCCAGTAGCGGCAGCGTGTCGTCGGCGAGCAGTCCCTGCCAGGTCCGCCGGTCGGCCGGCGGCAGCTCGGCGAGGGTGGTCTGCCGCTGCCGCGGGATGCCGGCGAAGCCGCCGGTGCGGCGCAGCAACAGGTCGGCCTTCGGGTCGACCTTCGCTCCACCTGGCCTGGGCGGCGGTGGGGTGTCGACGCCGACGCCGACCGTTGCCCAGCCGTCGCTGACCGCCGTCGCCTCGACCGAGCCCACCCCGAACCTGGCGGCTGCCGCAGCCCTGGTCAGCTCCGCGAAGCTCGCGAAGTCCGAGTCCGCCCTCAGCCCGCCCCCGGTGAGCACGTCGTACCAGACCCGCCCGGCCCGCTCCCAGGCCGGTCCGCCGATGGCGGTGGCCGCGAGGGCGAAGGCCCGATTCGGGATGCCGGAGTTGTAGTGCACCCCGCCGTTGTCCTCGCTGGTCTGGACGTAGCCGCTCAGATGGTCCGGCTGCGGGTCCCTGCCCAGGCGGGGGTCGTCATAGGCGGTGCCGGGGTGCAGCATGTTCCGCAGGGCTGTGCCCTTGACGCCCGGCAGCAGGAGGTCGCCGCCGATCAGCCAGTCGGCGGCCGCGGCGTCCTGCCCGGCGGCGTGCTGGGCCACGAGCACGCCGAACACGTCGGCGATCGATTCGTTGAGCGCGCCGGACTGCCCGGAGTACTCCAGAGCGGCGGTGTGCTCGATCACCCCGTGGGCCAATTCGTGGCCGATCACGTCGAGGCTGGCGGTGAACCGTCCGAAGATCTCCCCGTCCCCGTCCCCGAAGACCATCCGGGTGCCGTTCCAGAACGCGTTCTGGTAGCCGTCGCCGTAGTGGACGGTGCCGAGCAGCCGCAGCCCGGCACCGTCGATGGAGTTGCGGCCGTACACCTCCGAGAGGAGCAGCCAGGTCGCACCGAAGCCGTCGTAGGCCTCGTCCACCGCTGCGTCGCCGGTCGCCGGCGCCCCCTCGGCGCGGGCAGAGCGGCCCGGTAGCCGCTCGACGTTGCCCGCGTCGGAGATCAGCCTTGCCGGCCCGGACGCGCCCGGCGCCGCGATCAGGGTCCGGCCGGCGGCGCGGGTGGTGGTGCCGGCGGCCCGGCTGCGCCGGTAGCGCCGGTCCCTGGTCAGGGTGGCCCTGGCGTACTCGGCCAGCGGCTCGGTGGTTGCGGCCAGGTGGCGCAGCAGGTACGGCGGAACGATGTGGCGCACGGGCCCGGGGTGGGTCGTCATGCACCCAGCATGCACCGGGTCGCGGACAGGCCGACAGGCTCAGCCCGCCGGATCGGACACGTCGGCCAGGTCGGCGCCCAGGGCAGCGATGGCCGCGTCGGCAGCCACCGTGACACTCGCGCCGTGCTCCCCCGCGCCGAGGGAGATGGTGCGCCCGGACATGGTGGCGTCCGCGATCACCGGCCATGCCGTCGTGGCTCCGAACGGGGTGATGGTGCCGCGCTCGTAGCCGGTCACGGCCAGCGCAGTGGCTGCGTCCGGCATGGACAGCCGGTTCACGCCGAGGTGGGCGCGCAGCTTCGGCCAGGCGATCTCACGGTCGCCGGGCACGAGCACGAACAGGAAGTCGTCGTCGCCGCGACGCACCACGAGGGTCTTGATGATGTCTGCCGGGTCAACTCCGCGCAGCGCAGCCGCTTCGGCGAGCGAGCCGACCCGCCGGTGCCGGACCAGCCGGTAGGGCACCCCGGCAGCGATCAGGGCCGGTTCCGCCGGGGCGACCGACGGCTCAGGTGTGGAGATACCCAAGGAGGTGGTTGCGTTCGTCGGTGAGCTGGTCGATCCGGAACTTGACCACGTCCCCGATGGAGATGATGGCAGCCAGCTTGCCGTCCTTGATTACCGGCAGGTGGCGGAAGCGGCCGTAGGTCATGGTGTGCGCCGTGTCCTCGATGTCGTCGTCCGGGGTGCACGTCTTCACGTCCGTGGTCATGATCCCGGAAACGGGTTGGCTCAGGACGGCAGCACCGTCACTGGCGAGGTGCCGCACGATGTCACGCTCGCTGACGATGCCGTCGATGCCGTCGTCGGCGCTGACCACAACCGCCCCGATGTTGAACTTGGCGAGCAGTTCAACCAGCTCGGCTACGGTGGCGGAGGGCGCGATGGTGACCACATCTGCGCCCTTCTTGCGAATGACATCCTCGATCTTCATAGCCCGGACGCTACCTGCCGGCCGGTTCCCGCACCAGAGAACGCGCGGTGCAGCAAGTGCTGTCCGGTAAGGTCTGCGGGCATGACCGAGCTATCCCCAAGGACCAGGGCAGTGCGGGCGGGGATCAACACAGACACCGCTCACGGTGCCGTCGTGCCTCCGGTCTACCTCTCCACCACCTATGCCTTCGACGGTTTCGACAGGCCCGGCGAGTACGACTACAGCCGGGCCGGCAACCCGACCAGGTCGGCGCTCGCAACCGCGATCGCAGAGCTCGAGGGCGGCGCCGGAGCAGTCGTCACTGCCTCCGGCATGGCTGCGGTCACCGTGCCGGTGCTGGCCCTGCTGCCGCCCGGTGGGACCCTACTTGCGCCGTTCGACTGCTACGGCGGCTCGTGGCGGCTGTTCGACGCCCTTGAGCGCACCGGGCGACTGAAGCTGCGGCTCGCCGACTTCAGCGACCTCGAGGGGGCCAGTGCCGATATCGCGACCGGCGCCGACCTGGTCTGGCTGGAGACGCCGTCGAACCCGCTGCTGCGGATCACGGACCTGGCCGCGATCAGCTCGGCTGCTCACGCCGTCGGTGCCCTGGTGGCCGTGGACAACACCTTCGCCACCCCGGTGGTGCAGCGTCCGCTGGCCCTCGGCGCCGACGTGGTGGTGCACTCGGCCACCAAGTACCTCAACGGCCACAGCGACGTGGTCGCCGGGGCGATCGTCGCAGCTGACGCAGACCAGGTCACCGAACTGGCGTGGTGGGCGAACACCCTCGGCGTCACCGGCGGGGCACTGGACGCCTACCTGACCCTGCGCGGACTGCGGACCCTGCACCTGCGGATGGCGGCAGCGCAGAGCAACGCTGCGGCAGTCGTGGAGTTGCTGGTCGCGCACCCGGCTGTTCGCGCCGTGCACTATCCGGGGCTGGCCGGGCACCCGCAGCACGACCTGGCCGTCCGCCAGCAGGACGGGTTCGGCGCGATCGTCACCTTCGACGTTGGCACCGAGGCCGCCGTGCGGGCGCTGGTCGAAGGGCTGGTCAGCTTCTGCCTTGCCGAGAGCCTCGGGGGAGTCGAGTCCCTGGTCTCCCACCCGGCGACCATGACCCACGCAGCCATGCCGCCGGAGGTGCGCGCCGCCGCCGGGATCACCGACGGCATGCTGCGCCTCAGCCTCGGGGTCGAGGAGCCGGCCGACCTGG
>CAYQXH010000066.1:0-12670 GCA_964421325.1 uncultured Propionibacteriaceae bacterium
GCGGCGCCGGCTGTTCGCTGTCGGTCATTCAGACCTCCAGCAGTTCGGCTTCCTTGGCCTTCAGTAGCTCGTCGACGGAGTCGATGTGCTTCTTCGTACCGGCGTCCAGTTGCTTCTCCGCCCCGCGGGCGTCGTCCTCGCTGACTTCCTTGTCCTTCACCAGCCGGTGCACACCCTCGATGGAGTGCCTGCGGATGTTGCGGACCGCCACCCTGGCCTCTTCCGCCTTGTGCCGGGCGAGCTTGATGTACTCCTTGCGGCGCTCCTCGGTGAGCTGGGGCATCACCAGGCGGATCACGTTGCCGTCGTTGGCCGGGTTGACCCCGAGGTCGGAGTCACGGATCGTCTTCTCGATGTTGTGCATGGCGCCCCGGTCGAACGGGGTGATCAGCACGGTCCGGGCCTCCGGAACCTGGAAGGTGGCCAACTGCTGCAGCGGGGTGGGTGCGCCGTAGTAGTCCACCATCAGCTTGTTGAACATCGCCGGGTGCGCGCGGCCCGTGCGGATGGCGGCGAACTCCTCGCGGGCGTGCTCGACGGCGCCGGCCATCTTGTGCTCGGCGTCCTTGATGATCTCCGGGATCACGGAATCTCTTCCCTTCTGGTTCTCCCGCATCGCCGGCTAGGCGTGCAGGGTGGTACCGATCTTCTCACCTGCAACCACCCTGGCGATGTTCCCGGGTGTACCCATGTCGAAGAAGACCATCGGCAGGCTGTAGTCACGCGCCAGGCTGACCGCGGTGGCGTCTGCGACCTTCAGGTCGCCGGCGAGGAACTCATCGTAGGTGAGGCTGTCGAACTTCTTGGCATCGGGGTTGGTGCGGGGGTCGGAGTCGTACACCCCGTCCGTGCCCTGCTTGGCCATCAGCAGGACGTCGCCGTGGATCTCCAGGGCGCGCTGCGCGGAGACGGTGTCGGTGGAGAAGAACGGCATGCCGGAGCCGGCGCCGAAGATCACGACCCGACCCTTCTCCATGTGTCGGATGGCTCGCAGGGGAACGTAGGGCTCGGCGATCTGGCCCATGGCGATCGCGGTCTGCACCCGGCTCGGCGCGCCGGCCTTCTCGAGGAAGTCCTGCAGGGCCAGTGCGTTCATCACCGTGCCCAGCATGCCGATGTAGTCTGCGCGCGCCCGGTCCATCCCCCGGGTCTGGAGCTCGGCTCCACGAAAGAAGTTGCCGCCGCCGGTGACGATCGCCACCTGGACGCCACTGGCGACCACGTTGGCGATCTCGGCGGCGATCCCGGACACGATGTCCGGGTCGACGCCCAGTTTGCCGCCCCCGAAGGCTTCACCTGAGAGCTTCAGCAGGACACGGCGGTAGGGGCTGGTCATCTGGTCTCCTCAGTGCGAACGTCAAGGAACGGGATGGGTCGGTTCGGGATTCGCGGCACCCACACTAACGGAAACCACGGGTGCGCCACCTCCCCGCCACGGTCTCGCAGCGCACCCGGGGCGGGCGGCCTCGCCCGGGACGCAGGACGGCCGCCCAGCGAGGCTGGACGGCCGTTCTCGGATCTGGCTCAGGAGCCGGCTGCGAAGCGGACGAAGCGCTTGACCTCGACGCCGTTCTTCTTGAGCAGCTGGCCGACGCTCAGCTTGTCGTCGGAGACGCTGGCCTGCTCGACCAGGCAGACCTCCTTGAAGAAGCCACCCAGGCGACCTTCGACGATGCGCGGGATGATCGCCTCGGGCTTGCCCTCCTCCTTGGCGGTCAGCTCGGCGATCTTGCGCTCGTTCTCCAGCACGTCGCCGGGAACCTCTTCCCGGGTGACATACGCCGGGGACATGGCCGCGATCTGCATCGCGATGCCCCGCACGAACGACTCCTCGCCACCTTCGTACTCGACCATGACGCCCACCTGCGGCGGCAGGTCCGCGGACCGCTTGTGCAGGTAGATGCTCACCGGGCCGCCGAAGGTGGCAGCAGCAGCCAGCTCCAGCTTCTCGCCGATCTTGACGCTCAGCTCTGCCACCGCCTCGGCGACGGTCTTGCCCGACGCCAGGCGAACGGCGCCGGCGGCCTCCACCCCGTGGGCGCCGGCGGCGTCCACGGCAGTGGCGATCTCGTCGGCAAGGGCCATGAACTCGGCGTTCTTGGCGACGAAGTCGGTCTCGGCAGCCAGCTGGATGACCGTCTTGCCGGCAGCGGCGACCAGGCCGTTGCTGGCGTCGCGATCCGAACGGTTGGCCATCTTCGCCTGACCGGTGACCCGGAGGATCTCGATGGCCGCATCGAAGTCGCCCTCGGCTTCAGTGAGGGCCTTCTTGGCGTCCATCATCCCGGCGCCGGTTGCGTCGCGGAGCTTCTTGACGTCCGCGGCAGTGATCGTTGCCATTCTCTGCTTTCCTTACTTGGTCTTCTTGGCGGGCTTGGGGGCGGCCTCCTCGGCCACGACCTCGGCGACGGGCTCGGCGGCCACGGCCTCCTCGGCCACGACCTCCTCTGCGACCGGCTCCTCAGCCGCAACCTCGGCAACGGGCTCCTCGGCCACGGGCTCCTCAGCGGCAACCTCGGCGACCGGCTCCTCAGCCGCGACCTCGGCTACCGGCTCGACGGGGGCAACCTCGACGACGGACTCCTCAACCGCGAGCTCCTCGGCCACGGCATCGGACACCGGCTCCACGACGGCGATCTCCTCGACGACCGGCTCGGCAACCACGACGGCGGGTGCGCCGCCCAGCAGGTCACGCTCCCAGTCGGGCATGGGCTCGGGCTCTTCGCCGGTGGCGGCACCGGCGGACCTGGCGAGCAGGCCCTCGGCGACGGCGTCGGCGAGGACGCGGGTCAGCAGTGCGACGGAGCGGATCGCGTCGTCGTTGCCCGGGATCGGGAAGTCGACGTGGTCCGGGTCGCAGTTGGTGTCGAGGATGCCGACGATCGGAATGTGCAGCTTCCGGGCCTCGTCGATCGCCAGGTGCTCCTTGTTGGTGTCCACGACCCAGATGGCCTGCGGCACGCGGTGCATGTCGCGGATGCCGCCGAGGGTCTTGGCGAGCTTGTCCATCTTGCGCTTCTGCTGGAGCAGTTCCTTCTTGGTGAGGCCCGAAGCTGCGACGTCGTTGTAGTCGAGGCCCTCGAGCTCCTTCATCTTCGCGATGCGCTTGCTGATGGTGCCGAAGTTGGTGAGCATGCCACCGAGCCAGCGCTGGTTGACGTAGGGCATGCCGACCCGGGTCGCCTGCTCGGCGATGGCTTCCTGCGCCTGCTTCTTGGTGCCGATGAACAGCACCTGGCCGCCCTTGGCTACGGTCTCCTTGACGAAGGCGTAGGCATTGTCGATGTAGGACAGCGACTGCTGCAGGTCGATGATGTAGATGCCGTTGCGCTCGGTGAAGATGAACTTCTTCATCTTGGGGTTCCAGCGACGGGTCTGATGCCCGAAGTGGACGCCACTGTCCAGCAACTGGCGCGTGGTGACGACGGCCATGGCCGTTCCTTTCTGCGCGGGTTCGGACTTGCCGGTTCCCGCTTGGGTTCTCCGGACCGAGCTCTTCGGTCCGCCTGACACAGTCGCCGGGTGCCCACCTACGAATAGGACCTCGGGTCCGGCCCGCCAGCCTGGCGGTAGGACTGCGTGCGAAGTCGACCCGGATCGGCCGGGTCGCTGCGGTGATTCTACGCTCCCTGCCGCTCCGGTCGCCAACCGGGCCCTGTGCACAGGTGGCCGCCTCGTCCACAGGCGACAGGGGCGGGTGACGCGGCCGCCGGCAAACCGCCGAAGGTGTGGGCATGGTGAAGCTGCGGGGACTGCTCGTCGGGGTACTCGGCTGGTGCCTGTGGTTGGGGGCGGCACAGCTTGCTGCTGCGGCCACGGCAGCGGTCCCGCCGCTGCGGGGTCCGGTGGCGCGCGGCTTCGACCCGCCCGACCGGCCCTGGCTGCCGGGCCATCGAGGGGTCGATCTGCTCGGCGCCGTCGGTGGCCGGGTTGTGGCAGCCATGGCCGGTCGGGTCGTCTTCGCCGGCAACCTCGCCGGACGGGGTGTCGTCGTTGTGTCCCACGGCACCCTGCGGACCACCTACCTGCCGCTGCGTCCGCTGGTGTCGGTCGGCGAAGCCGTGACTTCCGGGCAGGTGATCGGACGGCTGGCCGCGGGCCACCGCTGCCCCGGCGGCACCTGCCTGCACTGGGGGCTGAAGCGCGGGGAGGCCTATCTCGACCCGCTCAGCCTGCTCGACCTTGCCCCCATCCGGCTGCTTCCGGCCGGCACGGTTCCCTACGCGCGGTCAGGCACGCGGATGGGCCTGCTGGTAGGCGCGGCGCAGCCGGTCACCTGAGACGTGCGTGTACAGCTGGGTGGTGGCAAGGGAGGAGTGCCCGAGGATCTCCTGCACCGAGCGCAGGTCGGCGCCGCCCTCGAGCAGGTGGGTGGCCATGGCGTGCCGCAGGCCGTGCGGGCCGAGGTCGGGTGCGTCCGGCACCGCGGCCAGGGCGCGGTGCACCAGGCGACGCACCACCCGCGGGTCGATCCGCCTGCCCCGGTCACCGACGAACAGGGCCGGGCCGGCCCCGGGAGCTGCGAGCCGGGAGCGGGTGGCCAGCCAGCTGTCGATGGCCCGCAGCGCCGGACCGCCGAGCGGCACCGTCCGCTGCTTGCCGCCCTTGCCGAGCACGCGCAGCAGGCCGCGCTGGGTGTCCAGGTCGCCGAGGTCGAGCCCGCACAGCTCCGATACCCGGACGCCGGAGGCGTACAGCACCTCGACGATCGCGACGTCCCGGCGGCGGCGGGCGAGCTCGTCGGGATCGTCGGCCTCGACCACCAGCGCAGCAAGGCAGTCGAGGAGGATCCGCACCTGGTCGGCCTCAACCGTCGGCGGCAGCCGCCGGTCGACCTTCGGCGACCGCAGCGCCTGGGCCGGGTCGCCCGGCAGGCGGCCGGTGCGCCCGGCCCAGGCGAAGAACGTGCGGGCTGCGGCCGCGCGACGCTGCAGGGTCGCGCGGTCCGAGCCGCCGGCATGCTGGTTGGCCAGCCAGGTCCGCAGGTCCGCGAGGGTCACGTCGGCGGGGCCGCCCTCCCCGACGCGGGCCAGGTGGGCGAACAGGTTCGTCAGGTCACCGGTGTACGCCCGGACGGTGTGGGCGGACAGCCCGCGTTCCAGCCTCAGGTGGTCGGCGAAGGCGCCCAGCAGTACCTTCGCCTCGGGCGTCAACAACTCGGCCAACGGCTCCACCCGGCCAGCGTCGCCGCGTCGGGCCAATGGCGCAAGCTGGCGCGCGGTGGCCCCTAAGATGGCGGCCGTCGGAACTACAGGAGTTGGCAGGCATGGGCATCGAGGAGTTGACGAGCGGCGGCAAGCTGCGTCCGGTCACCCGCTGGGGAGAGCCGGTCATGCACGCGAAGACGCGACAGGTGACCGCTTTCGATGACGAGCTGCGCCAGCTGGTGCGCGACATGTTCGCCACCATGGAGGCGGCCCACGGCGTCGGTCTGGCAGCCACCCAGGTCGGGGTCGACCTCGCGCTGTTCATCTACGACTGCCCGGACGCAGACGACATCAACCGGGTGGGCGCGATCTGCAACCCGGTGGTGACGCTGCCCGAGGGCGACGACCGCAACCTCGAGTCCACCGAGGAAGGCTGCCTGTCGCTGCCCGGCGGCTACCAGCCCCTGGCGCGCCCCGATCGCGCGGTCTGCACCGGACTCGACCCGTGGGGCCAGCCCGTGACGGTTACCGGCACCGGCACCCTCGCCCGTTGTCTCCAGCACGAGACCGACCACCTCAACGGCACCGTGTTCGGCGACCGGCTCTCCACCCGGATGCGCCGCAAGCTGTACGCCCAGGCCGAGCAACTGGCCCACCTCTACCCGGCCGACTGGCCCGTCACTCCGAAGGCGACCTCTGCCGGCGGCACCGTCTCGGCCAGCGCGTAACAGGTCACCGCCGCAGCTGCTGCAACGTTCAGGGAATCGATCCCGCCACTCATCGGGATCCGGACCGCGACGTCGGCCTGCCCGGCCCACGTGTCGCTGAGACCGTGGCCCTCGGTGCCGAGCAGGATCGCCAGCCGCCGCGGCCGTGCCGCCAGGTCAGCGGCGAACTCCGGCAGGCTCACCGAACCGGGGGCGAGCGTGAGGGCCGCCACAACGAAACCCGCAGCCTGGAGTGCAGGGACCGCCCCCGGCCAGTCCTCCAGGCGCGCCCAGGGGAACGACAGCACAGCGCCCATCGACACCTTCACCGAACGCCGGTACAGCGGATCGGCCGACCGCGGACTTAGCAGCACGCCGTCCCAGCCGAGGCCGGCCGCACTGCGCGCGATGGCGCCTACGTTGGCGTGGTCGACGATGTCCTCGGCCACCACAAGTCGGCGCGACGTCGCCATCAGCCCGGCTGCGGTGTGCCGCTGCTGTCGCTGCAGCGAAGCCAGTGCCCCCCGGTGCACGTGGAAGCCGGTGACCTGCTCGGCCAGCTCCTCGCTCACCAGGTACACGGGCACCTCGGGGCAACCGGCGAGCACCCCCGCGAGCTCGTCCAGCCACCGCGGGGTGAGCAGGAACGACCGTGGTGGGTAGCCGGCCGCGACCGCTCGCCGGATGACCTTGCTGCCCTCCGCGATGAACAGCCCCTGCTCAGCTTCGAGGCTGTGGCGCAGCGACACCTCACGCAACCGGACGTAGTCGGCCAGCCGCGGGTCGTCGGCGACGTCGATCTCGATCAGCACCGGCCGATCATAGAGCCGTGCCGGGCGCCGGTCCCTCCCCGCCGGCGGCTGGCCCTAGGATGAGCGCAAATGTCCTGGCTCTCCCGCGTCCCGATCGATCGGTTCCTCCTCGCCATCGTCTCGGCCGCGGTCCTGGCATCGCTCCTGCCGGCCACCGGGGTCTGGGTGGAGATCCTCGACTGGGCCACTACGGCCGCCATCGCGATCCTGTTCTTCCTGTACGGCGCCCGGCTCAGCCCCGGCGAGACGCTCGCCGGCCTCAAGCACTGGCGGCTGCACCTGACGATCCTGTCGTTCACCTATGTGCTGTTCCCGCTGCTCGGCCTCGCCGTCGTCGCCCTAACCGGCTCCGTCCTCAGCCCCGGCCTGCAGGCCGGCCTGCTGTACCTGACCCTGGTGCCGTCCACCGTCCAGTCCTCGATCGCGTTCACCTCGATCGCGAAGGGCAACGTCGCCGGAGCAGTGGTCAGCGCCTCCGCCTCGAACATCCTCGGCGTCTTCCTGACCCCGTTGCTGTGCTGGCTGCTGATGAGCAACACCGGACGGGTCGCGTTCACCACGTCCACGATCGTCGAGATCGTGCTGCAGATCTTCCTGCCCTTCGTCCTCGGCCAGCTGTCCCGCCGCTGGACGGCCGGCTACATCGCCGCCCATCCGCAGCTGAAGCTCTTCGACCGCGGCTCGATCGTGCTGGTGGTGTACTCGGCCTTCTCTGCCGGGATGCGCGAGGACATGTGGTCCCAGACCACCTGGCAGTCGCTGCTGGTCCTGCTCGGGGTCAGCCTTGTGATCCTCGCGCTGATGCTCGGACTCACCTGGTGGACGGCCCGCCGCCTCGGCTTCAGCCGGGCCGATGCCATCGCCATCCAGTTCTGCGGAACCAAGAAGTCCCTTGCCAGCGGCCTCCCGATGGCCGGGGTCCTGTTCGTCGGCCAGCCCCTTGGACTTCTGATGCTGCCCCTGGTCCTGTTCCACCAGGCCCAGCTGATGGCCTGCTCGGCGCTGGCCGGCCGGTACGCGCGGATCGAAGCCGACCGCACCGGCGGCTCGGGGAGCGGCGCGAACTGAGTCCTGCCCCGGGGGCACCCGCAGGCCGCCACGACCGGTGCAGCTCCGCCGGCCGACTGACTTTACGATGGGTCCGTGCCCCGACCCACCCGGTATGCCAAAGGCCTCGCCAAGCGCGAGGAAATCCTGACCGTCGCCCTCGAAGTCATCGCACGGACCGGCTACCGCCGCACGTCGGTGAAGGAACTGGCCAACGCCGTCGGGCTGAGCCAGGCCGGGCTGCTGCACTACTTCGCCTCGAAGGAGGACCTCTTCGCCGAGATCCTCGCCCTGCGGGACGTGGTCGACGAGAATGCAGCCGGCGAGCGCGGCGAGTCACCCATCGACGCCCTGGTCTCGGTCGTCCGGCACAACGCCGAGGTGCCCGGGCTGGTCCAGCTGTTCGCCCAGTTCTCGGTGGAGGCCGGGGACCCCGAACACCCGGCCCACGACGCCTTCGTCGACCGCTACGCGCGGATCCGGAAGTCGCTGGCCGAGGACATCGCCGAGCGCCAGCAGGCCGGGACGCTGACCTCGGCCCTCGACCCGGTCACCGCAGCGAACCTCGTGATCGCAGCGGCTGACGGGCTGCAGACCCAGTGGCTGCTCGACCCGGAGCTCGACATGGCCGAGCACCTCGCCGGGCTGGTCAGCCTGCTGGGTTCGGCTCCTGGTCCGGCGACTCAACCGGCACAGCCTCGCTAGCCGGGTCGGGCACGCCGGTCGTGAGGGCGTTCCCGCGTTCGGTGACCAGCCGGGCCGCCCTCCGGCCTTCGAGCTTCTCGGCTTCGGCGATTGCCTGCTGCACCGACCTCTCCGACTGCGCGGCGTCCTGCGCCTTCTGCTGCTCGATCTCGGCGAACACGTCGACCCGCTTGGGAGCGCTGAACTCAGCCTCGTCGTCGGTCCCGGCATCGCTGGACGCCTCGGCGCCCACGGCCCGGCCGGCGATGTTGCCGAGCCCCTTCAGGGCGTCGTTGAGCTCGCTCGGGATGATCCAGACCTTGTTCGACTCGCCACGGGCGAGGTTCGGCAGCATCCGCATGTACTGGTAGGCCAGCAGCGACTGGCTGGGCTTGCCGGCGTGGATCGCTGCGAAGGTTGTGGTGATCGCCTGGGCCTCGCCCTCGGCCCGCAGCATCGACGACTGCCGGTCGGCCTGCGCCCGCAGCACCGCGGACTCACGCTCGCCCTGGGCGCGCAGGATGGAAGCCTCCCGGTCACCCGAGGCGGAGAGGATCATCGACTGCCGCTGGCCCTCCGCTGTGAGGATGGCGGCCCGCTTGTCGCGCTCGGCGCGGGCGCCCTTCTCCATCGCGTCGCGGATGGTTGCCGGCGGCTCGATCGCCCGCAGCTCGACCCGGTTGACCTTGATGCCCCACTTGCCGGTGGCCTCGTCGAGCACAGCGCGCAGCTTCTGGTTGATCTCCTCACGGCTGGTGAGCGTCTGCTCTAGGTCGAGACCGCCGATGATGTTGCGCAGGGTGGTCATGGTGAGCTGCTCGATGGCCTGGATGTAGTTCTGGGCCTCGTAGGCCGCCCGGACGGGGTCGACGACCTGGAAGTAGATGACCGAGTCGATGCTCACCATCAGGTTGTCCTCGGTGATCACGCCCTGCGGGGGGAACGGGACGACGACCTCCCGCATGTCCATCGTGTAGCGCACCGAGTCGATCACCGGGATCAGCAGGTGCGGGCCGGGCTCGAGCTTGCGCCGGAACTTGCCCAGCCGCTCCACGAGGCCCACCTGTTGCTGGCGGATCACCCGGACGGAGCGGAGCAGGATGGTGACCACGACGATGGCCACCAGCAGTCCGACGATGGTTGGGAAGTACTCCATGGTTTCCGGTTCTCCTCGGGTTTCAGGGCAGGGCTAGGTGTCTGGGGTAGACGATCGCGATCGGACCGTCGATCCGGTAGACCTCGATCTCGGTTCCGGCAGCGATGTTGCCCTCGAGGCTGTGCGCCGACCACACCTCACCGGCAACCTTCACCTCGCCGCCGGTAGCGGTGATCTCGGTGAGCGCGACTCCCGGGCTGCCGACCATCTTGTCAACGCTGGAGCGGTAGCCGGGCAGCGAGCGGATCTTCGCCAGCAGGGTGGGCCGGAGCAGGGCCAGCATCGCCACCGCAACCGCGACCGCGACCGTGATCTGCAGCCAGAGGAGGCCCGGCAGGGCGATGGCGACGAGGCCGCCGGCCAACGCCCCGACCGCCAGCATCAGCAGCGTGAGATCGAGGGTCATCATCTCGGTGACGGCCAGCAGCGCGGCGAGTGTCAGCCACGCCACCCAGAGGTGTTCAGCCAGCCATTGCCACATTGCAGTCCCTTCTCGTACCACCCATCATGCCAACCGCGCGGGAAGCCGGTGGCCCGCACGGGCAGCTGCCCGCGCCGACCAGCGCCCGTCGGTGCAGGTGACCTCGAGGAGGATGTCGAAGGTTGCGCTCATCATCGGCCCGGTCAGGGTCTCGGCCAACGGTCCGGCTGCCACCACCCGGCCGTGTTTGAGCAGGAGGGCGTGGGTGATCCCCTGCGGGATCTCCTCGACGTGGTGGGTGACCAGGACGGTCGCCGGGGCGTACGGGTCGCTGCAGAGATCCGAGAGGGTGGTGACCAGCGACTCCCGGCCCGTGAGGTCCAGCCCGGCCGCCGGCTCGTCCAGCAGCAGCAGTTCCGGGTCGGTCATCAGGGCACGGGCGATCTGCACCCGCTTGCGCTCACCCTCGCTGAGGGTGCCGAACGTACGGTCACCCAGGTGTTCGACGTGCAGCTGCTGCATCAGCTTCCTCGCCCTGGAGTGGTCGAGGTCGTCGTAGTCCTCCCGCCAGCGACCCATCACTGCGTAGGCGGCAGAGACGACGACGTCGGAGACGCGTTCCGACCTGGGGATCCGGTCGGCGAGGGCCGCAGAGGTCACCCCGATGCGGGGACGCAGTTCGAACACGTCCACGGCCCCGAGGGTCTCGCCGAGGATGGCAGCGGTTCCCCTGGACGGGTGCCACTGGGCCGCGAGGATCTGCAGCAGGGTGGTCTTGCCTGCCCCGTTCGGGCCGATCACCACCCAGCGTTCATCCTCCTCGACCTTCCAGGAGACGTCAGCCAGCAGGTTGGCCCCGGATCTGACGATCGAGACACCCTCGAGTTGGACAACGCTCATGCGGCCAACCTACCTACCCTCAGGCCCCCGTGGAGTGCAGCCCGCCGTCGACGTGCACCATTTCGCCCGTGGTGGCCGGGAACCAGTCGCTCAGCAGCGCCACAACGGCCTTCGCCGTCGGGGTGAGGTCCTTCGGGTCCCAGCCGAGCGGCGCGCGGCCGCCCCAGATGTTGTTGAACTCCTCCGAACCGGGGATGGCCTTCTTCGCGATCGTCTCGAGCGGGCCGGCGGCCACTAGGTTGCAGCGGACCCCTTCCGGGCCGAGGTAGCGGGCCAGGTAGCGGGACGCACTCTCCAGCGCAGCCTTCGAGACCCCCATCCAGTCGTAGATCGGCCAGGACAGCGTTGCGTCGAAGGTGAGCCCGACGATCGATGCGGTCTCTGCGAACAGCGGCCTGCAGGCCATCGTGAGGCTGACCAGCGAGTAGGCGGAGGTGTGCACCGAGGTGCTGACGTCGCTGAACGGCGTGGACAGGAACTTGCCGCCCAGCGCGGTCTCCGGATTCGCGTAGGCGATCGAGTGCACGACGCCGTCGAGGTGGTCGACGTGCTCGCCGATCCGCGCAGCGAGGGTGCTCAGGTGCTCGTCGTCGGTGACGTCGAGCTCGATCAGCGGAGGTTCGACATCGAGGCGCTTCAGCACCCTCGAGGTGAGGCTCATCGCCCGCCCGAAGTTGGAGACGACGACGTTGGCGCCCTCGGCCTGGGCGATCTCCACCACCCGGAAGCCGATCGAGGTGTTCATGGTCACCCCGGCGACCAGGATGTTCTTGCCTTCCAGAATTCCCATGTCCGATTCCTCTCAGTGGCCCATGCCGAGGCCGCCGTCGACCGGGATCACGGCACCGCTGATGAATCCGGCCTCCTCGCTGGCGAGGAAGGCCACGGTCGCGGCCACCTCGGCCGGCTGGCCGAGGCGGTTGGCCGGGATGGAAGCCAGGTATCGGGCGATGACGTCCTCGGGCAGGACCGCGGTCATGTCGGTCTCGATGAAGCCGGGCGCGACGACGTTGGCGGTCACCCCGCGGCTGCCCACCTCGCGGGTGAGCGAACGGGCGACGCCGACGAGGGCGGCCTTGGAGGCCGAGTAGTTGACCTGGCCGGCCGAGCCGTACAGGCCGACAACGGAACCGGTGAAGATGATGCGTCCCCAGCGGCCGCGGATCATGCTCTTGGTCGCGCGCTTGGCGCACCGGAAGGCGCCGGTGAGGTTCACGTTGATCACGGCATCCCAGTCGGCGTCGGACATGCGCAGGATCAGGGTGTCCTTGGTGATCCCGGCGTTGGCCACGAGGATCTCGACCGGCCCGTTGGCCGCTTCCGCCTCGGCGAAGGCTGCATCCACCTGGGCGGCGTCGGTCACGTTGCAGGTGATGCCGATCGCCCCCTCTGGAGCCTCCCCGCCCATGTCCAGGCTGGCCACCTTGTGGCCTGCGGTCAGGAAGCGTTCGACGATGGCCCGGCCGATCCCACGGTTGCCACCGGTCACGATCACGCTGCGGGCACCTGCATTTGTTGAGGTTTCAGTCACGGCGCAACGCTAGACGACAACCGGGGCGACGCGATAGCGACGCCCCGGGCGGAGTCCCGACGAGGGGCGCGGACCGTCTCCAGGAGCGGCGTGGAGCCGCCCGTGCGTCCGCGACCTACGCTTGTGCCGTGAGTCCGGCCAGTGCACCCAAACCGACGCTGATCACCAGCGCCGGGAAACGCCGCTCGCTGGACAACGACGAGCGCCGCCACCGCTACCTGTGGACCATGGCCGTCCGGGTGGCCTGCTTCCTCGCCGCCACTGT
>CAYQXH010000067.1:0-12443 GCA_964421325.1 uncultured Propionibacteriaceae bacterium
GCGATGATGGGCCTCGGCATCGTGCTGATGGTCTCCGCCCTCTACGGCAGCTACGGGCTCGCCGGCGCCCTGGCTGCGGCGAACGCCGTCGCCTGGGCCGGCGGAACAGCCGTTCTCTCGAGCCTTGTCGACAAGTACGGCCAGCGGCGGGTGATGTATCCGGCCACGGTGATCTCGGCATCGATGCTAGCTGTCGTGGTCGTGCTGGCCGTGTTGCAGGTGCCGGCCTGGGCGCTGTTCGCGCCCGTGGCGATCAGCGGCGCCACCGGCGGGGCGCCGGGAGCGCTGGTCCGGGCCCGCTGGAGTCACGTCACCTCCGACCCCCACCTGCTGCATGCAGCGTTCTCCCTCGAGTCCACGCTCGACGAGATCACGTTCGTCGTCGGCCCGGTGCTGGCGACCGCGCTGTCGACCGGAGTCCACCCGGCGGCCGGGTTGGTCGCTCCGATCGTCCTCGGCCTGGTCGGCGCTCAGCTGTTCTACTCCCAGCGCGCCACCGAACCGCCGGTTCCGCCGCGTCCGGCCGACGGCAGCGCCCCGCCGCGACGACGCTTCATCCTCCTGACCCCCGGCGTTGCCCCGGTGGTCGCCGTGAACCTGCTGATCGGCTGCGTGTTCGGAAGTATCGACGTGAGTGTGGTGGCCGCAGCCACCGAGTGGGGCGTCCGGTCGGCCACGGGCACCGTGCTCGCGATCTTCTCGTTCGCCTCCGGTGTAGCCGGGTTCGTCTACGGGGCCCGCGCCTGGCACTCGCCGCTCACCCGGCGGTTCGTCGCCGGTGTCGTGTGCCTGTTCCTGAGCGCCCTCGGGCTGCTCTTCGCCCACACCGAGCTCCTGCTGGCCGGTGTCGGGGTGCTGGTGGGGGCCACTGTCGCGCCCACCCTGATCAACGGCAACACCCTGCTCGAGCGCATGGTGGCGCGGGACCGGCTCACCGAGGGCCTCTCCTGGATGGGTACCGGCCTTGGCATCGGTGTCGCCATCGGCTCGAGCATCGCCGGCCCGGTGATCGATGCGAACGGCTACACCGGCGGGTTCGGCACTGTGGTGGGGTTCGCCGCCGCGGCCGCCGTGATCGCGGTGAGCTCGCTGCCGTCGCTGCGGCGCACCCTGCCGCACCCGGCTCGCGAAGAGCCCGCCGCCGATCGCCAGGGTGCGGCTCGCGACTAGGGAGCACCCCGGTTCCGCATCGCCCTTGCCGAGGGCGCGGACGACCTGGCGGTCCGCTTCGTCCACGTGATTCGGCGATGACTTCCCAGCTGGTGCTCGCTCAGGCCGGGACCCGACGCCCGCGTTCCTTCCGTCCGGTCTCGACCAGACGCCAGATGAGCGGGGTGAAGATGAGCTGCATGGCCAGTTCCATCTTGCCGCCCGGCACCACGATGCTGTTCGCCCTCGACATGAACGAACCGTCGATCATCGACAGCAGGTACGGGAAGTCGATCCCCCGCGGGTCGGCAAACCTGATCACCACCATGGACTCGTCCGCAGTGGGGATCCAGCCGGCGATGAAGGGGTTGGAGGTGTCGACCACCGGCACCCGCTGGAAGTTGATGTGGGTGTTGCTGAACTGGGGGCAGATGTAGCGCACGTAGTCCGGCATCCGCCGCAGGATCGTGTCGGTGACCGCCTCTGTGGAATAGCCGCGCTTGGTGCGGTCGCGGTGCAGTTTCTGGATCCACTCGAGGTTGATGATCGGTACGACGCCGATCAGCAGGTCGACGTGCCTGGCGATGTCGACCTTGTCGGTCTGGACGGCGCCGTGCAGGCCCTCGTAGTACAGCAGGTCGGTGTCGGCCACCAGGTCCTGCCACGGGGTGAAGGTTCCCGGCTCCTTCCCGAACTCGATCGCCTCTGCAGCGTCGTGAACGTAGTTTCGGACCTTCCCTGATCCCGATTCGCCGTACTGGCGGAACAGCTCTTCGAGGTCCTCGAAGAGGTTGGCGTCAGGCCCGAAGTGGCTGAACTCGACCCTCCCGGCCGCGGCTGCATCGATGTAGGCCTGCTTCATCCCGGCCCGGTCGTACTTGTGGAACGAGTCGCCGTGCACGACGGCTGAGGTGATCCCCTCGCGGCCGAAGATCTGCGCGAACGTGTCGGTGACGGTACTCGTGCCGGCCCCGGACGAACCCGTGATGGCAACGACTGGATGCTTCTTCGACATTGAGGTTCTCCCCGGGTTCCTAGTGCTCTTCGACGAACAGGGTGCGGCGGTGGAAGAGGGGGTAGGAGGACTCCTGGTCGTAGCCCTGTTCGTGCTCTGCGTAGTAGTCCTCGATCCGGGCCACTTCGCCGGCGCTGCCGAGAATCAGCGGGACGCGGGAGGTGAGCGCGCTGGGGACCACCTCCAGCACCCGCTGGTTGCCGGTGGTCGCGCGGCCCCCTGCCTGCTCGGCCAGGAAGGCGAGCGGGGCGGCGTTGTGCAGCAGCGGCACGCCCCAACCGGGTCCCTTGCCGATGTCCGGCACCAGGAACAGGCCGCCGCTGTTCAGGACCCGGTAGGCACCGACCACAGCCGAGGCGTTCCAGCGCATCCTGAAGTCGTGGCCGCGCGGGCCGTCGACACCGAGGACGCACTCCTCGACGTAGCGCTTCACCGGCGCCGGCCAGCGGGGTGCGTCGGAGGCATTGATGGCGAAGGTGTGGGCATCGGACGGGATCTGCATCGCCGGATGGGTCAGGACGAAGTTGCCGACGTCACGATCGAGGGTGAACCCGTCCACGCCATCACCAGTTGTCACGACCAGCACCGTCCGCGGCCCGAAGAGCGCGATGCCGGCACACACCTGTCTCGTGCCGGCCTGCAGGAAGTCGCCTTCGGAGACCGGCCCGTGGGCCGGGTCCCGCTCCAGTACGGAGAACGCTGAACCCACCGACAGGTTGTCGACCAGGTTGCTCATCCCGTGGAGGGCCTCGAACAGCAGCAGGTAACGGCCGGTCGGCGACATCGGGAAGGTGGTCGGGTTGCCGGCGATCGAGATGGCAGCGAGCTGTTCCACCGACCCGGTCTGTTCGAGCAGGGTCCTGGTGGCGAGCTTGCGCAGCCCGCGATTCACCTCGACGGCGTTGGGTTGGGTCGAGCGCGGGGTCGGGTCGAGGATCAGTGGTCCCCGGCTCACCATGGCGGCGATCAGCTTCACCGAGACCGCAACAGCGCTCAGGATGTGGGCGAAGTCGTCGCTTCGTTCGCCGGAGCCGTTGACGTCCAGCAGGTACTGGGTGAAGGTCCGTGCAGCCATGGCGCCCTCTCAGCCGAGTTGCTGACGCCAGCCGGGGAACAGGCTGTCGGCGTCGGCAGGGAAGGACTCGAAGGCGCGGGCGAACTCGCGGTGCTCCTTGGCCCATTCGATCGGGTCGGCTCCAGCCGCCCAGCACTGGTGCGCCTGCCGCAGGGAACGGCCACCGGCTGCCGGGCCGTCGATGTGGCCGTAGGCGCCGCCGCCGGCGGTGTTGATCACGTTGGCGTGGCCGAGGTTTCCGAAGAAGCCCGGCAGCCGCAGCGCGTTCATGCCACCGGAGACGATCGGAGCGGTCGGACGCATCCCGTACCAGTCCTGGAGGTAGGCCGGACCCTGGTACTGCCCGCGCTCACAGATGTAGGCGATCGCCCGGTCATCGGCCGCGCCCTCCATCTTCCCGTAGCCCATCGTGCCCACATGGATCCCGGAAGCACCCTGCAGCCGCGACATCTTCGCCAACACGTAAGCGGTGTAGCCACGCCTGGAACTCGGCGAGGTGACCATCCCATGGCCGGCGCGGTGATAGTGCAGGAACTGGCGGGGGAAGTAGCGCCGGGCCGTCGTCACCATGCCCGGACCACCGACGAACCCGTCCACAAGGAACGCGACCTTGTCGGCATCAGGGCCGAACGCCGACAGGATGAACTCGCCCCTGGCGATCATCTCCGCATGATCGTCGGCTGTGATGTTGGCACTGAACAGCTTCGCCTCACCCGTCTCGTCCATGGCGCGCTTCATCGCGTCGTAGACCAGCGGGATCGTCTTCCGCAACGGCGCGAACACCTGGTTGCCCTGCGGCTCGTCGTTCTTGATGAAGTCCCCACCCAGCCAGAACTCATAGGCAGCCCGGGCGAACGGCTCGGGACGCAACCCAAGCTTCGGCTTGATGATCGTGCCGGCGATGTAGCCGCCGTCGACCACCGGCCGGCCAAGGATCCGCCACAGCTCCGCGATCCCAACCGACGGACCGTCGAACAGCTCGATCGCCCGGCGCGGCAGGAAGAAGTCGTACATCTTGGCGTACTCGATGTCGCCCATGCCCTGGTTGTTCCCGATCGTCAGGGTCAGGAACGACACCAGCATCATCCGGCCATCGATCAGGTTGCGGTCGAACAGGTCCAGCGGGTACGCGATCCGCACCTCCTCGCTCGCCTCGTCCGCGATGTAGACCAGCGCGTCCAGGCCCTTGGTGAAGTCGTCGGTGGTGGCCACCTCCACGTTCGTTCCGGTGGACGACTCGGCGGCGAAATGGGCCGCAGCCTCCAGGAACGAGCCCGACTTCTGCTTCAGCTTGTAGGCACACAGGATGTGCCTTCCCCCTGCGATCAGGTCATCCTCGTTGAGGCTGAGGTCCGCGTAGCGGGTGGACTGGTCCACAGTGGCTCTCCTTCCAGCTGGACGATCGTCCGCGGGCGGGAGCGAGCTCGGATTCGAGACGTCGTACGGCCACCGAGGCCCTCGCCCCGGGGTGAGTGGCGCAGTTGTCACCGCCCCGTGGACTCGTGCTTGTGGCAGCAACGCTAGACAGCTCCTGGTCCCGGCGGGCTTGCTTTGCCGAGGACGCACGTCTGTCTGCGGATCAGCCGGGCGCCACCGCGAACGTGCAGGCCGGGCGCGGCTACTTCCGCACCCTGAGGGTGAGCTCCTGTCGCGCGGCCTCGAGCTTCGAGCTGCCCGAGTACTTCAGGACGATCCGGTGCTTGCCGGTGCTGCTGATCGTGGGCAGCGTGTACTTGACCAGGCCGGCCTGGCCGGCCTTCAGCGTGATGGCCTGCAACAGCTTGCCGTCCAGGTAGAACCGCACCTTGCCGTAGGGCGTGACCTTGCTCCCGGTGGCGGCGACGGTCGCCTTGAGGACCACCCGGGTGCTGGACTTCTTCGGCCTCGTGGTGGATGCCTTCACGCTCACCCCGCTGGTGGCCTTCACGATCTCGTAGGTGAAGGCGGCGCTCTTGGAGACGGTCCCCGACCGGTAGGTGACCTTCGCCTTCGCCTTGCCCACCCGGCTGGAGTCGAAGCCGGCGATCGCCGCGCTGCCGGTGACCGGCTTGGAGTAGTAGCCCTTGTTGAACAGGGCCGTCACCACCATGCCCTTGGGGTCCAGCTTCTGGCCGACCTGGTAGGTCAGGGTCTTCGGAGCTGTCACCTCGATCGAAGTCAGTTTCGCCGAGGCCGGCGGCGATGCGAGCAGCGCCGCGTACTTGGAGTACAGCCCGAAGACGCTGGCCACGTTGCTGACGATGATCTTGTGGGTGGCCACCGGTACCGGCCCACGGCTGGCGATCGAGCTGTCCGAGTAGGCGACGTTCGCGACCGGGGTGATGGCCCAGGGCTTGCCGGTCTGCTCCTGGATCCTGACCTTGGCGGCGTTGAACAGGATGGTCGCCCGCCGGATGTGGGAGGCGTCGGAGACGATCGTGTAGCTGGTGTGCTTGGCGTCCTTGCTGAGGAGCGTCATCGAGTTGACCGCGTTGCCCACCGTGCTGGACGAGCCGGCCTCGACCAGGATCCGCGCCCGGGCGATGCCCTTGGCCACCAGCCAGTCGCGCATCACCTGGGCCTCGGTGTGACCGTTCCTCGCCCCACCGCCGGAGACGAGCACCTTCGAGTTCGGGTACTTCGCCAGCGCGGCCAGCGCTACCTTCAGCCGACGCACCACCTTGGTGGTGGCCCCGCCCGACCTCGTCAGCGCCGAACCGAGCACGACGAAGACATGCCCCTGTTCCGGCAGGCCCTTCGGGGTGGTGGTGTAGACCTTCAAGCCCTTGTTGGCCGTGTCCCAGGAGGCCAGGAACTCGGTCCAGAGGCCGGCCTGCCAGGTCGACATCGAACTGAGCACCAGCTCCTTCCGCGACGTGCTGCCGGTCTTCTGGAAGTAGATCGCCTGCACCCGGAGGTCGGCGGCCGGAGCCGTGGCCGCACGGGCGGCCGGCGGCGCAACGAGGGCGCCACAAACCGAGAGCAGCACCACCAGGAGTCCGGTCACCGCCGAGCTGGCCTTGCTGATTCGCTTCATGAGAACAACCCTCCGGAACCTGCGATTGCTGATTTAGGGCACGCCAATTACCGGTGATTGCAGGATCAGCTGATCGGGGGGCTGACTAGGTCACCTTGAGCACCAGCGTGCCGATGTCGGTGCCCGCAGTCTGGCACCGGTTGGCGCGGCACCGCCGATTTACTTGAGGGTTTGGTGTGCCGAGGTTGAGTGTTTGCCCTTGCCGGATCACCCCGGACGGCAGCGCCTCGGGCCGATTGCGCCGTCCGGCATGATTGCCGAATGCGCATCATCGTGATCGGGGCAGCAGCGGGAACGGGCCGGCACATTGTGGAACAGGGGCTGGCCCGGGGTCACGAACTGGTGGCCGTCTCCCGGCGGGGCACCAGCTTCGGGAATGCCCGCAACGTCCGGGGCGACGCCGGGCGGCCGGAGACCGTGGCCGAGGCCCTCGGATCGGGGGCCGATGCACTGGTGCTTGCCGTCGGCGGGACCAAAGGCACCGACCGCAACCGCAGCGACGTCACCGGGGCAGTGCTGGCGGCCCTGCCTGCAGGCGCGATCGGACGCATCGTCGTCCATTCCTCGCTCGGGGTCGGGGATTCGATGCGTTTCCTGCCCGGGCCGATGCGGGTGTTCACCTCGGTTCTGCTGCGGAAGGCGCTCGCCGATCACGAGGAGCAGGAAGCTCTGGTGCGGGCGTCCGGGTTGCCGTGGACGATAGTCCGACCGGGCGGTCTGACCGACAAGCCGGCCAGCGGCAGCATCGCTGCCCTCGAGCAGCCAGGGCCCTTCAACGCTGTCATCGCGCGCGCCGACGTTGCGGCGTTCATCCTGGACTGCCCCGAGGATCCCGGGACCGTCGGCAGGACCTATGCCCTGGGTACGCCGGCCTGAGCCCGATCAGCCGAAGCGGACCGGGCTCGCCAGCCCTCCGGGTGGGTCAGGACGCCAGCGCGCTGAGCACCCCGACGCGGTCGAAGGCGCGACGGCCGGTGAACCAGCGATCCAGCTCCTGAGCCGTGCCGGCATCGGCGAACGTGCCGGTGACGTGGTCGGCCGCGGCCTGCGCCTCGACGCAGGCATCGCCGAGGGCGACGCCGCGTCCGGCCCAGGTGAGCATCTCGATGTCGTTGCGACCGTCACCGATCGCGAGCACGTCGCCGGCCCGGTAGCCGAGCCCTTCGACCACCTCGGAAAGCGCGCTGGCCTTGTTGACGCCCGCTGGCGCGATGTCGAGCCAGGCGCTCCAGCCGACTGAGTAGCTCACCCCGTGCAGGCCGATCCGCTCGGCCAGCTGGATGAACTCGGTGTCGGAGGAGTTGGGATCGCGGACGACGAGCCGGGTGACGTCGCTCCCGGCCAGGTCGTCGACGCTCACCTGTTCGATCTCGCCGGTCAGGTCGCCGTCGGGGAACTGCCTGGTCACCCGGTAGCCCTGCCCGATCACCTCTGCGGCGATGGCTGCGGTGGGGTGCTCGCGGAGCACCTTCTCGATCACGTCTGCCGGATCGAAGGTGAGGACCCGTTCGAGTTGGAAGGGCGGGAACGTGACCGTCACCGCTCCGTTCGATGTGACAGCCGGCCCCGTGGGGAGCCCGAGCTGTTCGAAGACGGGACGCGTCGAATGCCAACTGCGCCCTGTCGTGAGGACGACCGGAACCCCGGCCGCCACTACTCGCCGGACTGACCGGCGTACCTTTTCGGGTAGCACTCCCTCGTGGTCGACGAGCGTCCCGTCGATATCGAGTGCTACGACCTGCGGCCTCCATACCGCCATGTTTTGTGTATTCATCTGCTACCGAGGGTAGCTCGCCCCGGTGACAGCACAACAAACGCAGGCTGTCCGGCGCCCGAACTCTGCGCCGGATCAGCACCGGTCAAGCTCGTGACGATCGGGCCGGATGCGGGGTTGGCGTCCGCGCCGGGCCCGGCCGCGAACGCTGCTGCCAGCGCGGCCCGGCCGGACCGATGGTCCTTCGGTTGGCCTGCTCCGGGTGCAGCGGGCAGGCCATCGTCGCGCTCCAGGCCAGGCTCAACAGGTAGCCCTCCGGACCGGACACCTCGGCAACCACATAGCTCGCACGCTGACCGGCGATGTAGGCACCACCCTGCCGGAGCCGAACGGCGCCAGGATCGATGAGCAGACCCCGCCCATCGGCCTTGAGCACCGCCTGCACCCTCGTCCAGCGCTTCAGGATCCGCTCGGTGGAGGCTCCGAGCTGGCGCCGGAGCTCTTCGCAGCGGCTCGGGTCCACAACGTCCCGTTCGAGGTCGATCCCCAGCCCCTGCACCCGGGTGTCGGGAGCCACCGCTGCCGCGACCAAGCCGGCAGCGTAGGCGACGCTTGCCCGAGCCGGAACCCCTTCGAGTTGCACGCCGGCGTGCCGGTTCCCGCAGCGTGGGCAGGGAGCAGAAGCCACCGACCACTCCGTCACCTCCGGGAACAGGTCTGCCACAAGCGCGTGGATCAGGTGGCGGCCCAGCAGGAAGTGGTTCAGGTGTTCGGGGGAGAACCGCGCAGAGCGCTCGAGGTCCGACTCGCTGAGCAGGGCGAACGTGCTCCTCAGCGCTTCTCCCCGGTCCGGCGGACTCCACGCCACCAGGGCCGGCCCCATGCGCACGACTGCCACCACGATTCCCGTGGGCCTAGAGCGAACGCTGATGTCGGTGGCTGCCAGCGGGTGGATCCATTGCGCTCCGCGCCCTCACCGGTTGCCTTTGGGCCGAAGGCTCCCGCGGGCCCAGGGGCCGGGGTCCGGCGCGGCGTTGGGCGGCCATGGCTCTCCTTGTGAACTCAGGGCCACACGATGCCGGGCCAAGGCCAACCGACCCCGACCACAGCATGAACGCACAGGTATGGGGGTGCGAACAGCAGGCTGGGGACGCCGGCCCGGCGGGATGGGCCACCCGCGAGGCCGCGCCTCTCGGGGGCCGACGGTTACGCTGACGGGTTCGGCGGGGTCGCCCCGGGGCTCGGCTGCTGAGCTGCTCCCACATCGAGAACCAGTCGATGCAAGGGTTCGGCCGCCGTTTGCCTGGCTGTCATCCGGGTGTCACCCTGGCCCGGTCGGCATGTGGGATGAACTACCCTGAGGCGACCTGTCGGCCGCCTGCCGCCCGGCGAGGAGACCTGTCGACCGATGTGCATCATGCGTCCGCTGAACCCCGAATGCCCTTGCGAGACCGCCGTTGGTGGCGCCGAGGGTGCTCTAGCGTCGAACCGTGAGCGGTGCTGAAGGCGTGAGCGGCCCGGAGGGGGCAGAACCGGCCGTTCCAGACCGGTCGATCATCGATCGCCGCGGCGAGCAGGCAGTCCCGCGCACGCTGGTGGACATCTTCCGGACGACCGCCACCCGGCACCCGGGCTCGGCGGCCATCGAGGACCCGGGCGGAACGATCATCTACAGCGAGTTGCTGGCCGAGGTGGACGCGGGCTCAGCCCGCCTGGCCGCGGCCGGCGTGCGGGCCGGCGACCGGGTCGGGGTGCGCCTGCCGTCGGGTTCCCGCGGTCTGTATGTAGCCATTCTGTGCGTGCTCGCCGCCGGCGCCGCCTACGTACCCGTCGACGCCGACGATCCGCAGGAGCGGGCCGATCTGGTCTTCGCCGAGGCCGGGGTGGTCGGGGTGATCACCACCGAAGGCTTCCGGCCGGCCGCTCCGGAGCGGCCTCGATCGGAGCGGGGCCACGGGAACCCCACCCTCACCGATGACGCCTGGATCATCTTCACCTCCGGCTCCACGGGGCTGCCGAAAGGTGTGGCCGTGACACACAGCTCCGCTGCGGCCTTCGTCGACGCCGAGGCCGACCTCTTCCTCATCGACGCCCCCATCGGACCGGGTGACCGCGTCCTTGCCGGACTGTCGGTCGCCTTCGACGCCTCCTGTGAGGAGATGTGGCTGGCCTGGCGGCACGGGGCCTGCCTGGTGCCGGCACCCCGATCCGTGGTGCGCAGCGGCGAGGATCTCGGCGGCTGGCTGGTCCGGCACCGGATCACCATCGTGTCCACAGTCCCCACGCTCGCAGCGCTCTGGCCGGTGGAGGCCCTGGAGCAGGTCCGGCTGCTGATCTTCGGCGGGGAAGCCTGCCCGCCGGAACTCGCCGCCCGGCTGGTGGCAGAGGGCCGCGAGGTGTGGAACACGTACGGGCCGACCGAGGCAACGGTTGTCGCCACGGCAGCGCTGCTGGACGGCCACTCGCCGGTCAGTATCGGCCTGCCGCTGGCCGGCTGGTCGATCGCAGTCATCGACGCGGCCGGCGAGCCGGTGCCTCCCGGCGTGGTGGGCGAACTGGTCATCGGCGGGGTCGGCCTGGCTCGCTACCTGGACCCGGCGAGGGACGCCGAGGCGTATGCCCCGCTGCCGGCGCTTGGCTGGGACCGCGCCTACCGCTCGGGAGATCTGGTTGCGCTCGCCGAGACCGGCCTGATGTTCCACGGGCGGGCCGACGACCAGGTGAAGGTCGGCGGTCGCCGGATCGAACTCGGCGAGGTCGAGGCGGCACTGACCGCCCTTGCCGGGGTGGACGCGGCAACCGTCGCCGTCCGCCGCACCGAGGCCGGCGTCCCGATGCTGGTCGGCTACCTGGTCACGACCACCGGGTTCGACCGCAGGGCGGCCAGGGCGCAACTGGCCGGGAGGCTGCCGGCGCCCATGATCCCGATGCTGGCCCTTGTCGACGAGCTGCCCGTCCGGACCTCCGGCAAGGTGGATCGGGACGCCCTGCCCTGGCCGCTTCCCGAGATCACCGAGGCCCTCACCCTGTTCCGGGACGAGGAGGGCTGGCTGGCCCAGCAGTGGCTGGCTGTGCTCGGCATCCCGGTGATGGACCGGAAGGCCGACTTCTTCGACATCGGCGGCGGCTCCCTAGCGGCTGCCCAACTGGTCTCCCGGATCCGGACGCGGGCGCCTGAGTTCAGCGTCGCCGACGTGTACGACCATCCACGGCTGGACGCGATGGCCACAGCGATCGCAGAGACGGCCGCCGACACCCAGTGGCGCGACTCGTTCAGCAAGCCGCGGCCAACCCCGCTGGCCACCCGCTGGGCTCAGACGGTGCTGTCGGTGCCGCTGTTCATCTTCTCCGGTGCCCGCTGGCTGGTCTACCTGCTGACGGCGGCCTGGGTGCTCCGGCACTACCCCGGCTTCGAGTTCCTGCCCGGGGTGGACGGCTGGGTCCTGTTGGCCGGGCTGGCGCTCTTCGTCCTGCCCTTCGGCCGCATGGCCATCGCAGCGGCCGCTGCCCGGCTGCTGCTGGCGGGCCTGCGACCCGGCGACTACCCGCGTGGCGGCCAGGTGCACCTGCGGCTGTGGCTGGCCGAGCAGATCTCCCACCAGGTCGATTCGGTCGGGCTGGCCGGTGCCCCCTGGGTGGTGTTCTACGCCAGGGCGCTGGGTGCCCGGATCGGCCGCGACGTCGACCTGCACACCCTGCCGCCGGTCACCGGGCTGCTCCGGATCGGGGACGGCGCGGCGATCGAGCCCGAAGTGGACCTGGCCGGCTACTGGATCGACGGGGACATCGTGCGTATCGGCGGCATCCGGATCGGCGCCAACGCCACCGTGGGCGCCCGCAGCACGCTGGCTCCGGGAACCCGGATCGACCCGGGCGCGGAGGTGGCATCCGGCTCAGCGGTGTTCGGCAGGGTGAAGTCCGGCCAGCTGTGGGCCGGCTCGCCCGCGGTTCGGGCAGCCGAGCCCAGTTCGGGCTGGCCGGAGGAACGGCCGCAGCACAGCCGCCGCTGGGTTGCCGCCTACGGGGCGGCATCGATGGCTTTCGGGCTGCTGCCGATCCTGGCCCTCTCCGCCGGCGCGATCGTGGTGGCCCAGGGCATGCGGGGTGCCCCGGACGTGGCCACGGCCGGCTGGTGGGCCTTTCCCTGGCTGGTCCCGGGAGTGCTGGTCGCCGGGGTCGTCCTCGCCGGGTCGATCCTGGTCTCGGTACGGTTGCTGGCGATCGGCCTCGCGCCCGGGATCCATCCGGTGCGCAGCCGCTTCGGGTGGCAGGCCTGGTGCACGGAGCGGCTGCTCGACTCGGCTCGCACCCTGCTGTTCCCCATCTACGCCAGCCTGATCACCCCGGTCTGGCTGCGCCTGCTCGGTGCGAAGGTCGGCAAGGACGTGGAGGCGTCCACCGTGGTCCTGCTGCCTTCTGTCACCACCATCGAGGACGGCGCCTTCCTCGCCGACGACACCATGGTCGCCTCCTA
>CAYQXH010000068.1:0-12435 GCA_964421325.1 uncultured Propionibacteriaceae bacterium
TCATCACGACCACCTGCGCGTCGCCGTTGATGCTGGTGTCGCCGGTGAGCAGGCCGACCCGGTCCTCGCCGTGGCGCGCGCACAGGTCACGGAACTTCTGGTTGCTCAGGGCCTTGATCGGGGTGGTGTAGAAGCACTTGCGCCCGGTGCGCAGGGCGAGGAAGACCGCGAACTCCCCGACCACGGTCTTGCCGGCTCCGGTCGGGGCCGCCACCAGCACGCCACTGCCGTCCGCGACGTGCCGGCAGGCGGTCACCTGGTAGTCGTCGAGGGCGAACGGGTAGCCGGCAGCGAAGTCGGCGAAGGCTGCCGGGTCGGTCATCGGCCCGGTTCCGGGGTGTAGACGGTGAGGCAGTCCCCGACTGCCCGCAGGGTGACCGGGACCTGGCCGAGTTCCTCGCCGTCGGCCATGGCGTACAGGCCGTCGCCGTCGACGACGACCTCGGCCGCGCGGAGGAGCTCGACCGCAGGGTCACGCACGAAGCCGCCGGTGTAGATGCTGGGGAGCAGCCGCAGCAGGGTGGCCCGGCTGACGGGGTGGATCACCGTGATGTCGAGCAGGCCGTCGGTGACGTCGGCGTTGGGGCAGCCCTGCATCCCGCCGCCGAACCAGCCGGCGTTGCCGACTGCCACGAACATGGCGGTCTGGTTGCGCGGCTCCCCGTCGATCAGCAACCGGTACGGCAACGGGTCGAAGCGGCTCAGCTCCGCCAGCGCCGACCACGCGTACGCCAGGCCGCCGAAGCTCCACCGCAGCTGGTTGGTGCGGTAGTTCACCCGGCCGTCGTAGCCGGTTGAGACGATCGAGCCGACCCAGCGGTGCTCGGCGCCGCCGGCGAGGGCACCGGTCGCGGACATCAGGTCGATGCGCCTGGTGTGGCCCTCGACGATGGTCCGGACGGCGGCCGCCGGCGTTGCCGGTGTCCCGACTCCGCGGCAGAAGTCGTTGCCGGTCCCGGCCGGGATCAGGCCGAGCGGCACCTCACTGGTGGCACAAGCGTTCAGCCCGAGGTGCATCATCCCGTCCCCGCCCATCACCAGCAGCGAGTCGGTCATCCGGCCCTCGGCCGGGGGCCTGGCCGCCTCGACCGCCGCGATGCACCGAAGCCTGGCCTCTGCGTACGTGCTCGTCTGGAACACCCGCAGGCTCGCGCCGGGCAGCCCGGTGAGCAGCCCGCTGGTGACCTTCGGCAGGAGGCGGCGCGCCCGGCCACCACCGGCGGCCGGGTTGACCACCAGCGTCAGGGTCGGCCCGTTGTAGCGCAGCGCCATCTCAGACCGCCTCGAGCGCAGCGGTCTTGGCCTTGCGTCGGTCGTTGACCCGGCAGATCAGCTCCGCGGCCAGGTAGAGCAGGGTCATCGGCAGCGCGAGGGCCAGCATCGAGAACGGGTCGGTCGAAGGGGTGGCCGCGGCCCCGAAGACGAAGGTGCCGAAGATGACGTAGGTGCGGGCCTTGGCCAGCTGCTTGGCGCTGACCAGCCCGATCAGGTTCACCCCGACGACCACGACCGGCATCAGGAAGCCGAGGCCGAAGATGACCATCAGCTGCAGGGTGAGCTTGAGGAAGTCGTTGACCTCGAGCAGGTTCGTGATCGGGATCGAGGACGGGGTGAACGAGAGCATCACGGAAATGCCCTGCGGCAGGATGTAGTAGCCGACCACGACGCCGAGCAGGAACAGCGGGATCGCCGCCCCGAGGAAGCCCATCGCGTAGCGCTTCTCCTTGGCCAGCAGGGCCGGCACGATGAACGCCCAGAGCTGGTAGACCCAGATCGGCGAAGAGACGATCAGGCCGGCGACCACGCAGACCTGCAGGGCGAGGATCAGCGGGGTGCCCACGCCACTGATCACCGTGGAGGCGGTCAGGTTGGGATTGCTCGCCTTCAGCATCTCAACGGCGAGCAGGTACGGCCGCATCAGCACGAGGTAGAGCTGGTTGTACCAGATCGCGGCCAGGCTGCTGGCGATCGTGATCGCGATCGCGGACACGATGAAGCGATAGCGCAATTCCCGCAGGTGGTCGGCCAGCGACATCACCCCGCCTGGGGTCGCCGGCGGGGGTTTCAGCCAGGCGAACCGGGAAGTCCCTTTGGCCACTTCCAGGTCAGGTCTTGGCGTCGGTGTTGGGCTCGGGGTCGGCGGGCGGGGCCGCCTGCGGCGGCGGCGTCGTGGTCACCGGCGGAACCGGTTCGGCAGGGGTGGAACGCAGCGAAGCCGTCTCCTCCTTGAACTCGCGGATCGCCTTGCCGGTGCTCTTGCCGATCCCGGCGAGCCGGGAACCGCCGAACAGCAGCAAAGCGATCAGGGCGAGAATCACCCATTCCCAGCCGCCCATGTTCATGACCTTCTCCTTCGTCGTGCGGTCGCTCCGGGCTACCTTAGCTCTCCGGACGTGCGGGTAGTTCCGGCTGGATCCGACCCAGCAGCTCGGCCAGTTCCTCGGCCCGCCGGCCCAGCATCTCCAGTTCGGAGAACACGTCGGCGGCCAGGTGGGCGAGCCAGACCGCGTAGCTGACCACCATGACCAGCCCGCCGAGGGCGATCAGGCCGAACAGCAGCACCCAGTTCATACCGCTGAACCCTACTCCGCCCCGTAGGCGAGCAGCGCTTCCGCTGCCGCCTCGCGGGCGCCGGCCGCTGCTTCTTTGGGCTGCACGGCTCGCACCGAAGGGCCCAGGCGGAGCAGCAGTGCGCGCAGCCACGCCGGGTCGGCCACGAGCAGGTCGACCTCCAGTGCCCCGCGCAGCCGCCGGACGGCCCGGGTCGGGTGGTACTCGGTGATCCAGGCGGCCTCCGGGGCGAGCCGCAGCGTCACCTCGGCGGCGTCGGGACGCTGCTCCAGCCAGCCGGGCCCGAACTCCGGCGGTTCACCCATCGGGCCGGCCGGCTCCGTGGTCAGGCGGACGGCGCTGATCCGGTCGAGCCGGTAGGTCCGCCAGGCCTGTCGCTCGAGGCTCCAGGCCTGGAGGTAGCCGAAGCCGTCCCGCACGATCAGCTGGGCCGGCGCCACCCGCGGGCTGGACGGGGCGAGCCCAGCACCGGTGTAGTCGAGCTCGACCACCACCCGGGCGGCCACTGCCTCGGCGAGGCGCTCACGGATTTCCTCGGAGCCACCGGCCACGGTGACCTGCGGGCTGGGGGCGCCCGTGGCGCGTTCCAGTTTCGCGAGGGCCGAGTCGATGCCCTCGGCCAGGTGGCCGCCGGCGAGTTCCCGGACTGCCCGCAGGGCCACCACCAGGCTCATCGCCTCGTCCGGGGTGAACCGCATCGGCCGCGCCAGGTACTCGGCGTTGGTGAGCCGGATCCGGCCGGACTCGACCACCGTGTCCATGTCGATCTCGATCAGGTCGCCGGGCAGCCCGCCCGGCAGGCCGCAGTACCAGAGCACGTCGAGGTCGGCCAGCAGTTGCTCCGTGGTGACCCCGAAGACGGCTGCGGTGTCACCGAGTTCGGCGTCCGGATGGGACTGCAGGTAGGGGACGAGGGCGAGGAGCCGCGCCACCTGATCGGCTGAGGTCATGGCTGCTCCCCCGCGACGGCCCTCAGTTGGGCGATCACTGCCTGCCGGATGCGTTGGGGGGCCAGCACCACCGCATCGGCGCCGTGGGCGCAGAGCTCGCCGACCAGGTCGGCCTCCCGGGCGTAGCCGAGGGTGTGGACCTCGTAGCCCGCCGGGACCGGACCGTTGTGCTCCGCCGGCCGGGCGCGTCGCCGCAGCTCCGGTGCCCGGCCCGGCCGAATCGCGACGATGGCCTCCGTGTCCGCCTGCCGCGGCTCCAGCCGGCGCCAGGCGGCGTCCAGGTCGACGTCGGGCACGTGGTAGCTGCCGGGCTTCCCGATGACCTGCGCAGGCTCGTCCACCCTTGCCACCTTGAACATCCGGGGGGCCTGCTTGTCGCGGTCGTGGCCGAGCAGGTACCAGGCCCCGCGACGGTAGGTCATCGCCCACGGCTCCACCTGCCTGGGCTGGCCCTTGTAGCTGAACCGGATCGGGGTGCGTTCGCCGGTCGCCGACCAGATGCTGGCGAAGGCTGGTTCGCGGGCACCGATCGACGGAGCGAGGCCGGAGAGCCGGGCCGGGTCCGGGTCGACCCCGGCAGCGCGGAGCTTCGCCAACGCCGAAACCGCCTGCTCGGCCTGGGTCGCCGACTCCCAGACGGTTGCGGCCAGGCCGAGGGCTGCGGTCTCAGCCGAGTCGAACTCGATCGCCGGCAGCTCGAAGTCCTTGCGGCGGATCCGGTAGCCGACCTCGTCGGGGAACAGCGGATTGTTGCTGCCGGTCTCCACCGGCACCCCCATCGTGCGCAGTTCGTCCTTGTCCCGCTCGAAGGTGCGCTCGAACGCCGAGTCGCTGAGGTCGTGGTAGCCCTCGACCACCTGGCGGATCTGGCTCTTCTCGATGAACCGACGGGCCATCAGCAGGCAGATCGCCAGGTTCATGATCCGTTCGGACTTTCGGGGCGACATCTACCGGCCGTTTCTGGGATGGGGTCAGCGCGAGGTTACCAGCCGACCGGTGCTCCCGAAGGTGCGCCACGATGGTTTGATACCGGATGAGAAGGGAGTCAGATGCACGGACGGTTCGCGCCCAGCCCCACCGCTGCGCTGCACCTGGGCAACCTGCGCACAGCTGTCGTTGCCTGGCTGCTGGCCAGGCGGACGGGACGCGGTTTCCGGCTGCGCATCGAGGACCTGGACGCCACCCGGGTGGCAGCAGCCGGCGAGGTCTCCCGGCTGCAGCTGGCCGACCTGGCCGCGATCGGCCTCGACTTCGACGGCGAGGTGGTGTGGCAGTCGGCCCGGCGCGACGCCTACGCGGCAGCCGTGGCAGGTCTGGAAACCTACGAGTGCTTCTGCACCCGAAGGGAGATCGCAGAGGCCGCGTCCGCGCCGAACGGGGACGGCTACCGCCCCTATCCCGGCACCTGCCTGAGGCTGCCGGCACGGCAGCGGGCAGTGCTGGCTGCGACCCGGCGACCGGCCCTGCGGGTCCGGGCTGATGGTGCGACGTCAACAATTCACGACCTGTGGGCCGGGGAGGTCACCGGAACGGTCGACGACTTCGTGCTGGTCCGCAACGACGGGGTCCCGGCATACAACCTGGCCGTTGTGGTCGACGACCTCGCGATGGGCGTCGACCAGGTCTGCCGGGGCGACGACCTGCTGTCGTCCGCGCCCCGACAGGCCTGGCTTGCCGGACGGCTGGGCGGCGGGCCACCGGGCTATGCCCACGTTCCGCTGGCCCTGAACCGGAACGGGGAGCGCCTCGCGAAACGGGACGGGGCGGTCAGCCTCGCCGACCTGGCCCCGCACGGCTGGACCCCGGGTCAGGTCCTCGGCCTGCTGGCGGCGTCCCTGGGTCTCTGCGAACCGGGCGAGCCGGTCACGCCGGGACTCCTGCTGGACCGGTTCGACCCGCTGCGCCTGCCCCGCGAGCCCTGGGTGGTGGATCCGACCGACTACTCCGAGGCGGAGGTGAACAGCAGGTCGACCACGTAGACGACCGTGTCGCCCGCCTCGACCGGCGGGTTGTTGCTGCCGCTGGGGAAGCCGTCGGCCGGCGGCAGGACCAGCAGGACCCGGGAGCCGACGGTCCTGCCGACGAGCCCGGTCTGCCAGCCGGGGATCAGGTCGGCCAACTGGCCGGTCGTCGGCGAGTCGAACCCGTCGTCGATCAGCTTGCCGGTCTTCCAGGAGTAGCCGACGTAGCGGGCGATGATCGTGTCGCCCTCGGCCACCTTGGCGCCGGAGCCCTTGATGAGCGGCTGGGCGACCATCTTGGCCGGTGGGTTGCCGGAAGGGATCGTGACGGTCGGCTTGCCGGACCCGGCCGACACCGTCGGCAGGCCGGCGGGTGGGGCGACGACCTTCCCGGAGGCCTCGGCTACCGAGACCGCGATGACGTCGACGACGAAGATCAGGGTGTCACCCACCTCGATGCCCGCGTCGGGGTTGCCGCCGGCGGAGTCGTACCCGTCCGCGCCCGGCATCGCGATCAGCACCCGGCTGCCGGCCTTCTGCCCGGTCAGGCCCTTGGTGAAGCCGGGCACCACCTGGGCGAGGGAGAAGGTGACCGGTGCCCCGTCGCTGAAGGACTCGTCGAACTCCTTGCCGGTGCGGCCGTCGACGCCGAAGTAGTGGACGGTGACGTAGCCGTCAGCCAGTGCACCGGGCCCCTTGCCGGCCTCGAGAACCTCGGAGCGGGTCTCGTCGATCACCAGCGGCGTCTTGAACTTCACCTTGGGCTTGGCCAGCCGCTTGCCGGTCACCTTGATCCCATCCAGCGAGGTCACCGGGGTCACCGTGGCGGTCGGGGTGGCCGACGGGGTCGGGGTGGCCGAGGCGGACGGGGCCGCGGAGGTGGCCGAGCCCGTGGGCGTGGCGGAGGGGCTGCCGCAGGCGGCGAGCGCGAGCACGCAGGCCAGGGCCGGGATCAGGCGGGAGTAGGACACCGGGAGAGAATACCGAACGTCACTGTGCGGGCGGACGGAACCCGCCGGTTGCCCGGACGCGGGGCTGCCCGGCCATGGCAGCCAGTAGATCGTCCAGCTCCTCGACGACAGCGGCCAGCGGGTCGCCGAGCACGACGCTGCGGTCCGCCGGACGCCCGTCCGGGCCGGGCAGGTCGTGCACGGTGCAGGTCTGCCAGTCGACGCTGTGGTCCCTGCCGGCGCGGGTGGCCGCGGTGAGGAAGGCGGACCTGGCCACGGCGCGGGTGCCGGCGGGCGGCTGGTGGATGGCGGCAGCCACTTCCGCCGGCTCGGTCAGCCGGGCCACGGCTCCCCTGGTCTCGAGCAGGCTGAACAGGCCACCGAGCTCGTGGAACGCCAGGTCGAGCTGGGCGAGGCGCGGGTCGTCCGGCTGCAGCCGGTACCGGCGGCGGTAACCGGTAAGGAGCCGGCGCTTGGCCACCCACTCCACCTCTGCAGCCACCTGGTCGGGCTCGTCGCCGGCCAGCGCTGCCAGTACCCGGGACCACAGGGCGACCAGGTCGGGCTCGGCGTGCGCTGCCGCCAGCTCCAGGTGCGCGAGCTGGAGCTCGATGGCGCTGAGGCTGCGGCCGTCGGCGAGCTCGAGCCTGCCGGCCGGGTCCCGGGCGACCAGGCGCAGCGCAGCCCCGGGATCGCGCAACCTCAGGCCGGCGAGCCGGGGATCGGGGCCGCCGGGACGGTCCAGCAGTTCCAGGACGGCGAGGGCCGTACCGACCTTGAGCCAGGCCGAGGTCTCGGAGAGGTTGGAGTCACCGGCCAGGACGTGCAGCCGCCGGAACCGGGTGGCGTCGGCCAGCGGCTCGTCCCTGGTGTTCACCAACGGCCGGACCCGGGTGGTGAGGGCTGACAACTGGTCGTGCAGGTGGTCGGCGCGCTGGCTGATCGTGAACTCGCCGCGGTGCAGGCGCCCGGATCCGCAGATCACCTGGCGGGTGACCAGGAAGCAGGTCAGCAGGTCGGCGGCCACCGCGAGGTCGAGGTCGCGGGTCACCAGGTAGTTCTCGTGGCAGCCGTAGGAGTTGCCGAAGCTGTCGACGTTGTTCTTGAACAGCCGGAAGCTGACCGTCTGGCCGGCCTCCGCCGCCTGCTCGGTGGCCCGGGCGGCCAGCCGGGCGACGATCTCGTCACCGGCGCGTTCGGCGACCAGCAGCTGGCGCGGCGTCCGGCACTCCGGGGTGGCGTACTCGGGGTGGGCGCCGACGTCGAGGTACAGCCGGCCGCCGTTGGCCAGGAAGGCGTTGGCCGATCGATGCCCGGCCACCACCGGGCGGAACAGCAGCTCGGCAGCCTCCGGGGCGCTCAGCCGGCCCCGGTCGGTACGGGCGCTGAGCCCGTACTCGGTCTCGACGCCGAGGATCCGCTCCACCTACAGCTTCACCAGGTCGAGCAACGCGCCGAGCTCCTCACGGGTGAGGTCGCGGACCGCGCCGGACTTCAGGTCGCCGAGCCGCACCGGGCCGATGGCGATCCGGGACAGCTTGCGGACGGGCTGACCGATCTCGTCGAAGATCCGTCGGACGATGCGGTTGCGACCCTCGTGCAGCGTCACCCGCACCAGGCTCTTGTCGGCGCCGCGCTGGATCAGCTCCACCTTGTCGGGCTTCACCGGCCCGTCGTCGAGCTCGATCCCGCCGCGCAGCCGTTTCAGGGTCGCCTCCGTGATCACGCCGCTGATCTCGGCGAGGTAGACCTTCGGCACCTCGAAGGAGGGGTGCATCATCCGCTGGGAGAAGTCGCCGTCGTTGGTCAGGATCAACAGCCCCTCGGTCTCGGCGTCGAGCCGGCCGACGTGGAACAGGCGCTCGCTGGTGTGGGTGCTGACGATCTCCTGCAGCGCCGGCCGCCCGTGGGGGTCCTCCATCGTCGAGACGACGCCGCGCGGCTTGTTCAGCACGACGTACTGGTGCTGGGCCTGCGGCGGGATCCGGGCACCGTCCACCCGGATCACGTCGTGGGCGGGATCGACACGCCGGCCCTGCTCGGTGACGACCGAACCGTTCACCTCCACCCGGCCGCGGAAGATCAGGTCCTCCGCTGCCCGCCTGGACGCGACGCCGGCCTGGGCCAGCACCTTCTGCAGGCGGATGCCGTCGGTGTTCAGCTTCGGCTCGACTGGTTCGTTCATTCCGGTGCTCCTTCGGTGGCAGTGGCGCCGGCGGGTCCGGAGTCGGCGAGCCCGATCAGCTCAGCCTCGAGGGCTGCGGCGTCGGGCAGGTGCGGTGCAAGCGGTGGCAACTGGTCGAGGGTGTTCAGGCCCATCCGCTCCAGGAAGTAGCTGGTGGTTGCGAACAGCCGCGCCCCGGTCTCCGGGTCCCGCCCCACCTCCTCGATCAGGTCCCTGGTGGCAAGGGTGCGGATGACCCCGTCGACGTTGACCCCGCGGACGGCCGATACCCGGCCCCGCGAGATCGGCTGCAGGTAGGCGACGACGGCGAGCGTTTCCAGCGCCGCCTGGCTGAGGGTGCCCCGCTGGCCCTCGAGGAGCCAACGGCCGATCACCTCCGCGTGCTCGTCGCGGGTGTAGTACCGCCAGCCGGCACCGACCCGGCGCAGCTCGAAGCCGCGACCGGTGCTGTCGTAGAACTCGGCGAGCCCGGCCAGGCACTCCTCCACCTCTGCGACCGGCGCGTCCACTGCCTCGGCAAGTTCGTTGACCGGGACAGGTTCGGTGGCCATCAGCAGCAGGGCTTCCACCGCTCCGGAGATCTCGCTCATTCCTCGTTCTCCTGTGGTTGTGGGGTCTCGTCGAACTCGGCGCCGATCCGGTCTGCGTCCACCTCGGCGCCGAGCCAGCGGACGGTGAGCTCGCCCAGCGGGGTCAGCTGCTCGAAGTTGACCGCCCCCTCCCGGAAGAGCTCGAGCAGGGCCAGGAACCTCGCCACCACCACCAGCCGGTCGGCGGCGTCATCGGTGAGGGCCCGGAAGCTGAGCGAACTGTGGGCGCGGAGCCGGCGAACCAGCAGGTCGGCCTGTTCGCGCACGCTCACCAGCGGCGCGTGCAGGTGGGTCAACGATACCTGCGGTTCGGCCCGGGGCGTCAGCGCCCGCCCGGCCATCACGGCGATGACGTCGGCGAACCCGTCCAGCACCACGTCGGGCAGCAGCTTCGCGAACCGTTCCTCGAGACCACCAGGACGCGGATGACGCCGTCCCTGGGTGCCGAGGGTCTCTGCCAGCCAGGCGCTGACCTGCTTGAACGCCCGGTACTGCAGCAGGCGGGCGAAGAGCAGGTCCCTCGCCTCGAGCAGCGCCAGGTCCTCCGGGTCGTCGACCTCCCCCTGCGGCAGCAGCCGGGCGGCCTTCAGGTCGAGCAGCGTCGCGGCCACGACGATGAACGAACTGGTCTGATCCAGGTCCCACCAGCTGGGGCCCTTCTCCGCGGTCGCCAGCTTGATGTGGGCGACGAACTCGTCGGTCACCTGCGACAACGCCACCTCGGTGACGTCCAGCTTGTGCTTGGAGATCAGCTGCAACAGCAGGTCGAACGGCCCGGTGAAGTTGCTCAGGTGGACGTTGAACTCGGCTTCGGCTGCTTGCAGCGGGCTCACGGCTCGCCGAGTCCGCGGACCAGGTCGGAATCGGCCCCGCGGGCGGCCAGGTCGGCCATGGCGAGCCCGATGGCGATCCGGACGATCCGGCCACGGTCGACCGCCATGCGGTGCTTGGCCCGCAGGGTCAGCCGGGCCTGCTCGAGGGCCAGCAGCTCGTCGCTGCTGACGTAGACGGTGATCTTCTCGTCGTGCCGGATCCGTCCGCTGGACAGCGGACCTGCTGAACCCTCGTCCTGCCCGGGGGCGCCCTCCGGGCCGGTGGTCTCCCGGAACAGCTCCGAGGCGCCGGGCAGGCCTACGCGCCTGGGCATCTGGCCAGCACCTCCCGGGCGAGCAGCCGGTAGGACAGCGAGCCACCGGAGGAAGGGGCGTAGGTCGTGATCGGCTCGCCGGCGACCTGGGTCTCCGGGAACTTGATGGTGCGCCGGATCACGGAGTGGAAGACGGTGTCGCCGAAGGCCTCGACGACCCGCTCCAGGACCTCGCGGCTGTGCAGGGTGCGCGCGTCGAACATGGTGCCGAGGATGCCGAGGATCTCCAGCTCCGGGTTGAGCCGGTCCTGCACCTTGTCGATGGTGTCGGTGAGCATCGCGATCCCGCGCAGGGCGAAGAACTCGCACTCAAGGGGCATCAGGACCTTGTCCGCCGCGGTCAGGGCGTTCACGGTGAGCAGGCCCAGAGATGGGGCGCAGTCGATCAGGATGATGTCGTAGCTGTGCCGGACCTTGGTGAGCACGCGCTTGAGGGTCTGCTCCCGGGCCACTTCGGAAACCAGCTGCACCTCGGCTGCCGACAGGTCGATGTTGGACGGCAGCAGGTCGAGGCCGTCGACGACGGTGTGGGTGATCACCCGGTCGACAGCGGTGTGCTTGTTCAGCAGCAGGTCGTAGATGCTCTGGTCGAGGGTGTGTGGGCTCACCCCCAGCCCGACCGACAACGACCCCTGCGGGTCGAAGTCGACCAGCAGCACCTTGCGCCCGGTCTCGGCGAGGGCTGCACCCAGGTTGATGGTCGTCGTGGTCTTCCCGACCCCGCCCTTCTGGTTGCACATGGCGATGATCAGCGCCCGCTTCGGGCGGTTGGGGTCGGGCGGGACCGGCGCCGGCAGGTCCGGCATCGGCCGGCCGGTGGGCCCGATCTCGCCGGCGCCGATCATCGGTTCGGGTTCGATCAGGGCCGGGGCGTCGGTATTGGTCACGCCGACACCCTAGGCCCCAAATGTCGACAAGTCTGCACGGACGCGCCGATCAGGTCAGCGGGCCCTCGGGTGCGCGGCCAGGAAGACCTCACGCAGATGCTCGGCCGTGACCAGCGTGTAGATCTGGGTCGTGGTGACCGAGGCATGACCGAGAAGCTCCTGCACCACCCGGACGTCGGCGCCGCCGTCGAGCAGGTGGGTGGCGAAACTGTGCCGGAGGGTGTGCGGGGAGACCTCCACCCCCAACTGCGCGGCCGCTGCTGCCCGTTGCACCACGCCCCAGGCGCTCTGCCGGCTGAGCCGCCCGCCGCGACTGTTCAGGAACAGTGCCGGGCTGGGCCGGACGGCCGCCCCCGCGAACTCCGGACGACCCCGAACCAGCCAGGCCTCTACGGCTCGCCGCGCATAGGAGCCGACCGGGACGATGCGCTCCTTGCGGCCCTTGCCGAACAGCCGCAGCCCGGCCTCCGGATCGGCGAGCAGACCGGACGCGTCGTCGACGTCGAGATCGAGGAGTTCGGAGATCCGCCCACCCGTCCCGTAGAGCAGCTCCAGCAGGGCTGCATCACGCAGGCCGGTTGTCGTCCCGGTGTCGGGGGTGTCGAGGAGGTCCTGCACCTGGCCGATGTCCAGGGCCTTCGGCAGCCGGCGCCCGGTCTTCGGCGGGTGCACCCCTGTGGCCGGGTTGTCCGGGGTGAGCCCTTCGAGGGCTGCGAACGCGTGCAGCGACCTGACGGCGATCAGGCAGCGGGTCGCGCTGGCAACCGAGAGCGCCCGTCCGGTCGCCGGCGACTGCAGCTCTGCGAGGAAGGCGGACACATCTGCCTCGGCAACGGCGTCCAGCGCAGCGATGCCACGTCCGGCGAGGAACGCCACGTACTTGGCGAGGTCGCGCCGGTAGGCGGCCACGGTGTTCGGTGAGGCGCCGCGCTCGACGGTCAGGTGGTCCAGGTAGCTGCGGACCAGCTTCTCAACCGGACTGGCCATCCAGCCTTGCCAACGATCGGTCATTGGCCTCGCGGACGGCCCGCGCGGGCCAGGCGGCGTCGGCTGCGCGCAGGTCATCGAGCCGGCCAGACAGCCGGGCCACCTCCAGGGCGAGGATGCCGGCGACCATGGTCGGATTCTGCAACCGGCCGGCGAGGACGGCGTCGACCAGGTCGGCGCGGGCGGCCCAGCAGACCTCCATGTCGG
>CAYQXH010000069.1:0-12123 GCA_964421325.1 uncultured Propionibacteriaceae bacterium
GACCGCGGCGAGGGCAAGGGCCTGCTGGCCCAGCACATCGGCGACACCTACGACTCAACCGGCGCCCTGCTTTGCACCAACGAGTCCTGGGACTGCCTGATCCTCGACGGCGGCTGGGGCGGCCCGGCAGCTCCGAAGGACGTCGTCGACATGCCCGACCGGGCGCCGGACGCAGAGGTGAGCGAAACCATCCCGTTCAACCAGGCGCTGATCTACCGGCTCTCCGGCGACTTCCACCCCCAGCACATCGACTGGGACTACGCAGCTGCGAACGGCGAGCCCCGCCCGATCCTGCACGCGATCAGCTACGCCGGCGTGGTGATGCGGCACTTCATCCGCACCTTCATCCCCGACCAGCCTGAGCGCCTCACCCGGTTCAAGACCCGGATCACCTCGCCGGTGCACCCGGGCTCGACCCTGACCACGCAGCTGTGGCAGGTGGGCGACCACGAGGCGCGCTTCAAGCTGGTCGACGCCGACGCCCCGGAGGCCAAGCCGCACCTCAACTGGGGTGTCATCGAATGGAAGTAGGGCAGGAGTCCGCAACGCCGGTGCGTCAGCTGATCGACGACGCCCGGATGAACCGCTTCCTGAAGAAGATCGTCTTCTTCTCCAGCGGCGGGTCCTTCCTCGACGGCTACGTGCTGTCGGTCATCGGCGTTGCGCTCGTCCAGCTCACCACTGCGCTGTCGCTCACCGAGGTGGAGGTCGCGGCCACCGGCGCCGCGGCCCTGGCCGGCATCTTCTTCGGCTCCCTCGCCGGGGGTCGCCTCACCGACGCCCTCGGCCGGCGCACGATGTTCATCCTCGACGTCACAGCCATCGGCGTCGCATCGCTGGCAGCGTGCTTCGTGAACGCCGCCTGGCAGCTGATCGCGCTGCGGCTGCTGCTCGGCTTCTTCATCGGGGCCGACTACCCGATCGCCACCTCACTGATCGCCGAGTTCAGCCCCCGCAAGGAACGGGCCATCAGCATGGGGGTGGTCTCGGCCGCCTGGTACCTGGGCGCCACAGCGGCTGCGTTCGTCGGCTTCGCCCTCTACTCGGTGGCCGACGGCTGGCGGCTGATGCTCGGCAGTGCCCTCATCCCGTGCATCGTCCTGCTCATCGGGCGCCACGACATTCCCGAGTCGCCGCGCTGGCTCGCGCAACGCGGACGGCCGGAGGAAGCGCGCGAGGTGATGCAGAAGGTCTTCGGCGGCGCCGTCGAACTCGAAGCGGAGGAACCGACCCGCGCCGGCTTCGCCGCAGTGTTCCGCCAGGGCTACCTGAGCCGCGTGCTGTACCTCGGGCTGCTGATCCTCTGCCAGGTGGTTCCGATGTACGCGATGTACACCTTCGGGCCGATGATCATGTCCGCCTTCGGCCTCGGCGAGGGCAGCCTCTCGGTGCTGGGTGAGGCGCTGGTCAGCCTGTTCTTCCTGATCGGAACCATCCCGGCCATGTACTGGCTGAACTCGCTGGGCCGGCGTCCGCTGCTGATCGGCTCCCTGGCGCTGATGGCGCTCGGCCTGCTCGTCCCCGGAGTCTGGCCGGGGGCGAACGTCGTGATCATCATCGCTGCCTTCGCCACCTACGCGTTCTTCTCCGGCGGACCGGGCATCCTGCAGTGGCTCTACCCGAACGAGATGTTCCCAACCGAGGTGCGCGCGACCGCTGTCGGCGTCGCGATCGCCATCAGCCGGATCGGGGTCGTCGTCTCGACCTACGGCCTGCCCCTGTTCCTGACCGCCTACGGAATCGGTCCCACCATGATCACCGGCGCAGGCCTGCTGGTCGTGGCGCTCGTGCTGTCGGTCTTCATGGCCCCGGAGACCCGCGGTCTCACCCTCGGCGAAGCGAGCTCGCTGCGCCGCTAGTCGATGCTTGCCCGTCGCGGGGCCCCGTCCCCGCCAACAGAAAGGAACCCAGTGGCTGATTTCGACGCCATCGTGGTCGGCTCAGGATGCGCCGGCCCGGTGGCCGCCTACGAGCTGGCCAAGGCTGGCCGAAGTGTCCTGGTGGTCGAGCGGGGCACCTTCTGCGGCGCCAAGAACGTCTCCGGCGGCCGGCTGTACACCCATGCCCTGCGCGCGGTCTTCCCGGATTTCAGGCAGTCGGCCCCGCTGGAGCGGCGGATCACCCGCGAGCGGGTGTCGATGCTCGCCCCGGACGCGGCCACCACCCTTGACGTCACCGACGAACTCCTCGGGACCGACCGTTACGAGTCGTACTCCGTGCTGCGCGCCCGGTTCGACCCGTGGCTCGCCGGCCAGGCGGAGGCTGCCGGCGCCGAGTTCATCAACGGCATCGCAGTCGAGGCGCTCCTCAAGCGCGACGGGCGGGTGACCGGGGTGCGGGCAGGAGAAGACGAGATCACCGCTGACGTGGTCCTGCTGTGCGACGGCGTCAACTCGCTGCTGGTGCCCCAGGCGGTCGGCGGTGAGCCGCTGAAGCCGAGCCAGGTCGCCGTCGGCATCAAGGAAGTGATCGAACTGCCCGAACAGGTGATCTCGGACCGGTCACTGTGCGCCGAGGGCGAGGGCATGGCCTGGCTGTTCGTCGGCGACGCCACCCAGGGCCGGGCCGGTGGTGGTTTCGTCTACACCAACACCGACAGCATCTCGATCGGGCTGGTCGCAACGGTCTCCGACCTGTTCGAGTCCCGCGCCCCGATCTACCAGCTCCTCGAGGACTTCAAGCAGCACCCGAGCGTCGCCCCGATCATCGCGGGCGGCAAGGTGGTCGAGCACTCCGGGCACCTGGTCGCCGAGGCCGGGTACGACGCCATGCCACCACTCGTCGGCGACGGCGTCCTGCTGGCGGGGGAGTCGGCCCTGATGTGCCTGAACGCCGGCTACACGGTTCGGGGCATGGATTTCGCGATCGCCGCAGGGCAGCAGGCCGGACGCAGCGCAGCAGCAGCCCTGGCCGCGGGGGACACCTCGGCCGCAGGGCTGGCCGGCTACCGGGAAGCGCTCGAGGACAGCTTCGTCCTGCGGGACCTGAGGACGGTCCGGCGCTTCCCGCACTTCATGGAGACCACTCCCCGGCTCTACAACGAGTACCCCAAGGTGGCGCGGGACGCGATGCGAGCGCTGTTCCTCGTCGACGGGACCCCGCTCCGACCGCTTCGCAAGGCGATCCTGCCCACGCTGCGACGCGTCGGCTACCTGAATCTGGCCAAGGACCTCAGCAAGGGAGTGAGAGCACTGTGACCGAGCTGGACCCGATCAGCGTCAACGTGGACGAGTACCTCGGGCTGAACAAGTACGAGGTCGACGAGGCGCATGCCCATGTGACGCTCGCCGATGATCCCGATCCGGCGGAGTTCGCCAAGCTCGTCCGGGTCTGCCCGGCCGGGCTCTACAAGCTCAGCGCCACCGGCGACCGGACGTTCGACTACGCCGGCTGCCTGGAGTGCGGGACCTGCCGGATCGTCGCCGGCGGCGGGATCGTCACGACCTGGGAGTACCCCCGGCCGACGATGGGGGTCGAGTACCGCCACGGCTGATCGCTGCGAGGCTCACCCGCCGGGCGGCGGCTCCGGCACGGCGGCCACCCGGTTCCGCAGGTCGGCCGCTCCGATCGGCCGTGGCTGCAGGGCACGGTAGCGGTCGCAGAGCCGTTCCACCTCGGGCTCAAGCTCACCGCGCAGGGTCATCAGGCTGGAGATGTACCGGGACGGGTCGTCCTGGACGTCGTTGAGGTACCGCAGGCAGGCGACGAGCATCCGGTCCAGTTCGTCGAACGCATCGGAATGGCCGGACAGCTCGTCGGAGGTGAAGGCGATCCGGTCGCGGGTGGCCAGCACCGACTTCGTCGACCGTCGCTCGTTCTCCCGCGCGTCCGTGTCGAAGGCTGTGGCGACCTGGTTCGGGCGCAGGGCGCGGCTCCGGTAGAGCCGATCGATCAGCGCCTGCAGGAGTCGCAGGTCGTTCCTGGTCTCGCCGTACCGGACGACGAAGAACGAGGTCAGCAGCGCCAGGCCGGCACCGACGAAGGTGCCGATCACGTTGGAGGCGACACTCTCCCAGAAGGCGTTCATCGATCCCGTTCTACGACGCCAGGGCCACATCCGCCCCGGCGGTCGCGACCGCCGGGGCGGATGTCGGCTCCCCCTCCGGACCCCCCGGCGCTGCGGGTTCCGGCGGCTTCGCCAGGGCGATGGCCTCGGAGGCGGTCAACTCACGGCCGCGGGCCTGCGCTGCAGCGAAGGCGGCAGCGTCCAGTTGCCGGGCCGCGTCGAGGTAGCGCTCGTGGAAGACGAATGCCGGCACCTCGTAGAGGCCGAGCCGTTGCCGGAGTGCCGCAGCCGCGCCGGACTGCAGCCCGGCGAGCTCCACCTGCCCGCGGGTCGCCGAGATCGCCGAGAGGCCTTCAAGGCCGTCGGCAACGCCGCCCTCCATGCTGAGGCTGCCGGACAGCTCGACGCTCGCCCGGAACGTGGCCTCGGCCTCGTCGAGCCGGCCGGCGAACAGCTGCACCCGCCCGATGTGGTGGTCGGTGATCAGCGTGGCCAGCATGTCGGAGTGCTCCCGGGCCACCTGGCCGGCCCGCAGGTAGGCATCGGCTGCTCGGCCCTCCTCGCCGAGCACCGACTGCACCCGCCCGAGCCCCACCAGTGCCAGTGCAGCCCCCCAGGCGTCGCCGACTCCTTCGAACAGCTCGACGGCGTGCGTGATGCCGGCCAGGCAAGCGTCGGCGTCCGCCCCGGGCAGGGAGATCCGGGTGAACGAGGCGCACGCGGTGGCCAGCGCCTCGCCGCTGATGTCGCCGGTGTTCGCGAACTGGCGGCCCGCCTCGTCGAAGACCGCTGCCACCTCCACGGACGGGTTGTGCCACATGTCGATCCAGCTGACCAGGAAGTTGGCGACGGCCTGAGTGTGCTCCCCGGCCGCGGCCCGCTGCGAGGCGAGGAGCTCCTCCATCCACACCCGCACCTGCCCGAAGTGGCCGCCGAACCACCAGAACACCAGCAACGACCAGGTCAGGTCGGCTGCGTCGTCGGGGCGGCCCGACTCGATGCTGTAGTGGACGGCGTTGCGGAGGTTGGGCAGCTCCAGCTCGAGCCGCGCTGCCGTCTCCACCTGCCCGGCCCCGCTCAGCAGCGGCCGCAACCGCGCCGCGAGGGCCGTGTAGTAGGCGGCGTGTGCCGTCCGCAGGGCTTCGAGGTCACCGAGCTGCTCGAGTCGGGCCTCCGCGAACTGGCGGACGGGGGCCGGCATCGCGAAGGCCGGCATGTCGGACTGGCTCTGCTGGCGCAGCAGCGAGTTGTCGACCAGCGCGGCCAGGCCCTCGAGTTCGCGCCCGGCCCACGGACGCTGCGTCCCCACAGCCTCCACCGCCTCGTAGGTGAAGCCGGGCGCGAACACCGACAGGTCGGTGAGCAGGTCGCGCTGTTCGACGCTGAGCAGGTTGCAGCTCCACTCGATCGTGGCCTGCAGGGTCCGCTGCCGCTCCGGCACGTCCCGGGCCGCCGAGGCCAGGAGTTCGAGCGGCCGGTCCAGCCGTTGCAGGATGCTCTGCGGGGTCAACGCCCGGACGCGGGCCGCCGCCAGCTCGATCGCCAGCGGCGAGCCCTCCAGTTGCTGGCAGATCCCGACAACGGCAGCGACGTTCGCCGAGGTGAGCTTGAAGCCGCTCTGCACGGCCCGCGCCCGCTCAACGAACAACTGGACGGCTTCACTGTGCAGCGCCTCCGGTACCGTCGGCTCGCGCTCGCTGCGCGGGGTGGCCAGGCCGCCGAGCTCGTACACCCGCTCGCCGCGGATCCGCAGCACGGCGCGACTGGTCACAAGGAACGTCGCATCCGGCGCGGCGGCGTACAGCCGCACCAGGGCAGGGGCCGCGTCCACCAGCTGCTCGAAGTTGTCCAGCACGATCAGCACCCGGCGCTGGCCGAGGGCGATCGGCAGCCGCTCCTCGATGGGCGCCTCGCCGCTCTCGCCGATGCCGAGGGCCTTGGCCAGGGAGGGGAGCAGCAGCTTGGGGTCGACGACGTTCTCCAGCGGCACGAACGCCACGCCGTCGGCGAAGCGCGGACCGGCGCGCAGCGCGACCTCGATCGCGAGCCGGCTCTTGCCGATGCCGCCGGGGCCGACGATGGAGACGACCCGGGCATGCCGGTCGACCACCATCGCGACCAGGTCTTCGATCTCGGTGGTTCGGCCGACGATCGGGGTGTAGGGCGGCGGCACCTGCTCGAAGACCGGGCTGTCCTCCGGCGCCACCGCGGCCGGCATGGGTGCGGGTTCGGAGGCGGCCTGGAACCGTTCGGCCAGCAGCGTGGCCAGGTCCTTGACCAGATGCTCGCGCAGTTCGTCCTCGGTGTTGAAGGTGACATAGCTGGCGGTGTCGTCGCGCTGGATCCGCTTGATCAGCTCGGCCAGCCGTTCCTCCCGCGCGTCGCTGGCCTTGAGGTAGATCAGCTTCGGCATCTGCGGGTCGGCCAGGCGGTACTCGTCCTCCAGCCCCGAGATCTCCTCGCCCGGCGCGATCCAGCCGTAACGCTCCCAGTAGATGCCGACGAACACGTCACTCTGCTCGAGGTAGGACCGGTAGAGCTTGCGCGGCGGGTGTGGGCGCGCGCCGAGTTCGAACATGACCGGCGCCAGCCGGAGCCGCTCGATGGCGGCTCGGGCAGCGCGCCGTTCGGTAGCCAATTCGCCGAGGGTGGAGGAGACGAAGACTCGCAGCAGTTGGTCTGGCGTGCGGATCGAAGGTCCGCCCGGAGCGGGCTGAGCCATGCGGGCAATTCTGGAACGCCCGGTCAGCCAAGTCGAGGTCTGGCGGCCGACCGCTGCTCAGCACTCCTTCCACCCGGGGGTCTGCAGTGCTCCGCCGCTCGCGGACGCCGGCCCCGGTCGTCCGGCTGGGACAGCTGCCGGACGGGGTCAGCCCGCGATGATCCGACGGATGGTCGCCACCGGCAGCTTCGGCCGGCGGTGCTCGTCGCACAGGCCGTTGGCCTCCTGCCGGGTGTCGGTGAGCTGGGTGTAGCAGAAGCCGGCCAGGGGTGCGCTCTGCCGCACGGCGCCGACCAGAGCCGACAGCTGTGCCTCGTAGGCGGCCGCATCGTGCGCGCTGGAGTACCCCCAGGCCTCCCCGTCCGGCGTGGTCACGAAGGCGATGCCGCCGAACTCGCTGAGCATCACTGGCGCTTCGGGGGACCAGCCCGGGTCGCAGGCGCGCATCCGGCGTCCGGCCGGCCCCAGGCCGGCGAGCGTTGCCAGCAGGGCGTCCTCGGCGGCGTACCGGGCCCGGAGCTGGTCGGGGGAGTCGGTGTAGTCGTGGATGGTGACGACGTCGGAGGAGGTGTGTTCCCAGCCGTCGTTGCTGATCACCGGCCGGGTCGGGTCGAGGGCCCGGGTCAGGTCGGCCAGGGAGCGGGCGAAGGCTTGCTGGGCTGGATCGTGCGCGATGTGCTGCACTCCCCACGACTCGTTCAGCGGAACCCAGGTGATGATGCAGGGATGGGAGCGGTCGCGCTCGACCATCTCGGCCCACTCGGCACTCAGCCGGGCGGCCGCGCGGGGGGAGTACTCATAGGGTGCCCCGCCCTCCGCCCAGACGGCCAGCCCGATGCGGTCGCACCAGAACAGGAAGCGGGGATCCTCGGCCTTCTGGTGGACGCGGACCGAGTTGAAGCCGAGCGACTTGATCAGCTCGACCTCCTCGCGCAGTGCATCCGCCGAGGGTGCAGCGAGATGGGTGGCCGGCCAGTAGCCCTGCGCGAGCACTGAGCGCAGTTGGTAGGGGCGATCGTTCAGCAGGAACTGCCGGTGCCCGACGGTCGCCGAGCGCAGCCCCAGGTAGGAGCCGACCTCGTCGACGGTGCCGTCAGCCGCCTCCACCACGACCTCGGCGTCGATCAGGGCCGGGTGTTCCGGCGACCACAGCAGGTCCTCGTGGTCCTGGCCGTTGCGCTGCCTCGGGATGGCCAGGATCACCTCGATCCGGTCGGACTCGAAGTCCACCTCGCCGGCGGCGAGCGGCCGGCCGGCGTGGCTGAGGGCAACGCGGACGCGGCCGGCACCAGAGGGCCGCCGGGAGAGCCGGATGGTGGCCGTTGCCGTGGCGCGGGAGAGGTCGCTGTCCCAGCTGAGCGTCTGGACGTGGAGGGCGGGGACGGCCTCGAGCCACACCGACTGCCAGATCCCGCTGGTGCGCTCGTACCAGACCGCGTGCGGTTCCAGCCGCCAGTCCTGCTTGCCGCGGGCGGTCTCGGCGTCGACCGGGTCGTCGAAGCAGCGGACCACGATCCGGTGGTTGTCGGCGGCGGCGTCGAGGCTGTCGGTGACATCCAGCGTGAACGGCGTCTGACCGCCCCGGTGCGAACCCGCGAAGGCGCCGTCCACCCACACCATCGCCTCGTAGTCGACCGCGCCGAAGTGGAGCAGGTACCTGCCGGCCGGGCCGGCGGCTGCCAACTGGGCACTGCTGAGGTCGCGCTGGTACCACAGCACCGGGTGGGCGCCGGTGTCGCCGATGCCGGAGGCGGGTGACTCCGGCGGGAAGGGCACCTGGATGCAGCGGTCGAACCTGGCGGCGCGTTCCCAGTGCTGGGCAAGGCCCTGGTCGTCGTCGTCGTAGGCGAAGCCCCAGTCACCGTCGAGGCTCACCCAGGCGGGGCGGACGAGCTGCGGCCGCGGGTAGCCGTGGTCGCTCACTGCAGTGCCGGCCCGCGAGGCGGAGAGGATCTCGTTCATCGTTGACAGCTCGTTCCTCACAGGATTGGTGATCAGGATCTGTTAACGAGCGTATTGCAACGACGCAAGGACGGCAATGCCCGTTCAGGCGCCGCCAGTGGAATCGCGGACGACCAGGTCGTAGCCGACCTCGATCTCCTGGCCGTCGCCGCCCTGCCCGCTGATGCGGGCCACCAGGCGCTCCACAGCGATCCTGGCGATGGCGTCCTTGTCCGGACGGACGGTGGTGAGCGTCGGCGCCGAGAACTGGCCCTCCTCGATGTCGTCGAAGCCGACGACTGCGACATCCTCGGGAATGCGGACGGAGCGCTCGCGCAACGCTCGCATGGCGCCGATCGCCATCGTGTCGTTGAAGCAGAAGACCGCGTCCACCGGCCGGCCGAGGTCGAGGATGTCCTGCATGGCCCGGTAGCCGGCGGCGCGGGTGTAGGTGTCCGAGGGGCGCAACAGGTCGGGGTGGGCGGTCAGGCCGGCCTCTGCGAGGGCGAGCATCGCCCCCTGCAACCGCAGTCGCGCCGACTGGCCCGACGGGATGTCCTGGGTGCCGATGACGGCGACGTGCCGACGGCCCCTGGCGATCAGGTGCTCGGTGGCGGTCCTTGCCGCGGCGACGTTGTCGATGTGGACGTGGTCGGCGGACGAGGCGATGGCGCGCTCGCCGAGCAGCACGATCGGGCGGGCTGCGTGTTCGGGGATGTCGGCAGAGGTCAGCGTGAGCGGGTTCAGGATCAGGCCGTCGAACATGGTTCGTCCGGGCTGGCCGGAGAGCAGGTCGAGCTCGCGGTCGCGGTCGGCGTCCGTCTGGTCGAGGACCACCGTGTATCCGGCTGCGGTGGCGTGGCGCACCACGGCCCGCGCCAACTCGGCGAAGTAGGGCTGGTCGAGGGCCGGCACCACCAGCGCGAGCAGGCCGGTGCGCCCGGTGCGGAGTGAGCGAGCTGCTGCGTTGGGGCGGTAGCCGAGGGCGTCGATCGCCCGCTGCACCCGCTGCCGGGTCTCCGGCGCGACGTAATGGAAGCCGTTGACGACGTTCGACACGGTGCGCACCGAGACTCCGGACATCTCGGCGACCTGCTTCAGGTTCACCGCCATGAGATCCCTCCAAATCATCTGAGAACCAAACCTTGCATCGATGCAAGAGTCCGTGCAGACTGTTACTCGCGTTGCAAGAGTCAGGGTGACTCTAGCAAGCAGGGACTTTCTTTCTTCACACACGCAAGGAGGCAATCGTGAGGATTACCCGATGGGTCAGGGTCGCCGTGGTCGGGGCTCTCGCCCTGGGCATGTCGGCCTGTGCTGGTCAGGGGGCGCAGCAGCAGCAGACGGCAGCGAGCGCCAGCGGGCCGGTCACACTCCAGTTCTGGCACGGCATGACCGGTCCGGACGGCCCGGCCGTCCAGGAGGTCATCGACCAGTTCAACAAGTCGCAGTCCGACATCGTGATCAAGCCGAACATCATGCCCTGGGACCAGCTCTACCAGAAGCTGCTGACCTCGGTGACCTCTGCCGACGGGCCGCAGATCATCGCGATGGACGCCTCCCGGGTGCCGCAGTACGCATCGAAGGGCGCCCTGGCGCCGACCGACGACTTCTTCGCGGACACCACCTTCATGGACACCTCGGTGCTGCCGGCCGCAGCGGTCAACGCCGCCAAGTTCAGCGGCACCAACTACGGCGTCCCGTTCAACCTCGCGCCGATGATGCTGTACTACAACAAGGGCATGTTCAAGGCGGCCGGGCTCGACCCGGAGAAGCCGCCGACCACCTGGGACGAGTTCGCAGCGATGGCCGGCAAGCTGACCGTCGACAAGAACGGCGACGGCAAGCCGGAACAGTACGCGATCGCCCTCGCCGATCACGAGACGGTCCCGATGTACCAGCCGTTCATGTGGAACAACGGCGGCGGAGTCGTCTCCGAGGACGCCAAGACCTCGATCCTCGGCGAACCGGCATCCCTGGAAGCGCTCGACTTCTGGGTCAAGCAGGTCCGGGACAACAAGGTGTCGCCGATCGGCCTCGCCGGGGCGGATGCCGACAAGCTGTTCCAGACCGAGAAGGCCGCGATGGAGATCGTCGGCCCCTGGATGACCAACGGCTTCACCGAGGCCGGCATCGACTTCGGGCTGGCTCGCCCCTTCGCCGGCCCGACCGGCCAGGACACCCTCATGAACGTGGTGTCGCTGACCCTCAACGCCAAGATCTCCGACGCCGAGAAGAAGGCCGCCTACACCTTCTTCAGCTACTGGAACTCGGCTGAGAGCCAGGTCACCTGGGCCGACGGCTCGGGCTTCCCGCCCACGCGCACCGACATCGCTGCCGACAAGCTGGCGAACAAGTTCTCCGCCGAGTTCGGCAACAAGGAGCTGCTCGACAACTCGCAGGTCTACCTCGCCGGGGTGCCGAACGCCGGCACCATCACCGACGACGTCTTCTACCCTGCGCTGCAGAAGGTCCTCAACGGCAAGGGCAGCGTCGAGGATGTGTTCGGCGAGGCAGCCAAGGATGTCCAAGCGCAGATCGACAAGGGCTGAGGCCCGTTCGTGGACGGGGGGCCGGTCCGCCAGCCGGCCCCCTTGTCGCGGAGGGAAGTGAGCATGAAGCAATCAACCACCACCATCCGGGCTGACCGCCAGCCACGGCAGCCGCGGGAGCGGAGGCGGGTCAACGTCGCCCGCGTCCGGCGGGAGCGCACGGCCTGGCTGTTCATGGCGCCATCGATCCTGATCATCGGCGCCTTCATGCTCTGGCCGCTCCTGCAGTCGGCCTACCTCTCGTTCACCCAGTACAACCGGATCCAGCCGGCTCGGTGGGTCGGTGCGCGGAACTACATCGAGCTGGTGCAGGACGAGCAGGTGTGGAACGCGCTGGGCAACACGGCCTGGTACGCGGTCGTCGTCACCCCGGCAACTGTCGCGCTGGCACTGCTGTTCGCCATCTTCTTGAACCGGCCGATGGTCGGGCGCGACTTCGTCCGCACGGCGATCTTCATGCCGTTCATCGTCTCGATGGCGATCATCTCCTTCGCCTGGTCGTTCCTGCTGGACGCCAACATCGGGTTGGTGACCTACTGGTTGAGCAAGGTGGGCTTCGTCACCGAGCAGGGCTGGCTCACCGACCCGCAGCTGGCGATGCCGGCGGTGATGGTGGTCGGAGTCTGGAAGTCGGTGGGCTTCTACATGGTGATGTACCTCGCCGGCCTGCAGTCCATCCCGACCGAGCTTTACGAGGCCGCGACGGTGGACGGCGCCGGAGCGTGGAACCGGTTCCGGCACATCACCTGGCCGCTGCTGGCGAACCAGACCATGCTCGTCTCGATCATGGCCGCGATCGCCACCATCCAGGTCTTCGACCAGATCTACGTGATGACGCGGGGCGGACCCTTCTTCTCCACCGAGACGCTGGTGATGCTGATCTACCGCGTCGGGTTCCAGGA
>CAYQXH010000070.1:0-4233 GCA_964421325.1 uncultured Propionibacteriaceae bacterium
GCGGTCACGTTCACGACGCGGGCGGCCGGGGAGTTGCGGTCCCGGCTGCGTCAGCTCGGGGTGCCTTCGGTGCAGGCCCGCACCTTCCACTCAGCAGCCCTGCGCCAGGCCCAGTACTTCTGGCCGCGCGCCTACGGCTCCGAGTTGCCCGAGGTCAGCAACGAGCGGATCTCGATGGTTGCGGAAGCGGCCCGCCGGCTGCGGCTGACGCCGGACACCGGCACCCTGCGCGACCTGTTGACCGAGGTCTCGTGGGCGAAGGTGAGCAACATCGCCCCAGCCGACTACGCCGAGATCGCAACCACTGCCGAGCGCGAGGTCTCCGGCCTGGACGCAGCCCAGGTCGGCCGGGTGCTCGGTCGCTACGAGCAGGTGAAGTCAGACCGGGGCGTGATCGACTTCGACGACATCCTGTTGTGCGCGACGGCCCTGCTGGCCGAGAACGGCGGGATCGCCGAGGAGGTCCGCTCGACCTACCGCCACCTGGTGGTCGACGAGTACCAGGACGTCAACCCGGTGCAGCAGAACCTGCTCGACCTGTGGTGGGGCGAGGGCAGGGACCACTGCGTCGTAGGTGACCCGGCCCAGACCATCCACTCCTTCGCCGGGGCCAGCCCGGTGCACCTCACCGGCTTCGCGGACCGGTTCCCGCAGGCCCGGGTGGTGCGGTTGGTGCGGGACTACCGGTCGACGCCGCAGGTGGTGGAGCTGGCCAACAAGGTGGCCCGCAGGACCCGGCTGGGCACGGTGACCCTCGAGTCGCAGTGCCCGCCCGGCCCGGAGCCGCGGATCCTGCCGTGCGCCAGCGAGTTCGATGAGGCCGCGGCGGTGGCGAAGTGGCTGGTCGAGCAGCACGAGGCCGGGGTGCCGTGGCGCGAGCAGGGGGTGCTGTACCGGGTGCACGCCCAGTCGCCGCTGTTCGAGGCTGCGCTGGCTGAGGCCGGGGTACCGTTCACCGTCCGCGGCGGGGACGGCTTCTACGACCGGCCCGAGGTGCGCCAGGTGATCGGGACGCTCGCCGAGCAGGCCCGCAAGGACGGTTCGGTGCCGGCGGTGGACGCCTGCCGCGGGGTGCTGTCCCGGCTGGGCTGGACGGAGCGTCCGCCGGCCGGACAGGGCAGGGTGCGGGAACGCTGGGAGTCCCTTGCCGCAGTGCTCGCGCTGGCCGAGGATGTGGCTTCTGCGCAGCCGGGAGCGGACCTGGCAGCCTTCGCAGCCGAACTCGCTGCCCGCGCCCAGCTGGAGCATCCGCTCAGTTCCGACGGGGTCACGCTCTCGACGCTGCACGCAGCAAAGGGCCTGGAGTGGACGGCCGTGGCGCTGGTCGGCGCCCAGGAGGGCACGCTGCCGCTCTCGCTGGCCGCCGGCCCCGAGCAGGTCGCGGAGGAGGCCAGGCTGTTCTACGTCGGGATCACCAGGGCCAGGCGCCTGCTGATGATCTCCTGGTCGCGGACAAGGCGCGGGGGCGGCGGCAACCGCCAGCCCTCCCGGTTCCTTGACGGGATCGCCGCCCGGCCGGCTCCGGCGCAGGTGCAGCCGGGGAAGGTCGAGAAGCCGAGGTCGGCTCTGAGCGCCACCTGCCGGGTCTGCGGGAAGAGCCTGCACACCGGAGCCGAACGGAAGCTGGGACGCCACACCGACTGCCCGCCCGGCTACGACGAGCAGACGTACGAACGGCTGGTCGCCTGGCGGCTCGAGCTGGCAAGGGAGCGGTCCGTGCCGGCATTCGTCATCTTCACCGACGCGACGCTGATGGCGATCGCCGAGGACCGGCCGGCCACCGTCGCAGCCCTGCTCGGGATACCGGGAATCGGCAAGGCGAAGTCCGAGCAGTACGGTGAGGCCGTCCTGGCCATCCTGGCTGGCGAGGGCCGGCCCGGTTGACCCTGCGGATGCCGGGCCGGGCTTGAGGAGGCCTTCAGTCGGCGACGACCTGGGCGCTTGGCAGGAACGCAGCCGAGTCGACCGACCCTCGCGGCATCCGCAGGCTCGCCACGCACATCAGCGCCGCCAGAACGGCCACGGCGACGAAGACCCAGGTCGAGGCGGCCACGATGGTCGCGTAGTCCTGTTCCCCGCGACCGGCGGCGATCACGTTGTTGGCGATCGCGCCGAAGATCGCCACCCCGACCGCGCTGCCGGCGGACCTGGCGAACACGTTCACGCCGGTTACCACCCCGCGCTCGTCCCAGTCGACCGATGCCTGGGCGGCGATCAGCGTCGGCGCGGCCGTCCAGCCCAGGCCGAAACCGATCACGAACGCCACCCCGGCCACCGTGACCGGGTTGGGCCACGGGCCGGTGGCGGCGAGGGCGATACTGCCCAGCAGCGCGATGCCGCTGCCGATCAGGATCGTGAACCGGAACCCGCGGCGCATGTAGATGCGTCCGGCCGTCGCCGCAGCCAGCGGCCAGCCGAGGGTGAGGGCGGCCACGGCCGCCCCGGAGACCAGCGGAACCGAGCCGATCGCGTTCTCCAGGTAGGTCGGGACGAAACTCGTCACGCCGATCATCAGGGCACCAACCCCCAGCGAGACCAGGGTCGTGGTGAGGATGAGCGGCCGGGTGAGGAGGGCGAGGTCGAGGATCGGCTCGGCTGCGCGCCGCTCCACCAGGCCGAACCCGACCAGGGCTGCAGCGCCGACGGCGAAGCTCAACGCGCTCGGTGCCGACCACCACGCCCAGGCGTTCCCGCCCTCGAGCAGGGCGAGGATGACGGCGCTCAGGCCGACGGTCAGCAGAGCCGCCCCGGCGTAGTCGATCCGGTGCCGTCTGGGTTCGATCTCCTCGTGGTAGGAGCGGATGATCGCCCAGCCGGCGACCAGGCACAGCGGGATGTTGACCAGGAAGATCCAGCGCCAGGAGGCGAACTGGGCGAAGATGCCGCCGAGGGCCGGGCCGATCACCGAGGACATCGCCCAGACGCTGGCGATGTAGCCCTGGACCAGGGCGCGTTCCTCGACGGTGTAGATGTCCCCGACGATGGTCATCGCCATCGGCGCGGCCGCCCCGGCGCCGAGCCCCTGGATCACCCGGAAGACGATCAGGGACGTCATGTTCCAGGCCAGCGCGCCGAGGATCGAGCCGAGCAGGAACAGCGCGACACCGGTGAGGATCACCGGCTTCCGGCCGATGGTGTCGGCGAGCTTGGAGTAGATCGGCACGGAGACGGCCTGGGCGAGCAGGTAGACCGAGAACAGCCAGGGGAACTGGTCGAACTCGCCGAGGTCCTTGACCACTGACGGCACCGCCGTGGCCAGGATGGTCGCGTCGATGGCGATCAGTCCGGTCGTCAGCATCAGCGCCAACAGCACGGCTCCGCGCTCGGACCGGAAACCCACCGTCGTTCCTCGTGTGCTGCTCACCCTGCATTGAAGTCGGCGAGGCCCGGCGGTATTCCGCGAGGCGCCACGGCTAGGGTGTGCAAATGGGCGCCGAACCAGCCGACTACCTGGCGATCAACCGTGCGAACTGGGACAGCCGGGCCGGAATCCACGCCAAGAATTACGGCATCGAGCGGCTGCTGGCCGAGCCGTCGAGCCTCTCTCAGGTTGTGGAGTTCGACCGGCAGCGACTCGGCGACCTGGCCGGGCTCGACGTCGTCCACCTGCAGTGCCACATCGGCACCGACACCCTCAGCCTGTACCGGCTCGGCGGCCGGGTGACCGGTGTGGACCTGTCGCCGGCCTCCCTCGATGAGGCCCGCCGGCTGGCGGCTGCGGCCGGCGCGCCGATCGACTACGTCGAGTCGGACGTCTACGCCGCCCCGCAGGCCCTGGGCGGCCGGACGTTCGACCTCGTCTACACCGGCATCGGTGCCATCGGCTGGCTACCGGACATCCGGCGGTGGGCCGAGGTGGTTTCGGCGTTGCTGCGTCCCGGCGGGCGCCTGTTCATCCGGGAGGGCCACCCCGTGCTCTGGGCCTCGATCGTCGTCCAGGTCGGTGCCGATCCGGTCGACCGGCTCCAGCAGTCCAGCATCTCTGCGGCCGGTCAGGAGACCGTCGCCCTGGAGTTGCCGTACTTCGAGCAGGTCGAACCGATGGCCTGGACCGAGGAGCAGACCTATGCCGGTGACGACCCGGTGGCCTCGCCGGACTCCCTGGAGTGGAACCACGGGCTCGGCGAGATCATCACGGCCCTGTTCGACGCCGGCCTGCAGCTCACCTCGTTCACCGAGCATGACAGCGTCCCCTACGACGCCCTGCCCGGCCTGATGGCCCTCGACGAGCCC
>CAYQXH010000070.1:4333-12050 GCA_964421325.1 uncultured Propionibacteriaceae bacterium
GAAGCCGGTCCGGCGAACGTGGCCGCACATTGTAGGAGCAAATCGGGAATTCACCCTCCGACGCGCGCGGGTTGTGCCACTGTTGTCCCCGACGAGCCAATCGTGGATCGAACCCCCCCACGAGTGTCACGCGAGTGGCACTCAGCAATCCGCATTACTCACCCCCCAAGTAATGGAGTCGTCCAATGGTCAACACCGACCTCCACTCCCGTCCGGAAGCCGCTGCCCATTCCGGGACCGAGCGCCCCCGCAGGGCCCTTGTCGGCCGCGCCGGAGCAGGGCCACTGCTCACGACCTGGCTGCAGTTGGGTGCCCAGACCCGCAGCCCCCGCTACGCGCTGGTCGAACCCAGTCCGTCCTGAGTCGCCCGCCCCTGCCCGGTCGCCCCGGCGGGAGCCGCGCCGGGGTCTGCGAACCCGGGAAGCCAGTCACGCAGGACCTGGGCGAAATGTGCCCGCACGTCCAGCTGCGACAGGACAGCTATGCCGCCCATCCACACGCGATAGATCAGCGAGTACTCCGGCGGAATGTTCAGCTGGGTGGATACCGGGTCACCCATGCTGCCGTGCACCCGGGCGAACTGGTTGCGCGCCCATTCCCGGTTGAAAGCGAATTCCTCGACGCGGGCCGGTTCGACGAATGGGGAAAGGTAGTCCAGCAGGGCGGTGGCGTCCATGCCACCCCGGACGAAGCCCTCGTCCGACAACCCGGACAGCATCAGGTCGGCGTCCCGCTCGACCGCGCTGCGGATCAGCCTGCCCATTGCCGGGGGCAGGCCGTTCGGCATCCTGGAGACCAGCCCGAAGTCGACCACGCCGAGCCGGCCGTCCGGGGTGATCAGGAAGTTGCCCGGGTGGGGATCGCCGTGGAGGATGCCGGCCAGCGACGGGCCGGCGAAGAGGAAGGTCACGTAGTCGAGGGCGCTGCGATTGCGCTCCTCCTCCGGCTTGCCGATCAGGGAGGTGAGCTTCTCGCCGTCGATCCAGTCGCTGACCAGCACCCGCCGGGTGGCGATGTGGACACCGGGCACGACGAAGCGGGGGTGGCCGGCCAACGCCAGCGAGACCTGCTGCTGGGATGCGCCCTCGAGGGTGTAGTCGACCTCCTCGCTGATCCGGGCGGCGAATTCCCGGGTGAGCGCGACCACGTCGAGGCCGCCGGTCAGCGGTGAGACCGCTCCGGCGAGCCGCTGGATCTGGCGCAGGTCACTGGCGAGCGCGACATCGGCCCCGGGGTACTGGATCTTGATCGCCACCGGACGCCCGTCCGCGAGGCGTGCCCGGTGCACCTGGCCGATGGATGCCGCCGCCGCCGGCCGCAGGTCGATCTCTGCGAACATCCGGCGCCAGTCGGTTCCGAGTTCGGAGCGGAGCACCGCCTGGGCTCGGGACGACGGCATCGGGGGCGCAGCGTCCTGGAGCCTGCGCAGCCGTTCGCGGAAGGGGGCGGCCAGGTCTTCGGGCAGCATGGCCTCGAAAAGGCTGAGGGCCTGGCCGAACTTCATCGCCCCGCCCTTGAGTTCGCCGAGCACCTGGAACAGCTGCTCGGCCGCCGCATCGCGCAGCGATGCGTCCACCTCAGCTGCCGGGGTGCCGAGGATCCGCCGTCCCATTCCGACCCCGGCCCGCGCCGCAGCCCCGAGGGGCAGGCTCAGCATCCGGGCACCCCGCCCGAACGTGGACTCCGGCAGGACGCGGCGATCGTCGGGCTCGCGGGCTTCTGGGTCGGTGCTCACCTCGCCAGTCTGCACTCCCGGCTCAACCGATCGGCAGCAGGCAGCCGCATCGGGGGTGTGCCGGCCAGGCCCGGGTGCGCAGCCGGAAGTCGGCCAGCCCGAGTTCGAGGGTGCTGCCGGCGGCCTCCGGCGGCCCTCCGGCGAGCCAGGCGAGGGCCTGGACGGCTGCGGTGCTGGCCGCCCAGGCGAGCAGGGTCGGCTCCGGGGCCACCGGTTCCCGGCACAGCTGGGCGAGCAGGTGGGGCCAGGCGTCGTCGAGGCGGCAGCGGTGGAGGTCCTGGCAGCGGATGCACGGGGTCCGGCCGGGAAGCACCAGCGGCCCAACGACTGCGCGATCTGGCTCAAGCCGCACCACCAGGTGCGGCCGGCCCGCACGGAACAGCGAATCGGTGAGGGTCCGGTCGGGCTCGGCGCTCGGACCGGCGAGAACCACCAGCCGTGGTTCCGGCCGGCGGGGCGGGTCGGCCTCGGTTGCGAGCGCCGCCGCCGGCGGCCGCGAGACCACCGCTCCGCTGTCGGCAAGGGCCCGGGCCAGACAGTCGGCAAGGCCCCCGGTGCCCACAACGGCCACCGGCGGACGGGCACTTGCACCGGCTGCGACCATCAGCCCGGCAGCAGCGAGCCGGGCCACCAGCCAGTCCACCCAGCCGGGCCCCAGCTCGGGCAGGAGCCGGGTGATGCCTTCGCTGCCTTCTGGTCGGGCCAGCAGTTCCACGGCCAGCGGCAGCCGGCTGGGGACTCCGCTGAGGACGAGGGCCGGGTAGTCGAGGCCGATCTGCAGCACGCCCGGTGCACGCCAGACGGTGATCGCCGGCCTGGCCAGCCGGAGCTTCGGGGATGGGGCCACACCGGAAGGTTCGCCGGTTCAGGTCGCTGCGGACAAGCCCCGGCAGCACCCGGACAACACCGTCGGCAAGCTGCCAACACCGGGGACCCGGGCGTCCGGGGACAGCAAAGCGCCGGCCGTTCGGCCGGCGCTCTGCAGACTGCTTTCAGGCCTTGGGCAGGAACCGGGTGAGGTTGGTGCCGCACACGGGGCACTTTGCCTTCGCGATCCGGGTCCCCTTCTCGTTGACCACGACATCGCCGGTTGCGTCTCGGTGGTCCTTGCACTTGACGCAGTAGAACGAACCGCTATAGGTGTCCTTGGCCACGGTCTTCCTCCTGTAGATCAGCTTTGCCCCCGGCTGGGGCTAGGCGGGTGAGTTGCCGGTCAGTCTATGCCCAGGAGGCTGCCATCCGGCAGCAGCCTCGGCCCGGCGTGCGAGGACCCCCAGGGCCGGAGTTCCGCTTGCCTTCCCCTGCGAGCGGACCGGCCACTGGGGGCCTCGCGTCTAGAAGTTAGTGCCCGACCCGTCCCGGGTCAACTGAGGGTGTCCGCGGCGTGTCGTAGCCTTTCCGGCATGCCAGCAGCAGCCGAGATCGAAGTCCGTCGCAGCCAGCGCCGCAAGCGGACCCTCACGGTCTTCCGGGAGCGGGGCCGGTTGGTGGCGCTGGTACCGGCCCGCCTCAGTGCTGCCCAGGAGCGTGCGCTGCTGCCGCCGCTGGTCGAACGGTTCCTCCGACGCGAGTCCAGGCGGGTGCTGCCGGCAGCAGACGACGAACTCACCAGGCGCGCCGGGCAACTCTTCGACGCCTACCTGGCGTCGCGGGTCGCATCCCCGCTGCCGGCGTTCACCGTCACGTGGGTGGACAACCAGCTGCGACGCTGGGGTTCGTGCTCGAGCGACAGCGGCCGGATCCGGTTGTCGTCGCGACTGCGCACGATGCCGCTGTGGGTCTCGGACTACGTCCTCCTGCACGAACTCGCGCACCTGTTCGTGCCGAGCCACTCCGCGGAGTTCCACCGCCTGCTGGCCGGCTACCCCGACCTGGCCAGGGCGCAGGCGTTCCTGCAGGGCTACCAGCACGCCGCGGACGCCGCCGGGCCGGACTGGGGCGACGACCTGGAGTGACGACGACCGGGGGTCAGTCCCGGTCCTTGCGCTCCTCGTCGAGCAGGCGGGCGAGCTCGGCGTCGAGCTCGTCGGGGCCGGCCGGGCGATGCCCTTCGGCCGCGAAGCCGAGCGGGTCGGCCAGGTCGGCTGCGGTCGGCAGCAGGTCGGGGTGCGCCCAGGTGGCGTCGCGGGCCTCCGAGCCCCGCGCGGCCCTGGTCGCTGCCCACAGGTTGGCCGCGTCCCGGGTCCGGCGAGGTCGCAACTCGAGGCCGACCAGCGACTTCAGCGCCGATTCGGCCGGGCCGCCGGCAGCGCGGCGACGCCGAAGGGTCTCGGTGAGGCCTGCGGCCGCCGGCATCCTCTGGCCGGCCACCTGGGAGACCACCTCGTCGACCCAGCCCTCCACGAGGGCCAGCAGGGTCTCCAGACGGGCCAGCACCTCGCGCTGCTCATCGGTCAGCTGGGGGGCGAACAGGGAGCCGGCGAGGGCATTCCCGGCGTTCTCCAGCTCGCCCGCCGTCGTCGCCGTGTTCAGCTGGCTCTCGATGGCCTGCTCGAGCGCTTCCGGGTCGATGGTGATCTCCCGGGCGTAGTGCTCGACCAGCGCGAGCAGCTGCGGGCCGAGCCAGGGGACGGCGGCGAAGAGCCGCTGCCTGGCCGCCTCCCGGACGGCGAGGAACAGCAGGATGTCGGCCGGTGCAGCTGCCAGGCCTTCGGCGAAGGCATCGACGTTGGTCGGCAGCAGGGCGACGCGCGGCTCGGTGAGGGGCAGCCCGATGTCGCCGGCGCTCACCACCGTGCTGGCAAGGCTGCCGAGGGACTGGCCCACCTGGGCGGCGAACATGCCGGCGAGGGCCATCCGCAGCATCGGTTCTGCCGCCCGCACCTCGCCGGGACCATCCATCAGGCCGCGCAACGCAGCTGACAGCTGGGTCACCACCGGACGCACCAGTTGCTGCCAGGTCGGGTAGGTGTGGTCGACCCATTGGCCCCGGCTCCAAGCGGTGGCCGGCGCGCTCAGCCTCGGGAAGTTGATCTCCTCGTCCAGCCACAGGTCGGCCAGGCCGGTGGCGTCCCGGACGCGGTCGAGCTGGGCGGCGGTCGGCTGCGGGTCGGGCCCCGCAGCAGAGGTCAACCGGCGCACCACGTCCTTGGTGAAGCCCCAGTTCATCCCGCTGTCGCTGTCGGACTTGCCGAAGCTGGCCATCTGGCTGGTGAAGGCGCTCATCATGCCCTGCATCCGGCCGAGTAGCTGTTCGATGTCGAGCCGTCCATCCGGGCCGGGCGCGATTCCGAACTGGGCAAGGAACCGCAGCAGGGCCTCCTCATCGTCGCCAGGTCCCTGGCGGTCTACGGGATTGCCCGGATCGGTCATTGGTGGCTCCTTGCTCGGCGACGCCTCCATTGTCCAGCACCGGCCAAGCCTCGCGATGCCTGCTGGGGTAGGGTCGTTGCGAGCCGATGGACGGCCTGCCGGAGCGGCCGATGGAGGGTGGAAGTGACCAGACAGACCTGGACGGCGACCGTCTCGGCCGTGCTGTTCGTGGTGCTGGCCGCTGTGATCGCACTGGTCCAGGTGCCCTACGTGACCTGGTCGCCGGGGGCCACCCACGACCTCTTCGCCCAGAACGCCGGCCAGGACACGATCGCCATCACCGGCGCGGACACCTATCCGACGTCCGGCCAGATGCGGATGACCACGGTGGCCGTGACCGCCCCGAACAGCACCCTCAGCCTGCCCGAGGTGTTGTTCTCCTACTGGCTGCCGTCGCGGGAGGTGCTGCCGCGGAACGCGGTCTACCGTCCCGGCGAGGGCACCCCGGAGATCTCCGAGGAGGAGAGCCAGATGATGGACGACTCGCAGTCGATGGCCGTGGTGGCCGCGCTGCGCCAGTCGGGCATCGAGGTCACGAACTGGCCGATGGTCACCTCGGTCTCCAACTCCGGGCCGTCGGCCGACATCCTCAAGCCCGGCGACCTGATCGTCGCCGTCGACGGGAAGACCACCGCCGACGTCCAGGCCGTCCAGCAGATCATCAGCGAGCACCACGTCGGCGATCCGGTGGTGTTCACCGTGCAGCGCCCCGGTGAGAAGCAGCGCCTGCGCCCAACGGTCATCACCAGGGCGACCGTGAACAACCCGAAGAAGCCGATCGTCGGGATCATGATGTCGATCGGCTACAGCTACTCACCCGAGGTGAAGTTCGCGATCGACCCCTCGATCGGTGGCTCCAGCGCCGGACTGATGTTCTCCCTCGCCATCCACGACCTGCTGTCCAGTGCCGACCTCGCCGCCGACCGGGTGATCGCCGGCAGCGGGACCATGGACTCGGAAGGTCGGGTGGGTGCCGTCGGGGGCGTCCAGGAGAAGATCGCCGCCGCCGTCCGTGACCGGGCCACGATCTTCCTGCTGCCGAAGGCCAACTGCAGCGACGTCGGCGACGCACCGAAGGGGCTGCGGGTGGTTCCGGTCGACTCGCTGGCCCGTGCCACCGAGGCCCTCCAGAAGCTGGCCGACCCGGCGCTGGCCGCATCCGTGCCGGAGTGCCCGTGAGTGACGTGCTGGTCGCAGCGCTGGTCGAGGTGGAGCGGTACGTCGGGCGTTCCGGGTGGGACCAGCCGGCCCGACTGTTCGCCCTCGTCCCGACCGCGGAACTGATCGCTGCCGAGCCCGGCCTCGCCGAACAGCTGACCGGTGCGACCGACGGCTACAGCTCGATCGAGCAGGAGGACTTCCGGCCGGGTGAGGATCTGGCCGAGACCCTCGCCGGCATCGCCTGGCCCCTGACGGTGGCCGGCTGCGTGCTCGCCCTCGAACGGTCCTTCCTGCCGGCCGACGCAGAGGTGGACCTGCCGGAGGACCGGGATGCTGCTGCGCTGGTTGTCGCCGCCCACCCGCGACGCCTCGACCTGCGGGTCGTCGTCGGCGTCACCAGGGACGGCGCCAGCCATGGCCTGGCCAGGGTGCGCGGTGCGGACGGCGACCTTCTCGGCGGCGCCGAACTCGTGCCGGCGCTGGCTGCTGCGCTGGCGCATACATTGGTATAACCGAGGCGGCCGTTCGACGCGGCCCGATGAGGAGTGCAAGTGAGCGTGGCGTCCCGGATAACGCGGCGAGGGCCGCTGGTGCCGACGGTCCTGGTGATCGCAGCGCTGGTTGCGGCCTTCACGATCTTCGCCGAGTTGTGGACCCAGAAACTGTGGTTCGACTCGGTGGCCTTCCCGCAGGTCTTCACCACCCAGCTCCTCGCCCAGGTGCTGCTGTTCTTCGTGTTCTTCCTGCTCATGGGCAGCATCGTCGGGCTCAACATGTGGATCGCGTACCGGCTGCGACCCACCACCCGGCGCACCGGCCAGAGCGCCGTCCTCGACCGTTACCGGGACCTGCTGGAGTCGCGGGTGCTGCTCGCGATCCTCGTGCCGTCGATCTTCTTCGGCCTGGTCGCCGGGATCTCCGCCCTCAGCCAGTCGATGGACTACATCGCCTGGTGGAACCGCACGCCGTTCGGTGTCACCGACCCCTACTTCGGGCTCGACGTCGGCTTCTACGTCTTCGAGTACCCGATCTGGCAGGACCTGCTCTCGTTCATCCTCGGGGCGCTGTTCTTCGGCCTCGTGGCCGCGGCCGCCGTCCACTTCGCCGTCGGCGGGATCGCCTCGGGCCGGGTTCGTGGCCGGGGGGTGCGCGACAACGCGGCCCGGATCCACCTCTCGGTGCTGGCCGGCCTGATGCTGATCGCCTACGGCCTGCAGAACCTGCTGGACCGCTACGGCTTCCTGCTGAACCAGGGCACGCTGTTCACCGGCATGCACTACACCGACGCCCACGCCCGGTTGACGGCCAAGCTGGTGATGGCTGTGATCGCCTTCCTGTGCGCCGGACTTTTCTTCGCCAACGGGTTCCTGCGCCGCTGGACGCTCGCCGTCACGGGGCTGGTCCTGATGGTGGTCTCCGGGCTGATCATCGGCCTGGTCTACCCGCTGATCGTCCAGAGCTTCCAGGTGAAGCCGAACGAGCCCGACCTGGAGCGGCCCTACATCCAGG
>CAYQXH010000071.1:0-11604 GCA_964421325.1 uncultured Propionibacteriaceae bacterium
GTAGACGCCGATCACCCGGGTGATGTGGGCGTCGAGGTCGCAGGTGGCCAGGTAGTGCGCCACCGCCAGCTGGTCGGTCACGGCGCTCTGCAGCCCGACCGCCTGCTTGGCCACCTCGAGCGCGCGCAGGATGTCACCCTCGGCCCGCAGCCAACCGATCCGGACCCCGGGAGCCATCACCTTCGAGGCCGAGTTCAGCAGCACCGTCTGCCCGGACATTCCCGGAAGGCTGGCCAGCGGCGGCGCCGTCTCCCCCTCGAACCGCAGCTCGCCGTACGGGTCGTCCTCGAGCAGCGGGACGCCGGTGCGAAGCAGCACCTCTGCGACCGCCTGGCGGCGACCGGCAGGCATCGAGCGGCCGGTCGGGTTCTGGAAGGTGGGAATCAGGTAGACGAACTTCGGGTGGTGCTCGGCGATGGCAGCGGCCAGCGCCTCCGGCAACACGCCGTGGTCGTCGGTGGCCACCGGCACCAGGCTCGCCCCGGCCAGGGCGAACGCCTGCACCGCCGCCAGGTAGGTGGGTTGCTCGACGAGCACGACGTCGCCGGGATCGAGCAGCACCTGGCCGACCAGGAAGATGCCCTCCTGCGAACCGCTGGTGACCTGCACCTGGTCCGGTGTGGTCGGCAGCGCCCGCGACAACCGGGAGGCCACCTGCTCCAGCAGCTCCGGCTCCCCCTTGGTGGCCGCGTACTGCAGGGCCCTCGCCCCCTGGTGGGTGAGCACGTGGTCGAAGGCCGCCCGGAAGTCGGCCAGCTCGAACAGGGAAGCGTCGGGGATGCCGCCGGCGAAGGAGATCACATCGCCGCGGCTGAGGACGGCGAGGATGTCGCGGACCGGCGAGGTGGTGACGCCGGAGAACCGTGTTGCCAGCTGGAACCCATTACTCACCCGAGGATCGTGCCACGCACCCGTCGCCGGGAATCACCCGTCCGAGCGCCGGTCGACCAACAGCTTGCCGGATCACCTACCGTGTTCGGTACAGGATCCGGATCGTTGCCGGCGGCTAGGGCGCCAGGCGCTCCTTGACCCAGGTGCCGGCGTCCAGGCGGAACCGCACCCGGTCGTGCAGGCGGCTCCTGCGGCCCTGCCAGAACTCCCACGTGTCCGGCACCAGGCGGTAGCCGCCCCAGTGCTCCGGCCGCGGCGGATGCAGCCCGAACCTCGCCGAAGCCTTGGCTGCGTTGGCCAGCAGCACCGCCCGGGAGCTGATCACCTCGCTCTGCGGGGAGGCCCAGGCGCCGATCCTGGAATCCAGGGGCCGGGTGACGAAGTAGGCGTCCGACTCCTCGGCCGAGGTCAGCTCCACCCGACCCTCCACCCGGACCACCCGCTCCAGCTCCACCCAGTGGAACTGCAGCGCTGCCTGCGGGTTGGCGGCGAGCTCGCGGCCCTTCCGGCTCGAGTAGTTGGTGAAGAACACCAGGCCGCGCTCGTCGAGGTCCTTGATCAGCACGATCCGGGTGGACGGGCGGCCGTCCGGCCCGACGGTGGCCAGGGTCATGGCGTTGGGCTCGGGGACCTTCGCTGCCAGGGCGTCGGCCAGCCAGTTCTGGAACAGCTCCAGGGGAGCGCCGCCGGCGTCCGCCTCGTCGAGGCTGCCGTGTTCGTAACTCTTGCGCAGGTCGGACAGGTTCACCCTCGCAGGATAGGCCTCCTCAGCGGGCCACCCGCAGGTGCCTTGAGTGGAAGGCCCAGGCGCCGAGCAGGAAGTAGCCGGCCGAGAGGACCGTCAGCATGACGAGCTCGTAGCCGATCGCCGTGGAGCCGAAGCTGAACACCGAGGTGAGGGCGTTCACGGCGTGCCGGGGCGGCAGCACGTCCAGCAGGTTCACCTCGTGGCCGCCGAAGTTGAACAGCGGGACGCCGCGGACGGGGAACATGGTCCCGGAGAGGAACATGAACAGCCCGAACGGGAAGTTGGCAACAAGGAACGCCTGCGCCACCGACCTGGTGAACGCAGCCACCAGCAGGCCCAGCCCGATCACGGAGAGGCTGGTGAGGGTCCAGATCGGGATGGCCAGCCAGAGCGGCCCGGCCGATCGGAACCCGAGCAGGACGGCTGTGCCCAGCGACACCAGGCCTGCAGCCAGCCCGACCAGGACCTGCACCAGGGTGATGCCGCCCAGCAGCGCGACTGCGCCGACCGGTGTCCGGACGAGCCGGTTGATCGTGCCGGCCTCGGTCTCCTGGGCGAGCGACATGGCTGCAGCGAAGATCATCAGCCCGATCGCGAACACCAGCACCCCCGGAACGTAGAGCTCGAACTCCGTCCGCGATCCCGATGCCCCCAGCGGCACCTCGGTGAGGTCGAGCAGGGCCGTGCGCCCGGTCTCCTGCCGGGCGAAGCGGTCCAGGCCGTCGGCGACCATGACCGCAACCACGGGGTAGAGCGGGCTGCCCAGGTCACCACCGATCCGCACCGGCACCGCGCAGGTGCCGTCGCGTGCCGCCAGCAACGACCGGGTGAACGACTCGGGCAGTTCGACGAAGGCGACCGCCCGGTGGGCCTCGATCTCCGCCCGCGCCCGGTCGAGGTCGGCCACTCCCCGGACGTCGAGGATCGGCACCCCGGTGTCGTGGGTGAGTGCCCGTAGCCCCGCGACGGCCTGGTCGCCGGACCGGACCACATTGCCCTGCACGGTCGCCCCGGCGTCGGAGTTGACCACGACCACCGGGTACGTGGTCGAGCCGCCGGAGGGGAAGAACGCCCACATCAGCAGCACGAAGAACGGCCCCAGCCCGATCGCCAGCAGCGGCACCCACGGGTTGCGGGCCTGTTCGCGCAGGGACTTGCCCGCGACAGCCAGCAGCCTCATTCGCGCAGCCCCCTTCCCGTGAGGTGGAGGAACACGTCCTCCAGGGACGGTTCCCTGGTGTTTACGCCGCGCACCGGGACGCCGCTGCCCTCCGCGGCGAGCAGCAGCGCCGACAGCCCAGGGCCGCCGGCCAGCCGGGCCGTGACGACCTCGCCGCTGGCCGTGGCAGCAGCCCCGGCCGTGCGCACTGCGGTGAGCAGGGCATCGGCGTTCGCCGGGTCGGTACTGAAGTCGACCGACTGGCCGAGGTCGAACCGGTCAAGGAGCTCACGGGGGGTCCCTTCGGCGATGCCCACCCCGTGGTCGAGGATCAGGATCCGGTCGGCCACCCGTTCCACCTCTGCGAGGTCGTGGGAGGTCACGATCACCACCCGGTCGGCGGCCAGTTCACCGATCAGGTCGCGGATGAGCACGCGGCTCTGCGGGTCCAGGCCGGCCTCCGGCTCGTCCAGGACCACAGCCGGCGGATCCGGCACGAGCGCCAGGGCGATGTTCAGCCGCCGGAGCATTCCGCCGGAGAGGGTGCGCGCCTGGGCGTCCAGCTTGGCGCTGAGGCCGACGCGGTCGAGCAGCACGCGGGCTCGATCGGCCGCCGCCGCCCGTCCCAGCCCGTACAGCCTGGCCAGGAAGGCCGCCTGCTCCGCGCAGGTGAGCCGGGGCCAGGTCTGGACGGTCTGCGGCCCGACGCCGACCAGTCGGCGCAACTGCCCGGGCGCCGCCGGTCTCCCTTCCCAGGTGACCACCCCGGAATCCGGGCGGGTGGTGCCGCTGAGCATGTCGAGCGTCGTCGTCTTGCCGGCGCCGTTCGGGCCGAGCACGGCCAGCACAGAGCCAGGGCGCGCTTCGAGGTCGAGACCGGCAACGGCGACCAGGTCACCGAACCGCCGGGTGATGCCAGCGGCTGCGAGGGTCATGGCTTGAGCCCGTCGCAGACGAGGTCGAGGGCTGCTTCGAGGGTGCGGTCGAAGGCCACCGGGTCGTCGCTGACCAGCAGGTAGCGGCCAAGGTGGGGCAGCAGGCGGCCGTCGGCGATGGCCGCGAGCAGCGCATGCACCGCCCGGGCCGTGGCGGGCAGGTCCAGGCCGGTCCTCGCCTCGCCGCGCTCAACCGCTGCTGCGACCATCGTCGAGATCGCCTCCAGCATCACCGCAGCCACCGGGGCGACGAGCCGGTCGCCCAGCATCGGGTCACCTTCGTAGGCGCCGCGGACGAAGAAGCTCAGCACGGCCTCCTGCTCCTGGCTCCACTCCATGCCACCGGTCACCCAGGCGCGCAGGCCGTCGCGCAGCGGCAAGGTCGCCAGCATCGGGATGAACCCGCGCAGCTCGGCGACCAGGCCCTGCGAGACCAGCTCGATGGCGAAGTCGAGGACGCCCTCCCGATTCCCGAAGTACTGGTACAGCGAACCGACCGAGACCCCGGCGACAGCGGCGGTCTCCTTCAGTCGCACCCGGGACGGGCCGCGCTCGACGGACTCGGTAAGGATGGCTGCCGCGACGGCCCGCTGACGGTCGGGATCCAGCCGGCGGAACGTGCCGGTGACCAGCCCGGCCTGCTCCAGCCGGAGCAGGTCGTTGGGATCTAGGGCAAGCTGAACCATGGGTTCAGCTTATATGAACCAGAGGTTCACTCCGGTCGCTTCCGGGATTCTCGCCTAGAGGACTCCCTGGGTCCCGGCCACCTGCTCACCTGACCCGGCCGGGGCGACGGGAGGCTCACCGCGAACGGTCACCAGCGGCGGCCGGTCACCGCGGATGGAGGCAACCATGTCCACCACCTGCCGCGTTGCCGCCACATCGTGCGCCCGGAAGACGGTGGTCCCCAGCCAGCCGGCCACGGCCGTGGCGGCGAGGGTTCCGTACAGGCGCCCGTCCACCGGCAGGTCGAGGGTCTCGCCGACGAAGTCCTTGCGGGACAGGGCCTGCAGCACCGGGTAGCCCAGCCCGGCCAGCGCCCCGGTGGCCCGGAGCAACTGCAGCGAGTGCCGCGTGGTCTTGCCGAAGTCCAGCGTCGGGTCTACCAGCACCCGTTCGCTCGGGATCCCGGCGGCGACCGCCCGGGCGGCTCCGGCTGCCAGTTCGGCCAGCACAGCCCGGACGACGTCGTCGGGGTCCGGCCCGTAGCTGACGTTCACCGGGTCGGTTCGAGGCGGCAGCCCACCGGTGTGGGAGATGACGTAGCCGGCGCCAAGTTCTGCGGCCACGGCCAGCAGTTCCGGGTCCGCGCCGGCCCAGGTGTCGTTGACCAGGTCGATACCGGCGGGGGCGCAGGCCGCCGCCACCTCCGCCCGCCAGGTGTCAAGGCTGAGGATCACGTCGGGGTGGCGTTCGCGGGCCGCGAGCAGGAACGGCCGGACCCGCCCGATCTCGGCCGTGGCCGTGACCTCCGCACCCTGCTGCCCGGCCCGGACGCCACCGACATCGATCAGGTCGGCGCCGTCGGCCAGCATCCTGTCCAGTGCGGCCAGGCCCGGTTCCAGGTCGGTGTAGCGGGCTGCGGGGTAGAAGGAGTCCGGCGTCCGGTTGAGGATGCCCATCACGGCCGGGCTCGCGGCGTCGAACCTGCGTCCCCGCAGCACCAGTGGCGCCGGGCTGACCGGCCCGCTCGGCCAGGGTTGCTCCATGCCCCAACTCTGCCGCACCGGCCAAGCCCGACCCCGCCGACACCCACCGGTCACGGTCGAGGTAGCGCGGGGCTCTGGCCCTCAGGGCCGGGCAGCAGCAGGATTGGTGCCGAAGGAGGACCGATGACTTTCGACCATCCGGTGCTTGCCACCACCGAGTCCAGGGTGTTCCGCTCGGTGCAGGAGGCCACCAGCACGCGCGCAGAACGGTTCGCCCTTGGCGCTGCACTGCGCGAGCAGGTGCCATTCGAGAGCCTCGCCACCTGGGCGGCGACCGCGGCGAGGTTCGATCCCATCGCCCTGATCGCGATGAGCCACGTCGGCCGGGTCCCGGAGCTGGTCGGGATCAGGGTGGCCCGGATGGCCTCCTCGCCCTACGGCTTCCTGCGCGGCTCGGCCGTGGTGATGGCTGCCGACGTCGCCTCCCTGCCGTCGACCGGGATCCGGCCGGTGATCTGCGGGGACGCCCACCTCGGCAACTTCGGTTTCTACCGCTCCCCCGAGGGCACCCAGGTCATCGACCTGAACGACTTCGACGAGGCCCATCCCGGCGCCTGGGAGTGGGACCTGCGGCGCCTGGTTGCCAGCGTCTGGGTGGCCGGACGCGAGAACGGCCACTCCGAGGCCGCCTGCGAGCAGGCCGTCCGGTCGTGCGTCGTTGCCTACGCCGCCGAGGTGGCCCAGCTCGCGACGATGCCGCTGCTGGCCCGGTCGTTCAACCGCCTCGACGTGAACAGCCTGCGCGACTCGGTGACCGAACGCACGCTGCGCGACGAGATCAAGCGGGCGGCGAAGCTGGCGCGGAAACGCACCAGCGACCGGGCCCTGCCGAAGCTGACCAGCGAGGTCGACGGGCACCGCCACATCGTGCCGGAGCCACCGCTCACGACCGTCGCCGGCCCGAAGGAGGCCAAGGACCTCGCCCAGGGCCTGGACGACTACCTGGTCACCCTCGCCCCGCACTGGCGCCGGGTGGTTGGCGGCTACACGCTCGAGGACGTGGCCCACCGGGTGGTCGGGGTCGGCTCGGTCGGGTTGCGGGCCTACGTCGCCCTGCTGGTGGGTTCCAGCCCGGACGACGTGCTGTTCCTGCAGCTGAAGCAGGCCCGGCGGTCGGTGCTGGCCCGCTTCGTCCATGGCGACCAGGCCTGGCACTCCCACCAGGGGCAGCGGGTGGTCGAGTACCAGCAGGCCCTGCAGACGGTCAGTGATCCGCTGCTCGGCTGGACGACCATCGACGGGCGCGACTACTACGTCCGCCAGTTCCGCAACATGAAGGGGACGGTGCCCCTGAACGCGATCTCGGAGACCGCCCTCAGCGACTACGCGGGCATCGTGGGGCACCTGCTGGCAAAGGGCCATGCCCGGACGTCCGGGGCCTCGATGATCGCCGGCTACCTCGGGGACGGGGCCGCGGCCGGCGAGGCCCTGTCCCGGTTCGCCCGGCGCTACGCCGACCAGAACGAGGCCGACCACGCCGCCCTGGTGGCCGCGGCCAGGGCCGGCCGCCTGCCGCTGGCCGAGGATGCCCTGATGGGCTCAGCCTTCCGTCCCGGCGGCTGACCCTTCCGCCCCGGCCGGGATCGCCCCCATCCCCGGCCCGCTCCCACACAAGCTGTGAGGTTTCCCCCCGTAGTCGGCGGGAAACATCGCAGTCTGTGGCGGTTCGGGGGCTCGGTGGTGCGGTGGGGGCGGATTTCACATGACGGTAACCGGCCGGTGGGCCGATTCCGCGGCGGGAGGGTCACCGGCTCGATAGCTTGTGCTCGCTCTGCTCCGACAACCTTAGGAAGAATGTGACCCCAGACACCGACTCCGCGGCCGCGCTGGCTGCAGCCCTGCCAGCAACGCTGGTCAGCCTCGTGTTCGCCGTCTTGATGATCGTCGCCATGTGGAAGATCTTCCAGAAGGCCGGCGAAGCCGGCTGGGCCTCGATCATCCCGTTCTACAACACCTTCGTGTTGTTCCGGATCGCCGGGATGAATCCCTGGCTGTTCCTGCTGCTGCTGATCCCGCTGGTCAACATCGTGGTCGCGATCATGGTGTCCCTGAAGCTGGGGGAGGCATTCGGCAAGAGCGGGCTGTGGTCCTTCTTCCTGCTGATCGTCTTCTCCGTGATCGGGTTCCTGATCCTCGGCTTCGGCAGCGACTCCTACCGCAAGCCGGCGCTGGCCTGACCCCGGCCTCCACCCCCGAGACCACGCAAGCTGTGAGGTTTCCGCCCGTAGTCGGCGGGAAACCTCACAGCTTGTGCTGGTTCGGCGGGGCGCGGTCAGCCGATCTCGAGGAGCAGGTCGCCGCCCTCCACAGCCTGGGCGTGACCGATGGCCAGTCGCTTCACGACGCCGGAAACCGGGGACGTGATCGCGGCCTCCATCTTCATGGCCTCGATGGTGGCCACCTGTTCTCCGGCCGCGACCTCCGCACCCACCTCGACGACCAGCGTGACCACGCCGGCGAACGGTGCCGGCACCTGGCCGGGTACCTTCGGGTCGGCCCGCTCGGCAACAGCCACCGTCGACTGGACGCCCTCGTCGCGTACCGACACCACCCGGATCTGGCCGTTCACCGTGCAGATGACCTGCCGCATCCCGCGGTCGTCCGGATCGCCGATCGCTGAGATCCCGAGCAGCAGCGACTTGCCGCGCTCGAGCTCCACCTCGACCTCCGCGCCCTGGGTGAGGCCGTGCAGGAACTCCCGCGTCGGCAGGACGGACAGCTCGGAATAGCTCTCGACCGCCTCCTCGTAGTCGCGGAGGGGGCCGGGGAAGAGCAGGCGGTTCAGGGTGCGGCGCGGCTCAGTGGTGAGTACGGCCGAATCGTCGGCCGACAGCTCGGTGACCACCGGCCTGGTCACCCGGCCGGCCAGGGCCCTGGTGCGGAACGGCTCCGGCCAGCCGCCCGGCGGGTCGCCGAGATCGCCGTTCAGGAAGCCGATCACCGACTCCGGAATGTCGTACTTGTCCGGGTTGGCCTCGAAATCCGCCGGGTCGGCCTTGCGGCCGACCAGGGCGAGGGCCAGGTCACCGACCACCTTGGACGAAGGGGTCACCTTCACGATGTTGCCGAGGATCCGGTTGGCTGCCGCGTACATGTCCTCGATGGCCTCGAACCGGTCGCCGAGGCCGAGCGCGATCGCCTGCTGGCGCAGGTTGGACAGCTGGCCTCCGGGGATCTCGTGGACGTAGACCCGGCCGGTCGGACCGGGCAGGCCCGATTCGAACGGTGCGTACAGCCGGCGCAGCAGCTCGAAATAGGGCTCAAGGGCGGTGACGGCAGACAGGCTCAGCCCGGTGTCGCGCTCGGTGCCCTCCAGCGCAGCCACGAGGGCCGACATCGAAACCTGCGAGGTCGTGCCTGCCATCGAGGCGGAAGCCACGTCGACAGCGTCCACGCCGGCGTCGATGGCTGCCAGCAGCGTCCCCAGCTGGCCACCGGCGGTGTCGTGGGTGTGCAGGTGCACCGGCAGGTCGAAGTTGCTGCGCAGCGCAGCGACCAGGGTTGCCGCCGCCGGTGCGCGCAGGAGCCCGGCCATGTCCTTGATGGCCAGCACGTGGGCTCCGGCCGCCACCAGCTCCTCGGCCAGCCGCAGGTAGTAGTCCAGCGTGTACAGCTTCTCGCCGGGCGAGCCCATGTTGCCGGTGTAGCAGAGCGCGGCCTCGGCGACGGCATGGTCGGTTGCCAGCACCGCCTCGATCGCCGGCCGGATCTGGTCGACATTGTTCAGGGCGTCGAAGATCCGGAAGACGTCCACCCCCGAGCGGGCCGCCTCGGCGACGAAGGCGTTGGTGACCGCCACCGGGTACGGCGTGTAGCCGACGGTGTTGCGGCCCCGCAGCAGCATCTGCAGGGGCAGGTTCGGCATCGCCTGGTGCAGGCTGTCCAGCCGGGCCCACGGATCCTCCTTGAGGAAGCGCAGCGCCACGTCGTAGGTGGCCCCACCCCAGGCCTCGACGGTGAACAGCTGGGGCAGCATCCGGGCGATCACCGGGGCGACGTGCATGAGGTCGCGGGTGCGGACCCGGGTGGCGAGCAGGGACTGGTGGGCGTCCCGGAAGGTGGTGTCGGTGACGGCCACTGCGGTCTGGGCGCGCAGGTCGGCTGCCCACTGGGCTGGGCCGACCTCGAGCAGCCGCTGGCGGGAGCCGGCCGGCGGCGGCGCCGCGAGGACCCCGGCGCCGAGAGCCGGCAGCTTCTCCCAAGGGCGGAGCAGGGTCCGCGGCTCACCGTTGGGCTTGTTGACGCTCACCTCGGCGAGGTAAGTGAGCAGCTTCGTGCCCCGGTCGGCCGGCGTGTGGTAGTGCAGGAGGTGCGGACGCTCGTCGATGAATGACGTTGTAGTACGCCCGGCGAGGAAGTCGGGATCGGAGATGACCGCCTCGAGGAAGCCGATGTTGGTGGAGACCCCCCGCACCCGGAACTCGGTCAGCGCCCGGTAGGCGCGGCGGGCAGCGCTGCGCAGGTCACTGCCGCGGCAGGTCACCTTCACCAGCATCGAGTCGAAGTGGGCCCCAACGTTGGCCCCCGCGAAGACCACCCCGCCGTCCAGCCGGACGCCGGCACCGCCCGGGGTCCGGTAGACCGAGATGATCCCGGTGTCCGGGCGGAACCCGTTGGCCGGGTCCTCGGTGGTGATCCGGCACTGCAGGGCTGCACCGCGGACGTGCACCGACTCCTGGCTGAGCCCGAGGCCGGCCAGGGTCTCCCCGCCGGCGATCCGGATCTGGGAGCTGACCAGGTCGATGTCGGTGACTTCCTCGGTGACCGTGTGCTCCACCTGGATCCGCGGGTTCATCTCGATGAAGACGTAGCGTCCGTCCTCCCCGAGCAGGAACTCGACGGTGCCGGCGTTCAGGTAGCCGATGTGCCGGGCGAACCGGACGGCGTCGTCGCAGATCCGCTGCCGAAGTTCCGGGTCGAGGTTCGGCGCCGGCGCGATCTCGACGACCTTCTGGTGCCGCCGCTGCACCGAGCAGTCCCGCTCGAACAGGTGGATGACCTCGCCGGTGGCATCGGCGAGCACCTGCACCTCGATGTGCCGGGGCCGGACGACGGCCTCCTCCAGGTACATCCGGGAGTCACCGAACGCCGATTCCGCCTCGCGCATCGCCTCGGCGAGGGCGTCCGGCAGCGCCTCCCTGGTCTCGACCCGGCGCATGCCGCGGCCACCGCCGCCGCTGACGGCCTTGACGAACACCGGGAACCCGATGTCGCCGGACGCAGCCAGGAGCGTGTCCACATCAGCGCTGGGCTCCGACCCGTGCAGCGTCGGCAGGCCGGCCTCGCGCGCGGCCTGGATCGCCCTGGCCTTGTTGCCGGTGAGTTCGAGGATCTGGTGGGTCGGGCCGATGAAAGCGATGCCGGCGTCCTCGCAGGCCTGGGCCAGGTCGGGGTTCTCCGAGAGGAACCCGTAGCCGGGGTAGACGGCGTCGGCGTCGGCATGCCGGGCGGCTGCGATGATGCCGGCGATGTCCAGGTAGGCCCGCACCGGGTGGCCGCGCTCACCGATCTCGTAGGCCTCGTCGGCCTTCAGCCGGTACTCGGCGTGACGGTCCTCGTACGGGAACACCGCGACGGTGCCGATGCCCAGCTCGGTCGCGGCCCGGAATGCCCGGACGGCGATCTCGCCCCGGTTGGCAACCAGGATCTTGCGGAACATCGGGTCTCCTCAGAGATTGGCGTCCGCAAACTGTATTGCGCCGATCGGTCGGCCCGGCACCCCCTGGGCTACCGACTTCTTCGGATCCGGCGGCCCCGCAGGGCGCGACGGCCCCAGTTGGGGGCACCGGCGCGTCCAGTCCGTGAACACAGCTGGCTCAGGATCCCCAGGCGGCGCGGGCGGCCTCGGCGTGGCGGACGGCGTCCGCCTCGCCGGCAGCGAAGGCACGCCGGGCCCGTTCGGGCGCGAGCAGGTCCGGGCCCATGGCCACCCGGCCGGCCAGGCCCGGCTCGATCAGCACCACCCGCGAACCGCTGCGTTCGAGGGCTGCGGCCTGGTGCCGGGGCCGGCGATGCCCCCGGACGGCACCCGAAAGGGGGGCCAGAGCGATCCCTGCGCCGCCGCCCAAGACCACGGCCAGGGTGGCCGGTGCCCGGAGGCCGGCGCCCCAGTGCCACCCGCCGGCCAACCCGACCGGCGGGGAGCCCCCCCGCGCCGCCCGC
>CAYQXH010000072.1:0-11466 GCA_964421325.1 uncultured Propionibacteriaceae bacterium
ACTCGGCACGGTCGGCACCGGTGCCGTTGTAGAAACCGTTCGGGTAGTACTTGTGCAGCGGCGAGTTCTTCGGGAAGGGCATCTTCTCGGTGTTCCGCGGCAGGGTGAACAACGTGGTGGCCCCGGTGTGGGTGTCGATCGAAGCGACCATCACGGTGTCGGTGCGATCCCCGAGCGTCGAGGAACGGTCGTTGCCGGAGTCGCCGCCGAGGATCAGGAAGTTGAGCCGGTCCTTGTTCTTCCAGGGGTCCACCGGGTCGAGGGTCGGCTGCGTCGAGTTGGGCGGGGTCTCCTCGCCGAAGATGGTGTTGACGGCACCGGCAGCGGTCCAGGCGACATTCGCCCCGACCGCCATCGGTGCAGCCACAACGAAGGAGAGGACGCCGACGACGGCTGCGCCGGCGGCCCGCTGGCCGACCGAAGGGTTGGCCGGGCGCAGGGACAGGTGGCTGAAGCCGATCACCGCCACCCAGAGAAGGGCCAGCACCAGCAGCGCCACAGCGATGCCCTGCAGCACCGCCGGCTTCACGATGAGGGACTTCAGCAGCCGCTCGTCGGTCAGGTAGAAGCCCACCCCGCCGCCGATGACCGCGATCCAGACAGCCATCACCACGCCGCCCGCGACCCGGCGCCCGGCCTTCCACAGGCCCAGCCCGGGGAGGATGGCACCAAGGACCGTCCAGCCGAGGGAACCGGAGAAACTGCCGGTGACGGCGATCCGCCGGGCCGCTCCGCCGGGGGTGGGGCTGTCCGCTTCCGCGACCCGGCGGGGGACGGCTCCATCGGACGCGGAAGGGTCGTAGGTCACGGTCGAGGATCCTTACTACAGGAGGATGGCCAGATCAAGGGTAGCGGCGGGAGTCAAACTGCCCGATTTCGGCCCATTTTGCCGCCGCCGAGCGTGGCCTTGTAGGCTGACGGCCGTCTTGGAGGTGTCGCCTAGTCCGGTCTATGGCGCCCGCCTGCTAAGCGGGTTGAGGGCTTCAACCCTCTCCGGGGTTCAAATCCCCGCACCTCCGCCATGACAAGGGGAAACGCCCCTCCCGAGGGTGACTCAGGAGGGGCGTTTCCGGGCTGTTTGGGGCACTTAGTCTCAGTTTTAGTCTCAGTTGTAGTCCGCGGACGTGTCCTCGGCGGTGTTCGATTTCGGCTGTTCGGGCTTGTCCGGGGGTGTTCGCGGCGGCCGCTGCAGTGTCGCATCGAAGCCTTCGTGTCGGACCAGGATCGAGCCGGATACCGCCTGATGCCACGCCGTCACGGCTGCTCCTGCGCTCCCCAGATGAAGTCGCCGACCTTGGACGCGACATCCTTCCGCACGCTGTCGGTGATGTGCTGGTAGACGAGCGTCATCTTCCCCGTCGACCAACCCATGATGTCGATGACCGCGCGTTCGGAGACGCCAAGCAGCAGCAGGGTGGTCGCGGCGGTGTGGCGGGCATCGTGCAGTCTGGCGTCGCGGACGCCGGCTGCCTTGATGAGTGCCTTCCAGCGACGGTAGTCCCCTGTGTTGTTCAGCGGGTAGCCGAGGACATCGGTGAAGACCCAGTCGCCCTCGTGCCACTGGTCGCCGGCCTTCAGTCGTGCTTCGAGCTGTTGGGTGCGATGGGAGCGCAGCAGCACCGTCACCTCGTCGGGCAGGCCGATGGTTCGATGAGAGGCGTCCGACTTCGTCTCCCCTCGCTCCGGGTTGATCCGGATCTTGTCCGGGCACCTGCCCGGGTGCGCCATGCCGCACGGCGGGTTGCAGCCGTGGCGGTACACAGGACGCGGCCGGCTGAAGCTCACCGTGAGCAGTCCCCTGTCCAGATTGATGTCGTTCCAGTGAAGGGCGAGGAGTTCTCCCTGTCGAAGGCCAAGGGCGAGGGCGATGATCCACCGCACTCCGCCGAACGTGTCCAAGGCAGCATCGATCAGCTTCCGGATCTCGTCCGGCTCGTAGGGGGTGATCTTGACCTTGCGCACCTGGGGGGAGATCTTGCGCGTGGCTGGGTTCTTGGGCATGTAGCCGGAGTCGACGGCGATCGCGAATGAGGCACGCAGCGTGCGGTGTACCTGGTGTGCGGTTGATGGGGACCGGCCGGAGGCGATCATCTTGTTGTAGAGCGCCTTCAGGTGGTCAGGCCGTAGCTTGTCGAGCCGCTTCCTGCCGAACGCCGGGATCGCATGCACCCGCACGGCGATCCGGTACGCGTCCCAAGCGTTGTGCCTGAGCGCAGGCTGCGCGATGTCGACCAGCCAGTACTCCAGCCACTCCTCGACGGTCCATCTCTCGCCGACCTTGGTGACGGTCTGTGCGTCGCGCTGTCGTTCCAGCTCACGGACCTTGGCGGTCACCGCGGACTTGGTCTTCGCCATGACGTGTCGTCGGTCCGGGCTGCCGTCCTCCTTCTCCCCGACGGTCACGCGACCGTGCCAATAGCCCCGCTCGCCCTGGTAGATCGACGACCGGCCGTTGGCCGACCGCTTCACGACGCCACCTGCGGCTGGCCTTTGACGTAGGAGTCGAGCGAGTCGACCGAGACGAACAGATACTTGCCGAGGGTGATCGACTGGACCTCTCCGGATTCGACGAGCCCTTCGATGGTGTCGCGCGTGAGCGGTTCGGGGCACTCGACTCGGCCGAGCTGGTCGCGGATGTAGGCGGTTATCGAGCGGACCGCGATCAAGCGACGGGAACCGATCTTGATCGAGGCGAGCGCCCCGCTCATCATCAGTTCGTAGGTCTTGGTGCGGCCGATGCCGAGACACTCTGCTGCTTCCTCGACGGTGAGCAGGTGCGCTTGGTCGGATGTCGGATGGGTCATCACTCCTCCTCCTCGGACGTTGACAGGGACGGTCCTGTACTTCCCTAGGCCCAAGAAGTTGTCGATCGGGACACCCAAACCGCAGTCGCTCGAACGCCGCCGATCACCTGCGGACGGCTCTGCCTCAGCAGCGCCCGCGCAAGTTCGTACGCACAGGTGTTCGAACGGGGCTAGCCAGCTGGGTGGGGTCGTCCTACTCTGAAAAGACGTTCCGATGAAACTCGTGGACGTTCGGGTGTCCCGATCGACAACTTCTTGGGCCTAGGGAGGGTAGAAGGAAGGGAGCCAAGCCATGGCGCCAACCCCAGCGCTGATCGCTGCGTGCAGCGTGTTCTTGCTCTTGTCAGCCTGCACTCCGGCTGCCGTGACACCCCCTTCCACCTCGCCCACTACCGCTCCGACGCCCACGCCCACGGCATCCCAGGCGTCCCCATCGGTGACGCCCAGCCCGACCTGGAGCGCCGACCAGGCTGCCGCGATTGCGGCGGTTGATGAATATCGGGCGGCGAGTGACCAGATCGGGGCAAACCCCGCCAGCTTCAGCGAAGCTGAGATGCGATCGCTGCTGGCGAAGTGGGCTGGCCCCGAGGTCGTGAAGTCGAATGTCGCCTCGTTCCTGTCGCTGAAGAAGCGTGGGTTCAGGTATGACACGAACACGAAGGTCCTGACCACGAAGGCGACTCGAGCCGCGGATGTCGGCTATGGCACCGAGGTGGTGATCACACGTTGCATCGACCAACGGCCGGCACGGGTGCTCGACAAGGACGGCCGTGAGGTGAGCGCGGAAGAGCTGGGTTACCGGATCCCCGAGTTCCTCCTGCGCCAGTACACCGCACAGAAGCGCACCGGCGACAAGAGCTTCCTTGTCTACGGGCTGGCTCCGACCAAGGGCGAGTGTGGCCCATCATGATCCGGCTCCTGATGTGCCTGCTCGCCACCGGTTGTGCGCTCGTTGCGACTGCGTCTCCAGCCAGGGCGGGTGACCCTGGCTGCGACGACACCACTGACGAGTGCCTGATCGTGATCGTTGATCCGGGCCATCCGTCCGATCCTGATCCCGGGTACCCCGATCCGGCGCCGAAGGAGAAGGTCGTGCCGGATTGCGCCGACTTGGGTGCCGGTGCGGTGGCTCCGGTGGGCGCGTCTTTGGCCGATCTCGGTCTGGATGATGCCGCCCACGCGGGCTGGATCCACGTGACGTGCATGTCTGGCGGTGACGAGATGTGGTTCTGGACCGATCCGGGGGCGGCGGCTGAGTCGATCGCCCGGACCCTTCTGGCCCGTCTCCAGCTGAAGGCGCCGAAGATCGGCTGGACGCCGACGGAGGCCGGCGGGATGGGCTACGTCGGAGTTCCGACCTGGCTGTGGGTGGCCGATCCAGCGCGTCTGACGTGGGGCCCGGCGACCATCTCGGCCGCCGGGGTGTCGTTGACCGCGCGGGCGGAGTCGGTGGCGTGGTCGATGGGCAATGGCGACGAGGTGCGGTGTGCGAACAAGGGCACGCCGTGGCGCAAGGGGATGGGCGCTGGCCCGTCTCCTTCCTGCGGCTATCTGTACGAGCGGCAGGGGACGTATCGAGTGACGGCGACGGTGCACTGGGTTGCGCGGTGGTCGGGTTACGGCAGGTCGGGTGCGATCCCGTTGAGCCTGTCCCAGGAGCGGACGCTCGAAGTCGGCGAGATCCAGGTGATCGTGACGAACCGCTGACCCCGGCGGGACGCCCGTCCCGCCGATAGTGCTGGACCTCTGACCCCGGAGGCGACCGATGCAAACCACCACCACCACAACCACACCGCCGGTCACGGCTACGCCCGGCCCGAACGGCCACGAGTTGGCCTCTCATCCGCTGCCGGGCAAGCTGCGGCGGCGTCCGTTGATGGCGCTGATGTGGGTGGCCCTGGTGCTGTTCGGCGCCGTGTTGGGGGTGGTGGTGTGGATGGGTTCGACCACGTCGGTGGAGGTCGTCGCGGTCCGGGTGGCGGTGGATCGCGGCGAGTTGATCACCGCAGAGGACTTGATGGTGGTGCGGGTCGCGGTCGACCCGTCGGTGCGGACGGTGCCGGCGGCCGAGTTGAACGGCATGGTGGGTCAGCGCGCGGCGGGTGATCTGGCGGCGGGGACGTTGCTGGCCCCGGCGCAGGTGCAACCGGACGTGATCCCGCGGACGGGTGAGTCGGTGGTCGGGATCGCGCTCGGGCTGGGGCAGTTGCCGGCCGAGCCGCTGCGGCCGGGGGATCGGGTGCGGCTGGTACAGACCCCGGCCGATCAGGCTGAGGTCCCGGCGGTCCAGGTGACGGTGGATGCGGTGGTGCAGTCGGTGGCGGACAGCGCGGACGGCCAGCGGGTGGTGGTCGATGTGGTGGTGCCGTCGGGGAAGGCGGCCGAGGTCGCCGCCCGGGCCGCGACGGGCCGGGTGGCGTTGGTGCTGGACTCGCGGGAGCGCTGAGCCGTGTTGGTGTGCTTGGCGTCGACGTCCGGCTCGCCCGGGGTGACCACGACAGCTTTGGGGGTGGCCTTGAACTGGCCGCGTCCGGTGGTCCTGGTGGAGGCCGACCCGAAGGGCGGCTCGGGGCTGCTGGCCGGTTTCTTCCGCGGCCAGCTGGACCAGCCGGGCCTGGTCGACCTGGTGATCGCGCACCGTTCGGATCTGGTCGCCGAGGCGCTGCCCAAGCTGCTGTACCCGGTGGAGGGCTCGGCGGTGTCGGTGTTGTTCGGTGCCCGTTCGCACGAGCAGGCGGCCGGGATCGCCGCGTTGTGGGAGCCACTGCTGGACGCGCTCCGGGCCCTCGATCCGACCGGCACGGATGTGATCGTGGACGCGGGCCGGCTCGGCCCGCCGGGCTGGCCGCGTCCGCTGGTGCACGGCGCGGACGTGACCCTGCTTGTGGTGGGCAGTGATCTGCCGAGCCTGGCCGCGGCCCGGTCGTGGGCCGCCGCGCTGCTGACCGAGGACCTGCCGGGCCACACCACCCGGCTGCTGGTCGTCGGGGAGGGCCGGCCCTATGACAACCGGGAGGTCGCCCGAACCCTCGGCATGCCGGTCCTCGGGTCGATCGACTGGGCGCCCGAGCCGGCCCGGGTGTACTCCCACGGCCAGCCGGCACCGCGCCCGTCGTGGTGGCGGCGGGTCGGCCGCGGCCCGGACGCAGCGGCGTCCGCGTTCGCCGACTCGGCCTACGTCCGGTCGCTGCGCGCGACCGCCGGCGCGTTGGGGTCGCTATTGGACGCATCGGTGCCCGCGCCGTTCCGCAGCGTGCTTGCTCAGGGCCGGGTTCTTGCTGGAGGGAGACGTGATGAGTGACGACGATCGTGCGACCGATCCGCTGGGCCTGCCCTTGTTCTCCAGTGGTGTCACCGTGAACGGACACAAGCCGGGCCGGGTCCGCTCGCCGTTCCGGCTGCTCGACCCCGCGACTGCACCGCAGCCGAGGGAACCTCAGGCGGTGCCGGCCTCGCTGGTCGCCGAGTCTGCGTTGCCGCCGCAGCTGCGTCCCCGGCCACCGCGGGCGGCCGTGTCCGGCCAGGACTGGGCTGAGGTTGCCCGGCTGCGGGGCGAGGCGTCCGCGGCGTTGACTGAGGCGATCGGCCGGCAGCCCGGCATGGACCGGGCCGAGCAGGAGCAGGTGGGCCGGAGCATCATCACCCGGCTGCTGGACGCCCAGGACGCCTCGACCCTGGCCGAAGCCGGCCGGGCGCGCACTCTGGCGGAGCGGGACGTGTTGGCGGAGGCGGTGTTCGACGCCTTGTTCCGGCTGGGCCGGTTGCAGCCGTTGCTGGATGACCCGTCGGTGGAGAACGTGATGATCTCTGGCCACGACCACGTCCTGGTCGAACGGGCCGACGGGTCGCTGACCCGGGCCGAGCCGGTCGCCGAGAGCGATGAGGAGCTGCTGGACTTCTTGTCGTTCCTGGCTGGCCGGGCGGACAATCCGCGCTCGTTCAGCCCTGCCCAGCCGTCGCTGCTGCTGCGGCTGGAGGACGGCTCGCGGCTGACCGCGGCCCGTGACACCGCCCGGCCGGCGGTGGTGATCCGTCGGCACCGGATCCGGCAGGTCACCCTGGCCGACCTGGCCGAGTGGGGGACAGTGTCGCCGGTGATGGCCAGCTTGTTGTCGGCGGCGGTCAAGGCACGGTGCTCACTTGTCGTTTCCGGCGGTCAGGGTGATGGGAAGACCACCACCGTGCGGGCGTTGTGCGCCGAGATCGACCCGTGGGAGGTGGTGGGCACGTTCGAGGGCGAGCACGAGCTGTTCCTCCACGAGCTGCCTGACCAGCACGAGATGATCCACGCCTGGGAGGAACGGCCCGGTTCGGGCGAGGTGACCAGGGAGGGTCGTTCGTCGGGGGAGCGGCGGATTCCGGAGCAGGTGATCGACAGCTACAAGTTCACCCTGGCCCGCCAGATCCTGGGCGAGATCCTGGGTGCTGAGGTGTGGTCGATGATCAAGCTGATGGAGTCCGGTGCCGGCAGCCTGTCCACCACGCATTCCGCCGACGCGTACGCGACGATGCGCAAGCTGATCACCTGCGCCATGGAAGCCGGGCCGCACGTCACCATGGAGCTTGCCGCGGCGAAGCTGTCGGACACGATCGACTTCATCGTCCACATGCGGTGCCAGATCACCCGCCCCGAGGACGGCGCGCCGCGCAAGGTGCGCCACGTCGCGGAGATCCTCGCGGTCGAACCGGGTGAGGACAACCGCCGCTACAGCCTCACCTCGGTGTTCCGCGCCACCCCCACCAGTTGCGGGGTGGCCGATACCCCGCCGCCGGCACGGCTGCTCGACCGGCTGGTCGACAACGGGTTCGACTACGCCGGGTTCCTCGCCGAGGCTGACGCCCACCCGAGGCTGCGGCCATGAGCGCCGTCCTCGCCGCCCTTTCCGGAGCGATGGTCGCCGCCGGGATCCTCGGCGTGATCCTCAGCCTCCGCCTGACTCCCGAGCCCCCACCCAGACCGGCCCGCCGCAGCCCCGCATGGTCTGCTCGCTGGCGCAGGATCCCGCGACGGCGACGCCTTCTCGCCCTTGCCGGGCTGGCTGCCGGGGTGGTCGCGGGGGCGTTGACTGGCTGGCTGGTGCTGATCGTGGTGCTGCCGGTGGTGGTGCTGGGCCTGCCGGTGCTGTTGGCGACCTCGACCGAGACCGAGCGGATCGCCCGGCTGGACGGGATCGCGGAGTGGACCCGGAACCTGTCCGGGGTGCTGGTCGCCGGCCAAGGCCTGGAGCAAGCCCTGATCGCTAGCCTGCGATCCACCCCGGACGCGGTCCGGCCGCAGGTGACCGCCCTGGTGGCCCGGCTGAAGGGACGCTGGCCGACCGAGGCGGCGTTGCGCGGGTTCGCGGACGACATCGACGACGCCACGGGAGACCTGGTCGCCGCCGCCTTGATCCTGGGTTGCCGCAAGCGTGGCCCTGGCCTGGCGGCGGTGCTGACCGGGCTGGCCGAGTCGACCGCGGCCGACGTGCGGGCGCGCCGCCAGATCGAGGCCGACCGGGCCAAGCCGCGCGCCACCGCCCGCTGGGTGACGATCCTGTCCGCCGGCGCCCTGGTCGTGCTCGCCCTGTCCGGCCAGTTCCTCGCCCCCTACGCCACCCCGCTCGGCCAGCTGGTCCTCACGGTGCTGCTCGGGGCGTATGCGGCCACCCTGGTGTGGATGCGGCGCATGGCCACCGCCCCGGCCCCGCCCCGGTTCCTCAACCAGACCCGCGGGTTCACGAATGCCGAGGCCCGGTCGTGACCTCGCTTCCGCTGCTGATCCTGGCCGGCATGCTGGTCATGGCCGGAGTGGCCACCTTCATCTGGTGGGCGTCCCCGGCCGAACCCGACCCGGTCGACGCTGTCGGCCGGCTCTCACCCCGCCACACCACCACTGTCCCGGCCTCGGCGACAGCTCCCACCGGTGGGGAGCGGGCCGGGCTGTGGGCGGTCCGCCGCCTGCCGGCGGGTTGGTTGCGGGTTCCGGCCGCGGACTTGGCGGTGCTGCGCAAGACCCCGGCCTCCCTTGTGGGTGAGAAGCTCGCGTTCGCCGGCCTGGCCGCGCTGGTGATGCCGTTGCTGTCCTGGCTGATCTCCTGGACCGTGCCGATGCCAGTGACGATCCCGGTGATCGCGACCGTGGCGGCGATGGTGGCCTGCTGGTTCGTGCCCGACCTGAACGCCCGCCAGGACGCTGCCCGGGCCCGGGTCGAGTTCCGCCGCGCGCTGGGCGCCTACACCGACCTGGTCGCGCTCGAACGCCACGGCGGCGCCTCCGGCTCCCGGCAGGCGATGGAACTGGCCGCCGAGGTCGGTGACAGCTGGCCGTTCCGCCGCATCGGCGAGGAGCTCGCCCGGTCGCGCTTCTCCGGCCAACAACCCTGGGACGCGCTGCGGCACCTGGCCGACGAACTCGCCATTCCCGACCTGGACGACCTGGCCGACATCATGCGGCTGTGCGGCGAGGAAGGCGCCCAGGTCTACGACACCCTCCGCGCCCGCTCCGATGCCGGCCGCAACGCGCTACTGGCCGCCGACCTCAGCCAGGCCAACGAGATCGGCGAACGCATGACCATCCCCGCCAGCCTCACCGCCGTCATCTTCCTGTCCATCCTGATCATTCCCGCACTTGTCCGCCTGTTCACCGCCTGAGATCGAAAGGAACCCCGCCATGACCGAACTCGCCCAACAGCTCGCCGCCCACGCCCACGCGCTCACCGTCGCCGCCCGGCGGCGTCTCGCCGAGCTGCGGCACGACGAACGCGGCAACTTCACCATCGAACAGGCGCTGTGGGCGGCCGCCGCCATCGGGTTCGTCGCTGTCGTGGTGGCCGCGATCAATGCCTTCCTCACCAATCAGATCGGCCTGCTCCACTGAGCCGCACGACCATGACCATCCGGAACCCCACGACAGTCGCGTTCGGCGAGCGCGGCTCGATGAGCGTCCAGATGGTCGTTCTCATGCCGCTGCTGTTCGGGATCGCGTTCACCGGGCTGCAGGCCGGGCTGTACTTCTACGGCCGCTCCGCCGCCCTCTCGGCGGCCACCACCGGCGCCCGCGCCGCCGCCGCCGAACATGGCACCACCACCGCCTGCCAGCAGGCCGCCGCCGAGTTCCTCACCAGCCTCGGCGACGTCCTCACCGATCCCGGCATCGACTGCGCCCGGACCGCCACCACCGTCACCGTCCGGGTCACCGGCACCACCCTCAGCGTCATCCCCGGGTGGCATCCGCAGGTCGCCCAGGAACGGATCCAGCAGATCGAACGGGTGACCCGATGAACCGCCCAGGCCGCCACCGCCGGCTCCGTGACGAACGGGGCTCGGCCTCGATCGAGGCCGTGATCGCCGGCCCGGCCGTGATCCTGCTGATCCTGCTGGTGATCTTCGGCGGACGTGTCGCCCTGGCCCACCAGAGTGTGCAGGGCATCGCCGCCGACATCGCCCGGGCCGCGTCCCTAGCCCGCAGCCGGGCTGAGGCCCGCAGCAGCGCCAACACGGTCGCCCAGGCCGGGCTCGCCCAGCAACTGCCGTGCGCCAGCCACACCGTCGACCTCGACCTGGCCGGGTTCACTCGGCCCGCCGGCACCCCCGCCGCGGTCACCGCCACCGTGACCTGCCGGGTCGCCAGCGGCGACCTCGGCCTGCCCGGCCTGCCCGACCTGACCATCCGATCCACCATGACCAGCCCCATCGACACCTGGAGAGAACGACGATGACCACCATGCGCACCCCGCGGTTGCGGCGTGACGAGCGGGGCTCGGTCAGCGTCTGGGCGGTCCTGATCGTCGCCGCGTTCACCCTGATGGTCGGGATCTCGGTCGACCTCACCGGCCAGATCGCCGCCAAACAACACGCCACCGACATCGCCGCCCAAGCCGCCCGGATCGCCGGCCAACAAGCCGACCCCAACCAGCTGATGGGCGGAGGCACCACCGTCACCGTCGACACCGGACGGGCCCGCCGGGCGGCGTTGGACTACATCGCCGGCGCCGACATGACCGGCACCGTCAACGTCACGGCCGGCGGCACCCAGCTCGAGATCAGCGTCACCGCCACCTACACCCCGGTGTTCCTCACCGCGATCGGCATCGGCCCCCTCCCGGTCACCGGAACCTCCACCGCCCGCCTCGTCCGGGCCCAGGACGGAACGGAACGCTAATGCGACGAATCCTCACCGGCCTGGGCGCCATCGCCCTCCTCGCCCTCCTGCTGGTCGGGCTGCCGATCCTGCTCATCTTGATCGGCCCGGTCGGGCTGCCGCACGTCGAACCCACCCCTGCCGGGATCTGGGCGGCGCTCCTGCGGCCCGACGACGGCACCCTGTTCCTCATCCTCGTCAAAGCCGCCGGCTGGATCGTGTGGGCCCTGCTCACCGTCGTCGTGGTCACCGAACTGGTCGCCGCCATCCGGCGGCTGCCCGCACCCCACCTGCCCGGCTTGACCCTCCCGCAAGGCGTCGCCCGCGCCCTGGTCGCCGCCGCGATCGCCCTGTTCCTCACCACCAACTCCACCCTCCCGCCACCCCCAGCGGCGAGCGCCCACCCGGCACCGGCCGGGGCGCCGATGGCACCCGGCCAGCCGCACCCGGCGCCTGCCGCAGTCGGCAAGGCCGCGCCGGCGTTCGAGCGGTACACGGTGAAGAAGGGCGACATCCTCTCCCAGCTCGCCCTCGACCACCTCG
>CAYQXH010000073.1:0-11421 GCA_964421325.1 uncultured Propionibacteriaceae bacterium
CGCGGGGGCCTTCTCCTCACCCGTAGCCAGCGCGACCTGCGTGCCGAGGTCCTTCTGCCGTGCGCGCAGGTTCTCGAACGTCGCGATCGCCGAGCGGCGCGCCTCGTCCGCACCGACCAGTTCGTCGACCAGCTCGACGGACTCCCCACGAGCCTCCTGGGAGCGGCGGACTAGGTCGGGATTGGTGCGCAGCAGCTTCGGGTCGATCACGGCGTCGAGCCTATCGGAGTCCTCGATGCAGACCGCTGGTCGCACGTCCCGAGACCGCACAAAAGGGGACAGTCCCCTTTCATGCCGATTGGTGCCGCGCAGCCGCACGAAAGGGGACTGTCCCCTTTTGTGCTGGTGCAGGGGTCAGTCGTCCTCGGGGTTCACCAGGGTGGCGTACCACTCCTTGGCTGCGGCGAAGTCGGCGTCGGTGAAACCCCGCGCGATCTGCGGACGCACCCGGTCGGCCCGCGGGTAGGAGCCGAGGAAGACCACGTCGGCGCAGATCCGGTGCAGCCCGAGCATCGCCTCGGCCAGGCGCGGGTCCCGCAGGTGGCCTTCGGCGTCGATGCTGAAGCAGTAGTTGCCGAGCGCCGTCTTGGTGGGCCGGGACTCGATGCGGGTCAGGTTCACGCCCCGGCTGGAGAACTGCTCGAGGATCTCCAGCAGCGCACCGGCATGGTCGGCGTGCATGTAGGCCACGAGGGTGGTCTTGTCCGCCCCGGTCGGCTGCGGCGGCTCGGTCGGCAGCGAGACCAGCACGAACCTGGTGACGGCAGAGGAGTTGTCGGCGATCCCGGTGGCGATCGGCTCCAGGCCGTACCGGACGCCGGCCACCTCGCCACAGATCGCAGCGTCGTACTTCGAGGTCGGGTCGGCGACCTCCTGGGCCGCCGCAGCGTTCGAGCCGCCTTCGGTCACCTGCGCCCAGGGGAGGTGGTCGATCATCCAGTGCCGGCACTGCGCCGCCGAATGCGGGTGGGTGAGCACGCGGCGCACCTCGGCCAGCTTCGTCCCCGGACGGGCGTACAGGTTGAACTGCACCGGCAGCAGCACCTCACGGACGATCATCAGCCGGCGGCCGTTGCTGAGGATGTCGAGGGTTGCCGAGACCCCGCCCTCGACGGAGTTCTCGATCGGCACCAGCGCAGCCTCCACAACGCCGGCCCGGACGGCCTCCAGAGCCTCGGCAACCGTGCTGAACGGCATGGCCTCGGCGTCGGAGAAGGTCAGCAGCGCCTGATGCGTGAAGGTTCCAGCGGGTCCGAAGTATCCGAGCACCCGCTCAGCGTAGTGGCGCCGGGCCCCCGGCTGGTTCTGGTGTCCGGGTCAGCCGGGGCCGGCGGCCACCGGCACGCGCCGGCGCAGGCGCGGCAGTCTCGGCAGGTCGTGTCCCCAGGCCCACCACCACTGCACGATCAGCACCAGCACCAGTACCTGCGCACCGGAACAGAGGGCGTCGCGGATGAAGCCGGAGATCGACTTCATGGTCGGGCTGAACTCGACCGACCGCCCGGTGACGTAGGCCACCGAGAGCCAGACTCCCCGCCAGATCATCAGCACGTCGAGCCGGGAGGCCGCCATCAGGCCGAGCGGTACCCAGGTCGTCAGGTCGTACCAGCTGAGCGTGTACGGCGAGGTGACCAGCCAGGCCGCGGTCAGCACGGCTGCGGTCCGGACGGCGATGGTGAGCGGGTCGCGCCGGGGCTCGTCGTCATCGGGGTTGCCGGGCACCAGCCGCCACGGCAGCACCCGCGACAGCATCCAGGCGACCACGATCATCAGCCCCCAGCCGAGCCAGCCGATGAAACCGCGCGCCGACCATTCCCCGATCACCCAGCCCAGCGGGACCTGCAGCCACGGGGCCCACGAGCCGGCCGAGATGTAGCCGGTGTTCCGGCCGGCGGCCAGCAGGGCCTGCGGCGCCCACAGCCCGTAGGCGATCACCAGCGGGACGGCAGCCCCCAGGCCCAGTTGCAGCAGTTTGCGCCAGTCCCGCCGGTAGCCCCACGCCATGGCGATGCCGTAGAAGATCAGCGAAACCTTCACCGTCCCGGCGAGGCCGATGGCCAATCCGGCGACGAACGGGTTGCGGCGGATGAACCACAGCCCGACGATGGCGAAGACCAGCGTGAAGGCCTCGTTGTGGGCCCCGGCCAGCACCGACCAGATCATCAGCGGGTTGAGCACGGTGAACAGTACGGCCCTGGTCTGGATCTTGTGGTCGTCATGGGCGAGCAGGACGACCAGCGCGCCGATCAGGAGGAACGGCAGCAGGGCGAACATCTGCAGCCAGAACACCGTGTTGTGCATGTTGCCGTTGCCCAGCCAGGCGGCCAGCCACTGGGACGCCGAGGCCAGCGGCCCGTACACGCTGGGGGTGTCCTGCCAGGGCCGTTCCGTCCAGATCAGCACCGGGTCGAACTCCTGGCGGAAGATGCCGGCAGGGGTGATGTCGTAGGGGTTCAGCCCAAGCACCTGGAGGCGGCCGTAGGCGGCGTACATCAGCACGTCGGCGGACGTGAGCGGCGGCACCAGGGCGGTGAGGACGCTGAGTCCCGAGCCGGTGAGGAACAGCCGCCGGTTGTTCGGGCGCCACCCGGTGTTCACGGCTCGCCAGCAGACCCACAAGCCGATCGCGCCGAGGAACAGCCCGAGCCAGAGGGCCGGCACGGCCACCCATTCGCCGAGTTCGATCCAGCCGACCGGCAGGTACCAGGGCGGCAGGTAGTCGACTCGGGGACCGAGCTTGAGGGCGACCGAGGACGGGCCGCAGGCCGCGACCGCGATCGTGATCAGGGCGCTGGCGACGATGAAGGCGAGCCCGCGGCGGTGGTCGGAGGTCCAGGGCGCGGTCGCGAGCGCGCGGGCTCGCGCACGGACTCGCGTCCGCACGGACCCAGCCGCTGACCGCATTGCATCCCCCGACGACTTGGCAACCACAGCAGGCTACCGGGTTGACCTCCCGGCCGAGCGCCTGCCCGGCACCGATACCTGACCGTTACCCCGCAGCTGCGGCCCACACCCGGCGCAGGCCGGGCCCGGGTCACTTGAGCAGGCGGGACAGCCGTCGGTCGGCCAGCAGCTTCCCACCGGTCTGGCAGCCGGGGCAGTACTGCAGCGAGCTGTCGGCGAAGGAGACCTCCGCGATGGTCGTGCCGCAGACCGGGCAGGCCTGACCGGTCTTGCCGTGCACCCGGAGGTTGAGCTTCTTGTCGCCCTTGAGCTCCTTCGCAGCCAGCCCGGCCGACCGCGCGACCGCTTCGGCGAGCTCTGTGCGAATCGACGCGTACAGGGTTGCCCGTTCCGCTGCGGCCAGCCCGCTGGCCGGTTTGAACGGGCTCAGCCTCGCGGCGTGCAGGATCTCGTCGGAGTAGGCGTTCCCGATGCCGGCGATGATCCGCTGGTCACGGAGCACGCCCTTCAGCTGTGCCCGGCCGGCCCGATCGAGAATCGCGTCCAGCACCTCAGGGGTGAAGTCGTCGGCGAGCGGGTCAGGGCCGAGGGTCACGATGCCGGGGACCTGGTCGAGGCTCGGGACGACGTAGAGCGCGAGCCGCTTCTGGGTGCCGTACTCGGTCAGTTCGAAACCGGACTCGTCGTCGAAGACCACCCTTGCTGCCAGCGGGCCGCGTCCGGGGCGGGCCGGCCTGGCCGGCATGGCTTCCTTCCAGGTCAGCCAGCCGCCGCGGGCCAGGTGGAACACCAGCCACAAGCCGCCCGCGGAGAGGCAGATGAACTTGCCGCGGCGCTCGACGGCGTCCACCTCGAGGCCGTGCAGTGCCGACAGCGGCACCTCGAAGGTCTTCAGGCTGGCGAAGGCTGCCAGCTCCGTGCGCGCGATCGTCCGGCCGGTGCAGGCCCCGGCGAGGAAGCCGCGCAGGGCCTCGACCTCTGGCAGTTCAGGCATGGTCCTCCTCCCGTCGGGGCCAGGCCGGCTCCGGGACGCTCAGCGCCTCGGTCAGCAGGCCGAGGTACTCGTCTCGCTCCACCTCGATCGCCCCGAGGGTGGCCAGATGGTCGGTCTGCCACTGGACGTCGATGATGCGCTCCTCAGCATGCTCGTCGGCGAGCAGGTCGGCCAGTGCCAGCAGGGCCACCTTCGATGCGTCCCGGCCGTGGAGCGGGTCGTGGAACATCGACTCGCCGGCGAACAACCCACCCAGCGAAACTCCGTAGAGGCCGCCGACCAGCCGGCCCCCGGCGTCCCAGGTCTCGACGGAGTGCACCCGGCCGGCGCGGTGCAGCGAGGTGTAGATCCGGGTGATGTCGGCATCGATCCAGCCGTACTTCCGCCTCGGGTCGGCGCAGCGCTCGAGGACCTGTTCGAAGGCTGTGTCGACGGTCGTGGTGTAGCGCCGGGCCGACTTGCGCAGCGACCTGGGCACCCGCAGCGAGTCCAGCGGCAGCACGCCGCGCCGCATCGGTGACCACCATCCCATCTGGGCGAACCCGGACTCGTGCAGCGGCATCGGGAACACGCCCTCGGTGTAGGCAGCCAGCACCAGGGCCTCGTCGAACTCGGCGGAGAACGCGATCAGGTCCTGCTCGGGCCACTCCTGAGCAGGCCCGAAGATGCCCGGACGGCGCGCCATGCCCCGATTGTGCCAGCCGCGTCCCACGCTCCCCCCTCAGGCGGGGACGGTTCCTTTTCCGTTCAGGTGCCTGAACCAACCAGGGACCGGCACCGCTGCCAACTCCGTGAACGGAAACGGAACCGTCCCCGTCTCCCCGTCCCCGTCTCCCGGTGAACGGAAAAGGAACCGTCCCCGTTCTGGTCGGGCTGGGTTCGGGCGGGTCGCCCGGGGCATTCCGGGGTCGGCTCGGGGACGGTGCCCCTGCCCGGCCCTCGCGTCCCGGCCTAGGCTGGTCAGGTACGCACCGAGAGGATCCCCAGATGGCGAACACCGCCTCCGACTTCGGCAAGCAGCTGGTCACCCGCACCCCGGAGATGGCCGGCGGCGTGTTGCGCAGCATCATCGAGTTCGCCATCGACGGCAACAACACCTTTCCTGGAGCCAAGACAGCTGCAGCTCGCTCGCTGCAGACCAAGGGCGACCGGGAGGCGGCCATCGACGCCCTGGTCGCGCAGCACATCGGGCTGGCATCGGCGCAGGGATTCCTCACCAGCGTCGGTGGCCTGATCACCCTCCCCGTCGGCCTTCCGGCGAACCTCGCCGGCCTTGCCGTGCTCAGCGTCCGGATGATCGCATCGATCGCGCACCTGCGCGGCTACGACGTGGACGACCGGCGGGTGCGGTCCGCCCTCACCCTCGCGATGCTCGGCGACGATGAGGTCCGCCGGCTGGTCGCCGACGGCAAGCTGCCCACGTCACCGCTGGCGATCGCCACAGCGCCGGTCTTCGACCCGGGCCTCGAACGCGCGATCAGCGAGCGGGTGATGGGTTCGCTCGCCGGGCGGCTGGGCGGCAAGCACCTGGCCGTGGTCATCGTTCGCCGGATCCCGCTGGTGGGTGGGGGCGTCGGCGCCGCCGTCGACGGCTGGCTGACCTACGGGCTCGCCGCCTACGCCAAGCGGGAGTTCATCGCCCGCCACCAGGCGTCGATCCCGCGCCAGTGAACCCAGCCGCTGATCGCCCGGGCCTGAACTGAGCCTTCCAGGCGGGAAGGCTCCATGGCTACGACAGGCTCGACCAGCGGCCGCCGGGTTCAGGCGACGAAGGCCCGGGCGACCCGGCGGGTGATCAGGCAGGTGACCTCGTAGGGGATGGTGCCCATCAGTTCGGCGATCTCGGCGGTCGTGATCTCCTCGGCACCGCTGCGACCGATCAGCACCACCTCGTCACCGACCGCCACCCCGGTCTGCTGTCCGAGATCGACCATGGTCTGGTCCATGCACACCCGGCCGGCGATCGGGTAGCTGTTGCCGCCGATCAACATCCGGCCCCGGTTGGAGAGCAGCCGGGAGTAGCCGTCGCCGTAGCCGACCGGCACGGTGGCGATCCAGGTGTCGGCCGGCGCCGTCCAGGTCCTGCCGTAGCCGACGGTCTCGCCGGCAGCGACCTGCTTGACGAAGGTGACCCGGGAGCGCCACTCCAGGCCGGGCCGGAGCTGTACCGTCCGCGGCGCCTGCGGGTCGGGGTAGGCGCCGTAGACCATCACGCCGGGACGGACCAGGTCGAACCAGGAGTCGGGATGCCCGAGGACCCCACCGGAGTTGGCCAGGTGGACCAGCGGGACCGGCCCGCGGGCGGCGGTCACCCGCTCGACCGTCTCCCGGAAGAGCTCGATCTGCGCTCTCGTGAACTCCTCGCCTGCCGGCGAGTCGGAGATCGGCAGGTGCGACATCAGGCCACCCAGCCGCAACTCGGGGACGGCGTCGATCAGTCCGGCCAGTTCCGGCGCCTGCTCGGGAGGGCACCCGATCCGGCGCATCCCGGTGTCCACCTTCAGGTGCACCTCGATCACGACCCCCTGGCCGGCGGCGGCCGCCGCTGCCTCGGCCACCGAGTCGGCGTCGACGACGCACAGGGCGAGGTTGGCTGCGACCGCCACTGCCACCTCATCCCCGCGGGCGACCGAGAGCTTGAGGATCGGCATCCTGATCCCGGCCATCCGCAACTCCACGCCCTCGGTGACGTTCGCCACCCCCAGCCAGTCGGCCGCCCGCGCCTGCTCGATCATCCTGGCCACCGGGACGGCGCCATGGCCGTACGCGTCAGCCTTCACCGCGGCAAGGACCGAGCGGCCGCCCACCCGCTCCCGGATGGCTTCGAGGTTGCCGCGGATGTGGTCGAGCCTGGTCACCAGCAGCGTCGGCGGCTCCATCACTCCGCCCCGACGGCAACCGGACGGGCGGGGTCGGCCGACCAGCCCGACCACGAGGCCGGGAACAGGGCTGCGTCCACCCCGATGCTGGCCAGGGCCAGCACCACCTGCGCTGCGGAGACCCCCGAGCCGCAGTAGACCGCCACCCCCGGGGACGATTCCGCCGCTCCCTCGGGGATCGTCCCTTCCGGCAGTGCCAGCAGCGCGCGTAGCGCTGCCTCGTCCGGGAGGGTCCCGTCGGCTGCCCAGAAACCGCCGACCGGACGGTTCACCGCGCCGGGGATGTGACCTGCGCCGGCGTCGATCGGTTCCACCTCACCGCGGTACCGCTCCGGCGCCCTGACGTCGATCAGCATGCCGCCGAAGGCCGCGACGCCGGCAGCGTCCAGGGTCGGCAGGTGGCCGGCGGCCAGCTGGAGCGGGACGCCGGGAGCGGCGGCCGGCTCCTCGGTCTCGAGCAGGTTCCCGGCGGCCAGCCAGGCCCTGATCCCGCCGTCCAACACCCGGACGTCGAGCCCGGCCCAGCGCAGCACCCACCAGGCGCGCCCGGCGGCGAAGGAGCCCGGCTCGTCGTAGACGACCACCGGCAGCGCCGGATCGATGCCGAGCGCGCCGAGGCCGGCCCCGAGCTGGTCGATGTCGGGCAGCGGATGGCGTCCGGAGCGCGGATCGGTGGTCGGCCCGGTCAGCACTGCCTCGAGGTCGAGGAACCGCGCGTCGGGGAGGTGGCCCTGCAGGTAGCGGTCGAACCCGGTCCCAGGTCGTTCGCCGAGGCTCCAGCGGACGTCGAGGAGCTGGGCCCCGGCGGCCAGCGCGGCGGGCAGTTCGGCAACACTCAGCAGCACTTCGGCTCTCGTGGACACGCCAGAACTCTAGAACACCGGGTCCGCCACGCCGGCCGCCCCTGCCAACCCTCCGCTTTCGCTCCCGAAAGGTGCGCTTGCTCCCGATGTTTCGGGAGCAAGCGCACCTTTCGGGAGCAGGAACGGCGAGTGGAGCTGGGGTGGGTGGGTGGAGCTGGGGTGGGTGGGTGGAGCTGGGGTGGGTGGGTGGAGCTGGGGTGAGTGGGTGGGGTGGGTCAGTAGAGGAGGGAGAGGCCGGGATCGGTCATGATCGTGGCCACGTCGGCGAGGAACCTGGAACCCATCTCGCCGTCGACCAGGCGGTGGTCGAAGGTCAGCGAGACCGTGCACACCGAGCGCGGCTCGATGCGTTCGTTCTCGCCGGTGCCTACCACCCACGGCTTGCGCCGGACGGTGCCGAGGCACATGATCGCCGCCTCGCCGGGGTTCATGATGGGCGTGCCGCCGTCCACCCCGAAGACGCCGACGTTGGTGATCGTGAAGGTGCCGAGGGCCAGATCGCCGGGCTGAACCCGGCCCTGCTTTGCGATCGCGACCATCTCGTTGAGCGACTGGGCGAGCTCCAGCAGGTTCATCCGGTGGGCCCGCTTGATGTTTGGCACCACCAGCCCGCGCGGGGTGGCTGCTGCGATCCCGAGGTTCACGTCCCCGTGCAGGACGATCTCCTCGGTCGCCTCGTCGAAGCTGGAGTTGATCTCGGGATTGCGCGCGATCGCCAGGCAGGCAGCCTTGCCGAAGACCAGCAGCGGCGAGACCCGCAGGCCGGCGAACTCGCGACGGGCCCGCAGGTTGTCGATCAGTTCCATGGTGCCGGTCACGTCCACCTCGACGAAGGCCGTGGCCTGCGGCACGTGCAGGGACGCGGTCATGGCCCGGAACATCTCCCGGCGGATCCCGCGCAACGGCACGCGGCGGTCGCCGGTCTGCGGCCGGCCACCCTGGGCTGCGGTGAGCACGTCCTCGGCGGTGATCGTCCCGCCCGGCCCGGAGCCAGGCACCTGCGTCAGGTCGATGCCCAGATCACGGGCGATCCGCCGCACCGGGGGCTTGGCCAGCGGCGGCCGGCCCCGCTCCGCGTCAGCCTCCGGGCGTCCCGGCTGCGGCAGTTGTTCCCCTGACGGGCTGGCGGACAAGGGCGCGGACGGAGTGACGTCGTCGGTGCGCCGCGAGACCGGTCTGGCAGTGTCGTAGGACTCGTGCACCTGGTCGGTCTGGGGCAGCGGGACGGCCACGGCCCCGGTGGCCCTGCGCGGGCGCCGGGAGATCGAGCCGGCCTTCGCCCCGTAGCCGACGAGCATCGAGCCGGTGGCATCCGGAACCGCTACCGGCACCTCGCCCAGGTCGTCCTGCACATTCCCGGTGACGGGAGGTTCGGAATCGCCGGGGGAGCCGGAGTCACCGGTCGAGCCCGGCCGGCCCTGATCCGGTCGAGGAGCAGGGACTTCTGCGGTGGTCCCAGACGGCCCGCCCACCGGTTCGGCCGCAGGGACCAACGGTTCGGAGGCGTCCTCGATCCGGATGATCGGGGTGCCGACCTCAACCGTCGCGCCCTCGGCGACCAGGAGCTCTGCGACCACCCCGGCGAACGGGGACGGCAACTCGACCAGCGACTTGGCGGTCTCGATCTCGAGCAGGATGTCGTTGACGGCGACCCGGTCGCCGACCTGCACCTTCCAGGAGACGATGTCCGCCTCCAGCAGCCCCTCACCCGGATCGGGCAGCTTGAACTCTCGCATCAGCATTCCCTCTCAGTAGGCCAGGGCCCGGTCAACGGCGTCGAGCACCCGATCCAGGTCGGGCAGGTATCCAGTCTCGGTCCGGCTGGGCGGGTAGGGAAGGTCGTAGCCGGTCACCCGGAGCACGGGTGACTGCAGTTCGAAGAAGCACTCGGCCTGGATCCGGGCGGCGATCTCCGCACCCATACCAAGGGTCCCGACTGCCTCGTGCACGACGATGGCCCGCCCGGTCCGCCGGACGGAGGCCAGGATCGTGGCGTCGTCGAGTGGCGAGAGCGAGCGCAGGTCGACCACTTCGAGGTTCCTGCCCTCCTTCTCCGCTGCGATGGCTGCCTCCACACAGGTCCGGACCATCGGCCCGTACGCCAGCAGCGTCGCATCCGTTCCCGGCTTCACCACTCGCGCCTGGTACAGCGACATGGGTGCGCTGGGCGCATCGAGGTCGACCTCGCCCTTCTCGTGGTAGCGGCGCTTCGGCTCCAGGAAGACCACCGGGTCGTCGGCCGCGATGGCCTGCTGGATCATCCAGTAGGCGTCCAGCGGGTTGGAGCAGGTGACCACCTTCAGGCCCGGCGTGTGCGCGAAGTAGGCCTCCGGAGACTCGCTGTGGTGCTCGATCGCGCCGATGCCGCCGCCGTACGGGATGCGGATCACCATCGGCACGGAGAAGCGGCCGTGCGAGCGGAACCGCATCCGGGAGACCTGCGAGACGATCTGGTCGAAGGCCGGGTAGACGAAGCCGTCGAACTGGATCTCGATCACCGGACGGTAGCCCCGAAGAGCCAGGCCGACGGAGGTGCCGACGATCCCGGACTCCGCCAGCGGGGAGTCGACCACCCGGTCGGGACCGAACTCGGCCTGCAGCCCCTCGGTGACCCGGAAGACGCCACCCAGCTTGCCGATGTCCTCCCCGGCCAGCAGCACCTTGGGATCCGCGGCGAGCGCCCGGCGCAGCCCGGCGTTGATGGCCTTGGCCATGGTCAGGCTGCTCATCAGGACTCCCGGTGGGTCGGGCTTGCCGAGACCTCGAAGGACGCCTCGTAGGCCAGGTACTCGGCGCGCTGGCGCACCAACAGGTCGGGCATGTCGGCGTAGGCGTGCTGCCACTGCTCGCTCAGCACCGGCTCCGGCAGGGTCAGGCAGCCGGAGCGCATGCGCTCGGCCAGTGCCTCGGACTCGTCGGCAAGGGTGTCCAGCCAGGACTGGTCGATCGCGCGGGCCGACAGCAGGTAGGCCTTCACCCGCTCGATCGGGTCCTTGGCGCGCCACTCCTCCTCTTCTGCGGCCTTGCGGTACTTGGACGGGTCGTCGGAGGTGGTGTGCGCACCCATGCGGTAGGTGTAGGCCTCGATCAGGACGGGCCCGTCACCCCGTCTGGCGTGATCGATCGCCCACTCGGTCACGGCCTGGACGGCCAGCACGTCGTTGCCGTCCACCCGGACGCCGGGGAAGCCGAAGCCGGCTGCGCGCCGGTAGAGCGGGATGCGTGACTGCAGGGCGATCGGCTCGCTGATCGCGTACTGGTTGTTCTGGCAGAAGAAGACCACCGGGGCCGCGTAGGAGGCCGCGAAGATGAAGGCCTCGTTCACGTCGCCCTGGCTGGTGGCCCCGTCGCCGAAGTAGACGACGGCCGCGCCGTTGGCTGCGGGGTCGGCGTTCCCGACCCGTCCCTCGCGCTGCAGGGCCATCGCCATGCCGACGGCGTGCAGGGTCTGGGTGCCGATCACGAACGAGTACAGGTGGAACCCGTCGGGACGGGACGGCCAGTCGACCATCGCCGTGCCGCGGAAGGTGCCGAGCAGGTCCACCGGATCGATCCCCCAGCACCAGGCCACGCCGTGCTCCCGGTAGGACGGGACGATCAGGTCGGGCTCGCGGGTCGCGCGGGCGGAGCCGATCTGGGCGGCCTCCTGACCCAGCAGTGGTGGCCACAGGCCGAGCTCGCCCTTGCGCTGGAGGGCGGTGGCCTCGGTGTCGATGCGCCGTGCCAGCACCATGTCGCGCAGCGAGGCCGCGATGTCGGCGTCGGTGCCGGCGTAACTGAA
>CAYQXH010000074.1:0-11224 GCA_964421325.1 uncultured Propionibacteriaceae bacterium
TCGAGGTGACCGAGGAACCGGTCGCCGGCAGCGAGGGCATGCGCTGGGCCTACACCCCGAACCTCGGCATCTTCGCCTGCGCCACCGGTGTGCACGGCGACCTGATGATCCACGAGGACCGGCTCAAGCAGGCCATCCTTGCCGACGCCCTCGGCCGGCAGCCGCTCGCCGAAGGCGTCGCTGAACTGCTCGGGGTTCGTTGGGACGACGAACTGGAGGCCTTCCGGCACGCCGGCGAGGGCGCCCCCGTCCGCTGGCTGCACCAGGTGAGCTGACCCCCACCCGTTACCCGCGCAAGCTGTGAGTTCTCCCGCCGACTACGGCAGGAAAGTTCACAGCTTGCTGCGATTGGGGGAGGCGCCGGGTGCTGTCGGGGTGGAGAGGTGTCAGAGCGGGATGTTGGTGTGCGGGCCGCGGATGCCGGTGTCGGCCACGCGGATCGCCCGGGCGAGGGCCGAACGGGTCTGGTCGGGGGTGATGATCTGGTCGACAACGCCGATCTCGACCGCCTTGTCGACGCCGCCGGCGATCTTCTCGTGCTCCGCGGCGAGATCGGCCTCGACCTGGGCCAGCATGTCACGGGGCACCTCGGCGAGCTTGCGGCGGTGCAGGATCCGGATGGCCGCCACCGGTCCCATCACGGCGATCTCGGCCGCCGGCCAGGCGAACACCTTGGTGGCGCCCAGCGAGCGGGAGTTCATCGCGATGTAGGCGCCGCCGTAGGCCTTGCGGGTGACCAGGGTCACCCGCGGGACGCTGGCCTCGGAGAACGCGTGCAGCAGCTTGGCCCCGCGCCGCACGACCCCGTCCCACTCCTGCCCGACCCCGGGCAGGTAGCCCGGGACGTCGACGAGGACCACCAGGGGCACCCCGAAGGCGTCGCACAGCCGGACGAACCGGGCAGCCTTCTCCGCGCTCAGGGAGTCGAGGCAGCCGCCCAGGCGCAGCGGGTTGTTCGCCACTACACCGACGGTCCGGCCGCCGAGCCGGCCGAAGGCGATGGTCACGTTCGGCGCCCAGCGGGCGTGCAGTTCGAAGACCGAACCCTCGTCCAGGAGGCCGCCGATCAGGGGGTGGACGTCGTAGGCGCGCTTGGCCGACTCGGGCAGAAGGGCGGCCAGGTCGACGTCGGCCACGTCGGCGGCGACCCCACCCTGGGCAGCGAGGAGGGTCGTGACTGCCCGGCCGCGAGCCAGGGCGTCGGCCTCGTCGTCGGCCACGACATGAACCACACCGGACTTGCGTTCGTGGGTGTCGGGGCCGCCGAGGCGCAGCATGTCCACGTCCTCACCGGTCACCGAGCGCACCACGTCCGGGCCGGTGACGAAGATCCGGCCGTCCGGGGCGAGGATCACCACGTCGGTCAGTGCCGGCCCGTAGGCCGCACCACCGGCGGCCGCACCGAGCACGATCGAGATCTGCGGGATCTTGCCCGAGGCCTGCGTCATCGCGTGGAAGATCTGGCCGACGGCGTGCAGGCTGAGGACGCCCTCGGCGAGGCGGGCGCCGCCGGAGTGCCAGATGCCGAGGATCGGCACCCGGTCGACCATCGCGCGCCGGTAGGCCTGCACCACGACCTCACAACCCTGGACGCCCATCGCGCCACCCATCACGGTGGCGTCGGAGCAGAACGCGACCACGGGGGAGCCGTTGATGGTGCCGGTGGCCGCGAGCATGCCGGAGTTGTCATCGGCGCTGATCAGCTTCAGCGAGCCCTCGTCGAGCAGGGCGGCGAGCCTGAAGTTGGGGTTGCGCGGATCCTCCGCGCGGGGTAGCCGGACAGGCTTGGCCGGGGCTGGTGCCTGGGTCATCGTGGACCTCCTGGAAGGTAGGTGTGCAGAGATGCTGGCTCAGGGACCGGGTGTCAGACGGTTGAGTTGGCGTTGGTGACCGCGATGGCCACGTTGTGACCGCCGAAGCCGAAGGAGTTGTTGATCGCGGCCAGGTCACCGTCCGGCAGCGGACGGGCGACGTTGGCTGCGATGTCGATGCCCAGGTCGGGCTCGGGATCGGTGAGGTTGATCGTCGGCGGCACCATCCGGTCGCGGAGCGCCAGCAGGGTCGCGATGGTCTCAAGGGCGCCAGCGCCGCCGAGCAGGTGGCCGGTCATCGACTTCGTCGACGTCACCACGACCTGGTCGGTGGCGTCGCCGAGCGCCGTCCGGATCGAACCGGCCTCGGTGATGTCGCCCTGCGGGGTGGAGGTGCCGTGGGCGTTGACGTGGCGGATGTCGCCGGCGCTCAGCCTGGCGTCGGCCAACGCCTTGACCATCGCTCCGGACTGGCCCTCCCCGGTGGGGTCGGGCTGGACGATGTCGTGGCTGTCGGCCGTGATGCCGGAGCCGGCGATGGTGCCGTAGATCTTGGCGCCGCGCGCCCGGGCATGCTCCAGGGTCTCCATGATCATGATCGCCGAGCCCTCGCCCATGACGAAGCCGTCCCGGCCCCGGTCCCACGGCCGCGAGGCGCCCTCGGGATCGTCGTTGCGCCGGCTCAGGGCCTGCATCTGGCCGAAGGCTGCGATCGGCAGCGGGTGGATGGTCGCCTCCGTGCCACCGACGACGGCCATGTCGGCCCGGCCGAGCCGCAGCTGGTCGAGGGCCAGCGAGATGGCCTCGTTCGAGGACGCGCACGCGGACACCGGGGTGTGCACCCCGGCCTTGGCGTGCACGGCCAGCCCGACGTTGGCCGCCGGAGCGTTCGCCATGAGCATCGGGATCGTGAACGGGCTGACCCGGCGGTAGCCCTTGTCGCGCTGCGCGTCCCAGTTGTTCAGCAGGGAGTGCAGGCCGCCGATGCCGCTGGCCAGCGAGACGCTGAGCCGTTGCGGGTCGACCTCATCCTCGGCCTCCCAGGTGAAGCCGGCGTCCTCCCAGGCCTCCCTGGCGGCGATCAGCGCGAGCTGGGTCGACCGGTCGAGCCGGCGGGCCTTCACCCTCTCGATGATCTCGGACGGGTCGACCTTGACGTAGGCGGCGATCCTCACCGGCAGTTCCTCCGCCCACTCCTCGGTGATGGCGCGGACGCCGGACCTGCCGGCGAGCAGGCCAGCCCAGGTGGAGGCCAGGTCGCCGCCGAGTGGGGTGGTGGCGCCGAGGCCGGTGATCACGATCTCAGTCATGTCTCTCCGAGGTAGGTGAGGTTGTGTGTGCCGGTTGGGCCTGGCGCGGTTTCGACAGGCTCAACCAGCGGGGGTGCTGCAGGTCAGCTGTGCGCTTCGATGTAGGCGACGGCGTCGCCAACGGTCTTGAGGTTCTTGGACTCCTCGTCGGGAATCGCCACGCCGAACTTCTCCTCGCAGCCGACGAGGATCTCGACCATCGCGAGGCTGTCCACGTCGAGGTCGTCCACGAAGGACTTGTCGAGCTGGACATCCTCGACCGGCACGCCGGCGACGTCGTTGACGAGTTCGGCGAGCTGGGCCCGGATCTCTTCGGTGGTTGCCATTGAATGTTCTCCTTAACTAGGGGTCTTGCTGCTGTTCCGGACGGATCCGGGGGAATCAGGGAAGGGTGATGACCTGGCCGGCGTAGACCAGGCCGGCGCCGAAGCCGATGATCAGCGCGGTCTGGCCGCTCTTGGCCTCGCCGCTGTTGAGCAGGGCGTCCATCGCCATCGGGATGGTGGCGGCCGAGTTGTTGCCCAGCTGCCGGATGGTGCGGGCCACAACGACGTTCTCGGGCAGCTTCAGGTAGCGCAGCAGGGTGTCGGTGATCCGGTCGTTGGCCTGGTGCGGGATGAAGACGTCCAGCTCCTCGGGGGTGATGCCCGCCTCGTCAAGGCACTTCTTGGCCGCCCGCGCGATGAAGCTGGTCGCCCACTTGAAGACCGCGCGGCCGTCCATGCCGAGCCGGGGCCAGGTGCCGTCGGCCACGGCCTCGTGCCAACCCTTGGTCTGCCAGATCACGCCGGCCTGGCTGCCGTCGGAACCCCACACGACCGGGCCGATGCCGTTGGTCTCGCTCGGGCCGACCACAACGGCGCCGGCGCCGTCACCGAAGAGGAAGGCGGTGCCGCGGTCGGTGAGGTCGGTGATCTCGCTGATCGTCTCGCCGGCGATCAGCAGCACATGCCTGGCCTGGCCGCTGCGCACCATGGACTCGGCCTGGGCCAGGCCGTAGCTGAAGCCGGCGCAGGCAGCGGAGATGTCGTAGGCGGCGGCGTCCGGGATGCCCAGCTTGGTCGCGAGGGTCGGGGCCAGCGCCGGGGTCTGGTGGTAGTGGGAGATGGTCGAGAGGATCACCGCGTCGATCTGGTCGACCGCGATCCCGGCCCGCTCGATGGCCAGCTGCGCCGCCGCGAGGGACAGGGTCTCGATGTTCTCGTCCTCGCCGATCCAGCGACGTTCCTTGATGCCGGTGCGCTGGGTGATCCACTCGTCGGAGGAGTCGATGTGCTGCAGCAGGAACTCGTTCGGGATCACCCGCGACGGGGTCGCCGACCCGACCGAGAGGATGCGGGCGAACTTGGGGCCGGTGCTGGCCTTGATCTGGGTCATGCGTCGGCTCCTGAAGAGTCCTGGTTGGGATAGATGCGAAGCAGGGGCTGGCCGGGGGAGACCGGGTCGCCGTCCTCGACGAGCCATTCGGTGACGGTGCCGCCGCCGGTGGTGGCGACGCTGGTGGTGTCGCGCAGGTTGGCCACGGTCCCGATCGTGTCGCCGGCAGCCAGCAGTGAATCTCCGGAGATCCCCTCGGCCTTGCGGAACTCGCCCTTGCTCGGGGAGACCACCATCATCCAGGACGGGGTGTTGCCCATCGGCGACGCCCAGGCCGAGTCGCCGTGCTTGGCCACGAAGTCCTGCGCCGCCGGGATCTGGTCGGGGGTGTTCAGGCTGAACAGCTCGATGCCCTTGAGGTTCCGCTTGGCGATGCCGGTGAGCGTGCCGGCCGGCGGCAGCTCGAGCATCGCGGTGACGCCGAGGTCGGCCATGGTCTGCAGGCACAGGTCCCAGCGCACCGGGTTCGCCACCTGCTTCACCAGCCGGGCCAGGTACTCCCGTCCGCTCTGCACCACCTGGCCGTCCGCGTTCGACAGCAGCCGGGTGCGGGGGTCGTGGGTGGAGATCGCCCGGGCCAGCATGGCGAGGTGGGCGACTGCCGGCTCCATGTGGACGGTGTGGAAGGCGCCGGCGACGCTGAGCTGGATCAGCCGCGCCTTGGCCGGCGGATTCTCGCTCAGGGCGGCGAGTTGCTCGACGGTGCCGGCTGCGACGATCTGGCCGGAGCCGTTGTTGTTGGCTGCAGTCAGGCCGGCTGCTTCGATCGCGGCGAGGACCTCGGTGGCGTCGCCGCCGATGACGGCCATCATCGAGGTCGGCCGGGCTGCGCTGGCCATCGCCATCTGCTGACCGCGTTCGCGGACAAAGACCATGGCCTGCTCGGCGGAGAGGACGCCGGTGGCCGCGGCGGCTGTGATCTCACCGACGCTGTGTCCGGCTGCCACGCCGGTGCGGCGGAAGCCGTCCGCAGGGCTGGGGAAAAGTTCGAGTGCCGTGACCAGGCCGGCCGCGACCAGCAAGGGCTGGGCGATCGCGGTGTCCCGGATGGTCTCGGCGTCCGCCTTGGTGCCGTAGTGGGCCAGGTCGATGCCGGCGACCGTGCTCAACCAGTTGAGGCGATCGGCGAAGTGGGGTTCAGCGAGCCAGGGAGCGAGGAAGCCGGGGGTCTGGGCGCCCTGTCCGGGCGCAACGATTGCGAGCACGTCTCTACTCTTGCGGCACCCGGGCCAGGAGTTGGGGTGATTCGCAACGAATTTATAACAGACGACTTTGTGGGAAACCTACAACGATTCGGGTCGGGCCAGCCGTTAGGAGTGGGTGAGGCATTGTCGGTTTCGCATCAATCGAGCAGTCGGCCCAGCGTCAGCGCCAGCCGCAGAGCATAGCCGCCGCGGGAATCGAGGGCCGAGTAGCCGGTGACCTCCTGGATGCGGCGCAGGCGGTACCTGACCGTGTTCGGGTGGACGTAGCGGGCGCGGGCCGTCGCCTCGATCGAACCACCGGAGTCGAAGAAGGCGGCCAGGGTCTCGGCCAGTTCACCGCCAGCGGCGAGCAGGGGACGGTACAGGTCGGTGGCGAGGGTGCGGCGGGCATGGCCGTCGCCGGCCAGCGCACGCTCGGGCAGGAGGTCCTCAGATGCCACCGGACGCGGGGCGTCGGGCCAGGCCTTCGCTGCCCGCATGCCGGACAGGGCCGCCCGGGCGCTTCGGGCGGCCTCGACCAGGTCGGAGACGATGGGGCCGACCACCACCTGGCCGGCGCCGAACTGGCCGGCGAAGTCGCCGACGAGCCGCACGAGTTCCGGTGTCGAGCTCAGCTGGCCACCGATCACGAGTACCAGCCGGTCCCCCTGCGGGGCGGCGAGCAGGTCAAGGGAGTGGCGGGCGGCGGCGACGCGGATGGCTTCGACGGCCCGTCCTGGGTCGGCCGGGGCCGCCCCGATCACCACCGAGATGCCCTCCGGTGATGCCCAGCCGAGGGTCGAGGCGCGGGAGACCACCGACTCGTCGGCGTCGCCGCGGATCACTGCGTCCACCACGAGGGCCTCGAGCCGGGCGTCCCACGCTCCGCGGGCCTCGGCTGCGCGAGCGTAGACCTGGGCTGCGGCGAAGGCGATCTCGCGGGAGTAGCGCAGGATCCCGATCCGCAGCGGGGCCTGCTCGTCGTCGGGCAGGCCGGCGATCTGGTGCTCGACCGTGTCGATCGTTGTGCGCACCAGGTCGACGGTCTGGTTCAGCGTGATCCGCCTGGCGAGCGCGCGGGGGGCCGCGTCGAAGATCGTCCCGGGCGAGATGCTCTGCCCCCCGGCGGCGAACCACTCCAGGAAGCCGTCGATGCCAGAGCGGGCCACCAGGGTGATCCACGACCGGTTCTCCGCGTCCAGTTCGCCGAACCACTGGTGCTCCTCAGCGATCCTGGCCAGGGCTGCGGTGGTCATCTCCGCCGCCGCGGCAGCCAGCCGCCGGGAAACCGCCGCGCGGGCCTCGGGCGGTGGCCAGCCGGCCTGGTCGGCCTCCGGAGAGCTCACTTGGGCCCGTCGATCTCGGCCCGCCGGAGCTCGACGATGCGGTCGAGCACCTCGGGTGGCACCGGCTTGGCTGCGGTGAACCGGATCGTGCCCTTCGCCAGCGAGAAGCCGGCCAGGTGTGGTGCGACCGCGCTGACCACCTCCGGGCTGAACGGGAAGAGGGAGAGGTGGTTGGCGCTCACCCGGACGCCGAGCAGCGGACGACCGAGGTAGCGCAGCGCCGGGGTGCCGTAGCTGAGGTCCTCGACAGCTTCGGGCACCAGTGCGACCGCCCGGTCGAGGATGTCCTGGAGTACGACCCGGGTGTCGCCGTCGGTGCTGGCGATCAGCTCGGTGAACACGCCCATGGGCGAATCCTAAGTGGTGGGTGTGCTCGGGGTGCCAACGACCGGTGGCCCGAGGAAGATCCTGAGAATGTTGCCGGATGCCCATGGGCCGCGCCCAGGACGCGTAGCGTGAAGACGTCTCGGCCGGCGTGTCGGGGGGCGGCGCGTGGCGGTCCGGGGGGAGGACGGTGCCTCGTGCGCACTCGGCGGATTCTGGTTGCATTCGGGGCTGCGTTGGCCCTGTTCTTCGTTGTGCCCGGCGCAGCGCCACCGGCAGCGGCGACGGACGGCACCGCAGCCATCAAGGGGCAGGTGCTCGCGTGGATGGATCCGATCGGCGACGCGCGCGTGACGGTCTTCAATGCTGACACCGGTGCCGTTGTCGCTTCCGTTCAGACGGACGGCGAGGGCAACTATCAGGTCAGCGGTCTGCGGGCCCGTCATGTGAAGGTGCGGGCCACCAAGGCCGGCTACCTGGCGGCTTGGGCGAGTGGTGTCGGTACCCGCGCGGCAGCCACGATCTACACGCTGGTACCGGGTCAGACGCTCGAACAGACCTGGGACGAGCAGCGGGTGCTCTACCTGGACCTGACGCCCGAGGCTGTGGTGACCGGCACCGTGGTCGGCGTCAACGAGAACCTGCAGGCTGGACCCGAAGGGGGACCGCTGGCCGGGGCGAAGGTGACCGTTGTCGACCAGCGCACCGGTGGCCGGCTCGGCTCCGCGGTCACCGACGCAGACGGCCGTTTCCGGATCGGCATGCTCGCGGCGGGATCGGTGAAGGTCAAGGCGGCCAAGGCCGGGTGGCTCACCGCCTGGGCGCCCAACAACCCGACAGGTGAGGTGGTGGACTTCCCCGTCCTGGCCGGGCAGGTCACCGACATCGGCACGTTCCGGCTGGATGCGCCGGCCACCGTCTTCGGTGAGGTGTTCTCGAACCAGCACCGCATCCGCGGCAAGGCAAGACTCACCGTGTTCAATGCGGACACCGGGAAGGTGATTCGCTCCCTGACCGTCGGCAACAGGTTCCGGATCACCGGCCTCGCACCGGGAACGATCCAGGTCCGGGCGACCAAACACGGGTACGTCGACGGTTGGTCGAGTCCGGTCACGCTGAAGGCAGGGCAGGTCCTCGGGCCGCATGCGGAACAGGGCGCGCTGCAGATCGAGCTGACCCGGGGTGCCGTGGTCACCGGCGAGGTGATGGGCTTCAGCCAGAGCCCGACGGCCGGCTGGGACGACCCCCTGCCCGGGGTCAAGGTGACCGTGGTCAACGCCAACACCGGACGCAAGATCGCCGCCGGTCTGACCGACGAGCTCGGCCGGTTCCGGATCGGGGTGGTGGGGGTCAGGACGGTGAAGGTGAAGGCCGCCAAGACGGGCTGGCTCACCAGTTGGGCCCCCGGGAAGCGGACCCGTGCTGAGGGCGACCGGATCACGGTTCGCCCGGGCAAGGTCACCGACATCGGCACCATGGCGATCTACGCGCCGGCAGCGATCGAGGGCCAGGTGCTGAGCTCGATGGACCCGATCGGGTACGCCACGGTCAAGGTCTTCGACGCCGGGACCCATGAGGTGATCGGCTCGACGATCACCGACGGCTCCGGCCAGTACCGCATCGACGGGTTGTGGCCGGGACAAGTCAAGGTGCGCGCCTCGCTCACGCACTACATCACCAACTGGGCGGACTCCTTCGCCCAGCGCGACTGGAACAGTGCACGGGTGTTCGAGTTGGTGCCGGGTCAGGTGCTCGCGCAGGAGTGGTCACCCACCGCCAGCCTGTACCTCGACATCGCCCGTGAAGCCGTGATCGAGGGCCAGGTGCTCGGGGAGTCCCGCCCGCTCGGCGGCGCCCGGGTGACGGTGTTCAACGCCGCCACCGGCGTGGCCATCCGAACGGTCACGGCCGACTCCTTGGGGTACTACCGGATCGACCGGATCGGGGCGTTCGGCGGCGTGACGGTGAAGGTGAGCGCAAGCAAGCCGGGCTGGAAGACGTCGTGGGCGAACGGCGCGTGGACCATGGCCGAAGCCGACGCCTTCGTGCTCTATCCCGGAGACCTGCTGCAACAGTCCTGGGACCCAGAGGTGCTGTACCTCAACCTGTCGCGGCCCTAATAGCAGCCATCCCGACGCCGGGGCGGGCGAGGCCCCCTGGCGTTGCGGGCCGCCCGCCATCGAGGGCCACCCCAACCGTCGAGAGCCAGCGCTCAGGGGCTGGGTTTCGACGACAAGGGTGGCTCTCGGCGAGCGGCGGTGTTTAGCTGGGGCGGTGCCTGAGCCACTCGATCCCGTCGCAGCCCTGCGGGAGATCGCCTACCTGATGGAACGGGTGCTGGCCGAGCCGTACAGGGTGCGGGCCTTCCGAGCCGCGGCCGACACGGTGGCCGCGCTCGACCCGGGGGACTTCGAACGCCACGCCCGGGCCCGCAGCTGGCGGGAGCTTCCCGGGCTGGGGGAGTCAACAGCAACAGTGGTCGCCCAGGCTGTCGCGGGGAGGGTTCCGGACCGGTTGGCGAAGCTGCGAGCCGAGGCCGGACCGCTGGCGGCGGGCGGTGCGGACCTGCTGCGGCAGTTGCGCGGCGACCTGCACAGCCACACGGACTGGTCCGATGGGACCGCCCCGATCGAGGCGTCGAAGCAGGCGGCAACGGCGCTCGGTCACGACTACCTGGCGATCACCGACCACTCGCCGCGCCTGACCGTGGCCAACGGGCTGACCGCAGAACGCCTGGAGCGGCAGCTGGACCGGTTGGCCGAGTTCAACGCCGAGCCGGGCTGCCGGCTGCTCTCCGGCATCGAGGTGGACATCCTCACCGACGGCCGGCTCGACCAGTCCCCGGCCGTGCTCGACCGGCTGGACGTCGTTGTGGCCAGCGTCCATTCCGAACTCCGGATGCCGTCCGAGCCGATGACGCTGCGAATGGTCACGGCGATCGCCGACCCGCACACCAACATCCTCGGCCACTGCACTGGACGACTGATCACCGGCGGCCGGGGTACCCGTCCGCAGAGCCTCTTCGACGCCGAGGTGGTGTTCGCTGCCTGCAGCCGGTTCGGCGTTGCGGTCGAGATCAACTCCCGGCCCGAACGTGCCGATCCACCTGACGACCTGCTCGCCCTCGCGATCGAAGCCGGTTGCCTGTTCGCGATCGATTCCGACGCCCATGCCCCGGGACAGCTGGAGTTCCCCGCGCACGGGGCGGCGAGGGCAGTGGCTGCCGGTGTCCCGCCGGAACGGATCGTGAACACCTGGCCGGGGGAGGAACTGCTGACCTGGTCTCGCGCGCGTCGCTGAAGATGGCTTGCCGGTGGCGTCCGGTCGAGCCGGGGCGGGTAAGGTCACCCTTGCGCAACGAACTTGCGCGGAATCAGGAAGGGCGTAGCTGTGGCAAGTCGCGATTCTGTCGGTCCGATCCTGAACGGATTGCCGACCAACCTGCCCGACATCGATTCGGAGGAAACCGCCGAATGGCTGGAATCCCTGGACATGATGATCGACGAGGACGGTCGTAACCGGGCCCGCTACATCATGTTGCGGCTGCTGGAACGCGCCCGCGACCAGCGCCTCGGTCTGCCGTCGCTGACCGCGACGGACTATGTCAACACCATCCGGCCCGAGCAGGAGCCGTGGTACCCCGGCGACGTCGAGCTGGAGCGCAAGTTCCGCCGGCTGGTGCGCTGGAACGCCGCGATCATGGTGCACCGCGCCCAGCGTCCCGGCATGGGCGTCGGCGGCCACATCTCGTCCTACGCCTCCTCGGCGACGTTGTACGAAGTGGGCTTCAACCACTTCTTCCGCGGCAAGGACCATCCCGGCGGTGGCGACCAGATCTTCTACCAGGGGCACGCCAGCCCCGGCATGTACGC
>CAYQXH010000075.1:0-11112 GCA_964421325.1 uncultured Propionibacteriaceae bacterium
GACCTGATCGAGGACTCCGAGGCCGTCGTGCCTGCGGAGGCGGTCAACTTCACCCTGCTGCAGGAGCAGCTGCACGACGTGCTGGACACCCTCAGCGAGCGCGAAGCCGGCGTCGTGAGCATGCGGTTCGGGCTCACCGACGGCCAGCCGAAGACGCTGGACGAGATCGGCAAGGTCTACGGGGTCACCCGGGAACGGATCCGCCAGATCGAGTCCAAGACGATGAGCAAGCTGCGGCACCCGTCGCGCTCGCAGGTCCTGCGCGACTACCTGGACTGATCAGCTGGCCTTCCACCGGCCTCCTGAGCGGGTCAGTCGGCGGTATTGACGACACGCTAGCACGCACAACGCTTCAGTAGAAGATATTTGCGCCCTAGAGTGTTGTCCATGAGCACCTGCGCCGAGTGTGGCGACGAGATCCACGGCCGTCGCGCTGACGCCAAGTACTGCGGGGAAGCTTGCTCCCGGGCAGCGCACAACCGGACCCGACGACAGGCGTCGCCGCCGGCCGTCCGCGACGCGACCGAGCTCGACGGGCTGTTGTCCTCGTGGGAGCTGCACCTGCGCGCCGAGCGCAAGAGCCCACAAACGGTCAAGAGCTACGGCGACGGGGTCCGGGCCTACATCGGCTACACCCTGGCCGCCGGCCGCCCGGTGGCGATCGACCGCACCACGATGCGGGAGTTCGTCGATCACCTGCTGACCGCCGGCGCCAGCCCGGCGACCGCCACCGCCCGGCACCTGGCGGTCCGGCGGTTCTCCGCATGGCTGCTCGAGGAGGGCGAGCTGGCCGTCGACCCGCTCGCCGGCCTGAAAGCCCCGAAGATCGATCAGCCGGTGGTCGAGCCGCTCACCGACGACCAGCTGCGCGCCATGATCAAGACCTGCCGCGGATCCGCCCTGATGGACCGGCGCGACGAGGCGATCCTGCGACTCATGTTCACCACCGGCGCCCGGGCCGGGGAGGTGGTCGCGATCCGGGTCGAGGACGTGCACCTGCGCGACCAGCCCCCGACCGTGACGATCTACAAGGGCAAGGGCGGCCGCGGCCGCGTCGTCCCCTTGGCGCCCGAGGTCGCCGCCGCGATCGACCGCTACCTGCGCGCCAGACGCTCCCACAGGCTCGCCGGCGGCCCTGAGCTGTGGCTGGGGGACCGGGGTAAGGGATTCACCTACGACGCGCTCCACAAGAGCCTCAGGGCCCGCGCGGAGGCCGCGGGCGTGGCAGGGTTCCACCCGCACCGGCTAAGGCACACCGCGGCCCACCGGTGGCTCTCCCGCGGCGGCTCAGAGGGCGGCCTGATGGCCGTCGCCGGCTGGACCCGGCCCGACATGCTGATGCGCTACACCCGCGCCCAGGCCTCGGCCCGGGCCGCGGAGGAAGCCGGCCGTCTGAACTTGGGGGAGTTGTGAGGCACGGCCCGTTCGACCTCGGGCCCAGGCCGGACGGCGGCTACGCAGTCGGCGTGTTCTGTGGGACATGCCTTCGTCGCCACGGAGCGACAACCCTGCTGGCGATGCTGGAGCAAATGCCAGACGACCCGCCGGGCTCCCTTTGGCGATGGATCCGCGTGACTCGAGGAGGGCGCCGGGATCGGCGCCTGATCTCCTTCGCCCTTCCGATCGACAACAAGATGGCCCATGCTGGCACAGCGGCTGAGCTGTCCTGTCAGCGTTGCGGAGCCAGGCCGCGGGTCGGTCTCGATCACCTCAGCGCAGAAGCGGACGCGACGCGACTCGCAGGCGGATCTGCTGTAAACGCATGACGCTAGAGCGCTATGCTCTCAACCAACTGAACACCTAAGGCGGGCCTCCCTCTGGGGGCGCTCCGGCCTCTTCGGGTCACCCCTCACCGCTCCGGCGGCCAGGACGTGGCAAGAGAGGCTTGCCCAGAAGTGTCCACCGAATCCGAGCGGCGACTCGCCGCCACCATCGCAGCCCACGAATCTTGGGCCAACACACCAGACCGCGCGGCGCGCACTGCGCCCGGCCGCGCTGCGCTCGATCGGAAGTTCCTCGACGAGGCAGGCGGCGACCCCGTCAAGGCCGCCCACCTGCGCAAGGCCTACTTCGCGCGCTTGGCCCTGAAGTCGGCCCAGGCCCGCCGGGCCAAGCGAGCCGGGGCCCAAGAGTCGTGACGAAACAGCAGAGCCGCCCGGAATCCCGGACGGCTCAGACAGCGGTTGGCGCCGCTCACATGGTACCGCCGCGGCTCAGCGTCGACGGTCCGCGACCCTCGGTGTCTTGGGTGTCCTCGCTGCCCGCGGATTGGGTGACCGGGACTCAGCGGCTCGTGCTGCTGGTGCTGGCCTGCGACGCCTACGAAGAGGAGTCAGCGCCCGGCGAGGACAGCCTGATGCGCTGGTGCGGGCTCAAGGCCCGGTCGACCCTCTACGACGCCCTCGGGGCCTTGGCTGCACCGGTGCCAGGACTGCGGCCGGCGCTGATCGAGCGCGTCTCCCTGCTGCGGAAACGGACGACTTACCGCCTCCTCCCTACGTCCGCCTCACCGGACACGTCCGCCTCACCGGACGCGTCCGTCCATGTGTCCGCCGACGCGTCCGGTCAGGCGGACCCGCCCTTCCCTTCCCTCCCCATCTACTCATCTCCTCAGGTACCTACAGACCGCGCGCCCGATGATGATGGGCTGCGCCCGGTTGCAGAACTGCCATCGTGGCGGGAACTCCGAGACGCCGCGAGGGCGGCGAGCGAATCGTGAACACCGCAGCCGCGATCACTCACCTCGCGCACCTGGAGTGCCAGCGAGTCGGCAAGCGCTGGGACCCCCAAGGCATCTTCGTCGCCGTTCAGGCCGCGATCGAGGACGACAGCCGTCGCGCCGACCAGGTCATGCAGGCGGCGTACGCGGCCGCCAACGACGCCAACGCCCAGACGCCGGCCTCGATCCGGTGGACGACCCGCTACCCCGAGACGTCTGCCGGCGCCGCGGTACGGCTGCCGCTGTGCGCGGTCTGCGGCAAGCCTGAGCCGTCGTGCCGGGCGGCCGCTGCCAAGTCGGGGGACCCCCACCCGTTCACACCCACCGAGAGGACGCGATGAGCGATTACGACAGCTACAGCGGCCACGGGCACGGCCCGCGCCAAGGCAAGCTCTCAGTCGAGGACGTGCTGCTGCAATCGATCCGAGCGCTGGAGGCGGCGCTGGATCGCGCGCGGCAGGTGACCGAGGGACCGCTGGCGAGGTTCGCCGAGCTGCCCCCGTTCCTGCCGGCGGACATCCAAGGCAACCGAATCACTCGGCACCGGACGCGCGCGGTCCTGCGCTGCTCGTGCGGATGGGAGAGCAGCAGCGTGAATCAGGCAGGCATCCACGCCTATTACCAGCCGTTCAACGATCGCAAGGTGCACGTGATCGAGGGTCAGTGGATTCACTCGTTCCAGATGACGATGCGCCGCCGGAACTGGTGGAACGCGTGACGGAGTTCCTGAACGACGAGTTCGTCCCGCTGACCTTCGGCCCGGCGCTGACCCGGCTGATCGAGGCGATCGCCGACAGCCGCGACCCGGCGCCGTGCGTCGGTCACTCACGGCTCTGGACGTCGACACATCGGGTCGACCGCCGGCTGGCGGCGACGCTCTGCCGCGAGCACTGCCCGTTCATCTTCTTGTGCGAAGAGGCGGCAGAGGAGGAGGACCCGGAGTGCATCGATGGAGTCTGGGCCGGCGTCGACCACGCGCCGGCGTCGGTGCTCAGGTGGAGGGTGAAACAGGCCGAAGGGCGGGCACGGCGCAGGGCGAGGACCCCGAGCGGTCGCCCGTTCACAACCAACGAAGGGGAAGGAACATGATGACCGAGGACCTCGAGGACGCACGGCTCACCGTCGTGGCCATCGTGCGCGCGATCCGACGCGACGACACCGAGGCGTACAACCTGCTACTGAACACCACCCCCGACCTGTGCACCCTGGCTCAGGCCGCGTGCGCCATGGTCGACGCCATGCTCCGGGCACTGCCCGAGGACGTGGTCGAGGAGGCGCTAGGGACCTTCACCCTGGAACCCCCCACCGGGGGGGGCGAAGCGGCGGCGACGGGGCTGGTTTTTCCCGGGGAGATGGCGGCCATGACCCAACTCGCAGGCTTTCCTTACACGCAAGGATTGCCGGTTACGCAAGTACGGAACGCGCCAGTTGCGCAACCGTCACGCCAAGGTGTGACGTCACTCGAAATAGGCCTCGGGAGTCGGCGCGAGATCTCAACCAGAAAGAAACGGAATAGCGTGCCGCTCTCGATGCTGTCAGACCCGCCCGCTACCCTGATGGTGTTGCGTCTAGCACCCGGAGCCACATGGCCCGGCGGGATTACTCCCGCTGCGTCGGTCCCGGGGCTCAGCGGCCCGACACCGAACGAGCACCCCGCATCGCGGGCGCTCCCCTGAACGAATCCGTTCCGGGTCCGGTGAAGCCGCGACCCCACACCTCCTGAGGAGAAGCAACAAGATGACCACAACCATCAACGAACTCATCGCCCGTGCGAAGGGCGAGTACTCCGAGATCGTGATGCGCCTGAACGGCGTGACCGCACAGAAGAACGAGCTCGAGGCCAAGCACCGGCTGAGTGAGGGTGACCAGATCCGGCTCGACCAGCTGCGCGCCCAGGCCGCGGCCGAGAGCCGCCGCATGACCGAAGCGTCCGGCAAGGTGTCCGACCTGCTCGAGGAGCAGCTGCGCGACGAGGCAATCATGCGCCAGCTGTCGACCCCGGCCGCCGGCAGCACGGGCGCAGGGACGGCCACCGGTCAGACCCGATCCGTCGGCTTCGCCGGCGCCACGGTGAACGAAGCCGCGATCTACCGCAAGGACAACCAGCGTGAGGTCAGCTACTTCCGCGACCTGACCAACGCACGCAAGGGCGACCTCGGCGCGGCCGAGCGCCTGCAACGCAACGAGGCCGAGTGGCGGGCCAACAACCCGGCTGAGGCCCGGGCACTGGACACCGGCGCGACCGCCGGCGGATCGTTCGCCCCGCCGGCCTGGCTGGTCGCCGACTTCATCGCCATGTCGCGGCCGTCCCGGGTGACCGCGGACCTGCTCAACGGGCAGCCGCTGCCCGAGGGCGTCTCCTCGGTGAACCTGCCGAAGATCGACAGCGGCACCGCTGTGGGCGTCGTCCAGACCCAGAACTCCGCCATCACCCAGACCGACATCACCACGACCTCGGTCTCCTCGGGGATCACCACCATCGCCGGCGGGCAGACCGTCAGCCTCCAGCTGCTGCACCAGTCCGGGACGCCGATCGACCAGGTCATCCTGGCCGACCTCGCCGCCGACTACGCGCGCATGTTCAACTCGCAGGTGCTCAACGGCACCGGCGCCGACGGCCAGCTGCGCGGCGTGCTGACTGTGACCGCCGGGACGACCGTGACCTACACCACGGCGGCCCCCAAGGTGGTCTCCACGACCGCGGCAGACAGCTTCTACGTCAAGATCCTGGACGCCAAGCTGGGGATCGAGTCGGCCCGCTACAGCTCGCCGGACGCGATCGTGATGCATCCGCGGCGCTGGAACTGGGTCCTGAAGGCCCTGGACGGCGACGGCCGGCCGCTGGTGGTGCCGACCGCGTCCAGCAACGCTCCGGGGGCCTCTGGCTCCCCTGTGGCGGCCGGTCTGGCCGGCGAGCTGGCCGGGATCCCGGTCTACGTCGACCCTCTGATCCCGATCAACATCGGCGCAGGCACCAACCAGGACGTCGTCATCCTGATCAAGCGCGAGGACCTGTGGCTCTGGGAGTCGCAGCTGCGCCTGGAGAGCTTCGACCAGACCTTGGCCAACCAGGGCTCGGTCTACTTCCGGGCGTTCGGCTTCGCTGCTCTGATCGCTGACCGCGTCCCGGCCTCGATCGCCAAGATCAGCGGCACGGGCCTGATCACCCCGTAGCACCAGACCGGGGCGTCAACGTCACCCCGGGCCGGTAATCAACTCCCGGCCCGGGGAATCGATGGGATCGCGGCCGGCGGGCACTTGGATGAGTTCCTCCCGCCGGCGCAGCCCTTTCCTGTAGTGCGACCCAGCGCCCCCACCCAGGCGGCCCCGAGTAGGCCTCGGGGCCGCCGCCACAATCACTGAAGGGACCAACCATGGCATTCGACACAGCCCTGAAGCTGGTGCTGCTGGGCCAGGACAAGTCCGCCTCCCGCGCCCTGAAGGGCGTAGGGACCGAGGCCGGCCGGACGCAGGGCAAGCTCGGCAAGATGAGCAAGCTCGGCGGCGCAGCAATGCTCGGCATCGCCGGCGCCGCCGTGGTGGCAGGCAAGGCCGCGCTCGACTTCGGCGGCGACAGCATCAAGGCCTTCGCTGATGCGGACAAGGCGCAGAAGCAACTGGAGGACGCCTACAAGCGGTTCCCCAAGGCACAGAACGTCTCGATCGAGGCGCTCCGCAAATACAACCAGGAGCTCCAGCGCAAGACCGGGGCCGACGCCGACGACATCGCATCCAGCCAGGCGACGCTCGCCATGTTCAAGCTGACCGGGAAGCAGATCAAGGACACCACCCCGCTGTTGGTCGACTACGCCGCGAAGACCGGGAAGTCTCTGCCGGACTCGGCGAAGGTGGTCGGCAAGGCGCTGCTCGGCAACACCCGCGCGCTGAAGGATCTCGGCATCGACTACAAGTCCACCGGGGACAAGGGCAAGGACTTCGCCGATATCAGCGAGCTGCTGAAGGAGAAGGTCGGCGGGTTCGCCGACTCGCTCCCGGAGGCCGAGAAGAAGCAGAAGATCCTCGAGGCCAGCTTCGGCGACCTACAGGAGTCCGTGGGCGAGAAGCTCCAGCCCGCACTGATCGGGCTGATCGATGCCGGTCAGGGAATGATGGACTGGCTGGAGCAGAACCCCGAGCTGGTGGAGGGCGTCTCGACGGCCTTCGACGGGCTCGGCGGCATGTTGCGCTGGTTCTGGAACAAAGCCCTGATGCCGCTGGTCAAGTTCTGGATCGCGGGGAACGCCAAGGTGGTCGAGACTATCGGCGGCATCCTCGAAGCGACCGGGCGAATGACCGGCAACAAGGACCTGGAGAACTTCGGTCGGGGAATCGGCAAGGCCGCCACCGCCACCGCGGCATGGGCAGACGGACTGAAGGAGATCCCGGAGGGGGTTGCCCCGAAGGTCGACGTCGACGACGCCAAGCTGAAGGCCAAGACGGCGGCGATCGACAAGAAGGTTGCGGCGATGAGCAAGCAGGCGATCAAGCTCCGGAGCGAGGGTGACACCAAGGGCGCTGACAAGATCGAGGCCCGGATCGCCGCCCTGAAGAAGAAGAAGCACCAGATCGACGTCGGAGTCGGCTTCGTCAAGTCCGGCAAGCAGACGTCGAAGGTGATCCGCTCCACCGGCGGTTTCATGAGGATCGCAATGAACGCGTCCGGTCACCCGTCGTTCCCCGGTGGCCTGAGCTGGGTCGGCGACGCCGGGCCCGAGCTGCTGGACCTCCCGCGTGGGACGCGGATCTTCAGCAATGGCCAGTCCCGGGCGATCGCCAACCGCGCGAGCGACCGCGGCGGCAGCACGGGGGCCGTCGTCAACAACTACTACATCAAGGGCGACACCAACCCGAACGCAGCGGCTCGCCGCATCGCCAGGGCGCAGACCCAGCTGCACGGCGCCTACGGCCCCGGCTACAGGCCCGTCAGGGGACGGTAAGCCAGCAGACGACAGCGGCCCCCGGGATCAACCTCCCGGGGGCCGCTGTCGTTCGTTCAGGCAGTCTGCTCGAGCTCGTGGGCCGCCAGCAGGAGGTGCGCAGCCAGGCCGCGAGCGTCGACCGCCGTCATGACTGCGTGTTCGGGCAGGTCGAAGGAGAGCAGGAGCGGGCCGAACTCGCTCACGCCTCCGCGCAGCAGCTCGCTCTGCTCGATCTCGATCGCCACCGGTTCGCCGGAGATCTCCACCGAGCCCACATGGCGGGCATGGGTGCGCACCATCGAGCCAGGCTGGGCGCCGTAATGCTTCTCGCCGATCGGCGTCAGGCGGTCGAACTCGTCGTGCCTGACGTCGTCGCGGTAGGCGCACCAGCTCGGGCAGGTGTTGGTCGTGGTGGACATTTCGTGCTCCTCTCATTCCGGGGTATTGCGGACTACAGCGCTGAATCTGGTGGAGGGGTCTGACAGTCCAGAGCACAGCGCTAGAGCATCCCTACTGCGCGACTACCTCGACTGACCCGCGGCACGCTCGTCCGACCCGGTCCGGCCGGGTCGGACCCGCCCGTCCCGTGGGGCCAATTCCCGCACCCCCTGTGACCTGATCGAAACCCTCGCGTCATAGTGCTGGGCAGCGGTTGCAGCTATGGTCTGGCCATGGCAGCAGAAGAGGCAGCGCCGGGTCCGCCTCCCGGCGACCCCCTGGTGGTGCTCTCGGAGGTCAACAAGCACTTCGGGGACCTGCACGTGCTGCAGGACATCAACCTGACCGTCCACAAGGGCGAGGTGGTGGTGGTCCTCGGGCCGTCCGGGTCGGGCAAGTCCACCCTCTGCCGTGCGATCAACCGGCTGGAGACCATCGGGTCGGGCACCATCACCATCGACGGCGTCCCGCTGCCTGAGGAGGGCAAGGCGCTCGCAGAGCTCCGGGCAGACGTCGGGATGGTCTTCCAGTCCTTCAACCTGTTCGCCCACAAGACGATCCTGGAGAACATCACCCTCGGGCCCACCAAGGTGCGTCGGAAGAGCACCGAGGAGGCCAGGACGCTCGCGATGGAGCTGCTGACCCGGGTAGGGGTGTCGGACCAGGCCGACAAGTACCCGGCGCAGCTCTCCGGCGGCCAGCAGCAGCGCGTGGCCATCGCCCGCGCCCTTGCCATGCAGCCCAAGGTGATCCTGTTCGACGAGCCCACCTCAGCTCTCGACCCCGAGATGGTCAACGAGGTGCTGGACGTGATGGTGAGCCTCGCCCGGCAGGGCATGACCATGGTCGTCGTCACCCACGAGATGGGCTTCGCCCGCAAGGCCGCCGACCGGGTGGTCTTCATGGACGGTGGCCAGATCGTCGAGGAGGGCACCCCGGAGGACTTCTTCACCAATGCCAAGAGCGCCCGCGCTAAGGACTTCCTCAGCAAGATCCTGACCCACTGAACCGACGAATAGCCGACCAAGCAGAGACAACAGGAGGAACCATGAAGTACTACGCAAAGACGATGCTGGCAGCAGCGTCCGCGCTGGCCATGGCAACCGCGCTCACGGCCTGCGCAGGCGGTAGTTCCGCAGGTGGTGCACCCGGCTCCGGCGGAAAGGTCGTGATCGGCATCAAGTTCGACCAGCCCGGTCTCGGACTCAAGGACGGCGACACCTTCAAGGGCCTCGACGTCGAGGTGGCCAAGTACGTGGCCGACAAGCTGGGCTACACCGAGGTGGAGTTCAAGGAGAGCCCGTCGGCGCAGCGGGAGACGCTGCTGGAGAGCGACCAGGTCAAGATGATCTTCGCCACCTACTCCATCACCGACACCCGGAAGGAGCGGATCTCCTTCGCCGGGCCGTACTTCATCGCCGGCCAGGACCTGCTGGTATCGGCCACCAACACCGACATCACCGGCCCGGAGAGCCTGAACGGCAAGAAACTGTGCTCGGTGACCGGCTCGACCTCGGCACAGAAGGTCAAGGACACCCTCGCCAGCGACGTGCAGTTGCAGGAGTTCGACACCTACTCCAAGTGCGTCGAGGCCCTCGCTGCCGGAACCATCGACGCGGTCACCACCGACAACGTGATCCTCGCCGGCTTCGCCGCCCAGTCCCAGTACGCGGGCAAGCTCAAGGTGGTCGGCTCCACCTTCAGTGAGGAGCGCTACGGCGCCGGCATCAAGAAGGGCGACAAGGCCCTCTGCGAGGCGATCAACACCGCCCTGGCCGACATGGTCAGTTCCGGCGCCTGGCAGACGGCGATCGACAACACCGTCGGCCCGTCCGGGTTCAAGCCCGACGCGGCCAAGAACCCGCCGAAGGCCGACGCCTGCGCCTGAGCTGATCACCAGGTTTCCCGGCCCGCTGTGGCGGGCCGGGAAACCCTGACCCGGGGAGATCGATGGAGGGACTCGCGGCGCTGTTCGCCCGGTACGACCTGCTGGGCGCGTTCCTGATGACGATCCGGCTCACCTTCGGAGGGGCGATCGGCGCGCTGGTCATCGGGACGGTGATCGCCATCTGCCGGGTCTCCCCGGTGGCAGTGCTGCAGCGGTTCGGGGCCTGGTACGTCACGATCTTCCGCAACACCCCGCTCACCCTGATCATCGCCCTCTGTCTCCTCGGCCTGAACAACATCCTCGCCATCCAGCTCGAACCGGCCAACGTCCTCGAGAACGCCTTCCGGTGGGCCGTGGTCGGGCTGGCGTTCTACCACTCCTCCTTCGTTGCGGAAGCGATCCGCAGCGGCATCAACACGGTCCCCACCGGGCAGGCCGAGGCAGCGCGGTCGATCGGACTGGCCTTCCTGCCTACGTTGCGCTACGTGGTACTACCGCAGGCCTTCCGGGGAGCGATCGCGCCGCTCGGCAACACCCTGATCGCGCTCACCAAGAACACCACCGTCGCCGCGACGATCGGGGTCGGCGAGGCCGCCTTCATGATGCGCAACATGATCGAGTTCTCGCCCAACTACCTGTACGCCATCTTCTTCATCATGGCTGCCGGCTTCGTCATCCTCACCCTGCCGATGGGCTTGCTCTTCACCTGGCTGTCCAACCGGTTGGCGGTGGAACGATGAGCGCGCCGGTCGCCGTCCTCTTCGACGTCCCCGGGCCGAGGGCCCGGGCGCGGTACCGCGTGGTTGCGATCATCGGCACCATCCTGCTGGTAGCGATCCTGGCCTTCGTCATCGTGCGGATGCTCGACCTGCCCGCGCCCGAGGTCCGGCCCCGCAACAACCAGCTCACCGCGGAGAAGTGGCTGCCCTTCGTCACCGCCTCAGCCTGGACAAACTACCTGCTCCCCGGCCTGCTCGGCACGATCCTGGCGGCGGTGGTCTCCGTAGTGCTCTCGCTGGTGGTGGGCCTGGCCCTCGGCATCGGCCGGCTGGTCCAGGTGCGCTGGCTGCGCTGGGCCTGCGGGGCCTTCGTGGAGTTCTTCCGGTCGGTGCCGGTGCTCATGATGATGCTGTTCGCCTACTACGCCG
>CAYQXH010000076.1:0-11061 GCA_964421325.1 uncultured Propionibacteriaceae bacterium
TGTGCCGGGCCTGCTTCGACGGGGTCTACCCGGTGCCGATCCCGGCCGGCCGGGCCGTGCAGATGGGATTGGAGCAGAACATTGGCTGCTGAGAGCGCCTACGCCGCTGCCGGCGTCGACATCGCCGCGGGGGACCGGGCCGTCGAACTGATGAAGGCAGCAGTCGCCGCCAGCCACCGCCCGGAGGTGCTCGGCGGGCTGGGCGGCTTCGCCGGCTTCTTCGATGCCTCCGCCCTGGCCGGCTACCGGCACCCCGTCCTCGCCACCTCAACGGACGGGGTCGGCACGAAGGTCGCCATCGCCGGTGCGATGGGGGTCTACGACACCATCGGCTACGACCTGATCGGCATGCTGGTCGACGATCTGGTCGTCACCGGGGCCGAGCCGCTGTTCGTCACCGACTACATCGCCTGCGGCAAGGTGCATCCCGAGCGGATCGCAGCGATCGTCGGCGGCATCGCCGCGGCCTGCACCGCCGCCGGCGCAGCGCTGCTCGGTGGCGAGACCGCCGAGCACCCCGGGCTGATGGGCGCGGAGGAGTTCGACATCGCCGGGGCGACCACCGGGGTCGTCGAGTACGACGAGATCCTCGGCGCCGACCGGGTGCGTCCGGGCGACGTGGTGCTCGCCCTTGCCTCCTCGGGCCTGCACTCCAACGGCTACTCCCTGGTGCGGCACGTGTTCGCCGACTGGAGCCTGGAGCGGGAGGTCGCCGAACTGGGCTGCACCCTCGGCGAGGCGCTGCTCACCCCGACCAGGGTCTACGCGCTGGACCTGCTGGCCATCATCCGGGCCACCGAGGTGCACTCGATCAGCCACATCACCGGTGGCGGCCTCGCGAACAACCTGGTGCGGGTGATCCCGGCCGGGATCGGGGTGGACCTCGACCGCGGCACCTGGCGTCCACCGGCCATCTTCGACCTCGTCCGGCAGGTCGGCGGGCTGTCCCTCCCTGACGTCGAGGCCACCCTCAACCAGGGGGTCGGGATGGCGCTGGTGCTGCCGGAATCCTCGGTCGAAGCCGCCCGGTCGGTGGCTTCGGCAGCCGGCATCGATTCGTGGGTGGCCGGGACCGTGACCGCTGAACCGGGGGCGCCGGCACGGGTCGACCTGCACGGTGACCACCCCAGCTGAAGTCGTCTTTGCGGAGGTGCTCCGATTGGGTACCCTAGCCTCACGACGAAACTTGATTATTGAAGCGGCTCGACCGCTGCGAAGGGGGCTGACCTCATGGGGCGCGGCCGTGCGAAGGCGAAGCAGACCAAGGTCGCTCGCGATCTGAAATACCGTTCGTACTCCACGGACTTCACGTCCCTGGAGCGTGAGTTGCGCGGCGACTCCTACGAGCCGGACACCGTGGTGGAGCTGGTCGAGGAGCCCGTTGTGGAGCCGGAGGACGACCAGTACAGCGGTCTGGCCGACCGTTACTCCGTCGACGAGGACCCCGGCGAGACCGAGTACCGCCGCATCAGCTGACGGCGAGCCGCCCACCCAGAACCGCCCTTAGCGGCTGTCGCACGCCCCCGACCGGACGGGCAGGGATCGCGCGGGAAACCCCACCGATGGCCCGGGAGTTAGGTGGAGTGCGTATTGTTGGTCTGTTGGGTCATCCGGGACGATGGTGGCTACGCACCCGACAGGGAGGCACAGGCGTGAATCCGATCAGGTGCGGCCGTTGCATCGCAGAAGACCACGCGCAGTGCGTTGGGACCATCACCATGGGTACGCCGAAGTCGACCTACAGCTGGCACTGCGACTGCATCTGCCAGTCCGTCGGCAGTGGCCGCCGGCCCGGACACGGCAGCCCGTTCGGACACCACTCACGCTGAGACGGCCGCGGGTTCGCCGAGTGCCTCGATCAGGGTCTGGGCGTCGTAGGGCCCGACGTGCCTGGTCGAGCCGATGAAGAACGTCGGTGTTCCGCGCGCCCCGCTCGCCTCTGCGCTGGCGACGTCCTCGCGGATCCGGGCGGCGTGCCGTTGCTCGTCGATGTCGCGCAGGAACTCCTCCACGTCCAGCCCGAGCTGGCCCGCGTAACCGGCAAGGTCCTCGAGCTCCAGCTGATCCTGATGGGCGAACAGCAGGTTGTGCATCTCCCAGAACCGTCCCTGCGCGCCGGCGGCCTCGGCCCCGGCGGCCGCCAGTTCGGCGTGTGGGTGCACCTCCGGCAGCGTCAGGTGCCGGAAGACGTAGCGGACGCGGTCGCCGTAGTGCTGCCGCACCTCCCGGGAGACGCCGGTCGCCTTCGCGCAGAACGGGCACTCGAAGTCGGCGTACTCCACCAGGGTCAGCGGAGCGTCCACCGGGCCGAGGATGTGGTCGCGGGCCGGGTCGACCGGCAGGTCGAGGAGGGTTGGCAGGCCGGCGGAGGTCTCGCCGTGCCAGCGGGCGGCCAGCTGGAACGCCAGCCAGCCCAGCGCGGTCGCGATCACCAGGCTGAGGAGGACGCCGACCGTCGCCTCCTCCCGCAGCTCCGGAGTGGGGAAGGCGAGCCTGATGATCAGCAGCGAGACGGTGAACCCGATCCCGGACAGCGCTGCCCCGCCGAGGACCTGGCCCGGGCCGACCCCCTGGGGAAGGCTGCCGAGCCGGAGCCGGGCGCCGGCCAGGGTGCCGCCGCCGATGCCGAGGAACTTGCCGACCACGAGGCCGACGACGATGGCCCAGGTGAGCGGGGAGGCCAGCGCCCGTCCGAACAGGTCGCCGCGCAGGTCGACGCCGGCGTTCGCCAGCGCGAACAGGGGTACGACGACGTAGCCGGCCCACGGGTGCAGGACCAGCTGCATGCGCTCGTTGACGGAGACCGCTCTGGTGAGCGCATCCCTGGCTGACCGCCCGACCTCGGGCATCGGTGACTGCCGGAAGGCCCGGAACCTGCTGGCCGCGCCCTCGACCGCCTCCCGCCGGGGTGCGAAGGCCGGGATCAGCAGGCCGCAGACCATCCCGGCGATCGAGGCGTGCAGGCCCGAACCGATGGTCGCGAGCCAGACCAGGAGGGTCCCGGCCACGTAGGGCCAGGTGCGCCAAACGCCGAGGCGCCCCAGCACGGCCAGGGCGGCCACGCCGGCCAGTGCGACGCCAAGGACCGGCAGGTTGAGGTGGTCGGAGTAGACCGCGCCGATCACCGAGACCGCGACGATGTCGTCAACGACGGTCAGCGTCAGCAGGAAGACCCGTAGCTGGGTCGAGATGCTTGGACCGACAAGGGCGAGGGTGCCGAGCAGGAAGGCGGTGTCGGTTCCGATCACCACCCCCCAGCCACGGGCAGCCTCTCCGGCCGGGGCGATCAGCAGGAACAACAGGGCCGGCACGACCATGCCCCCGACGCCGGCCAGCAGGGGCAGCACCACGCGGCGGCGGTCGGTGAGTTCACCGATCGCCAGGTCGCGGCGCACCTCGAGGCCGATCACGAGGAAGAACACCACCATGAGGCCGTCACTGATCCAGTGGCCGAGGTCCATCTCCAGGCCGATGCCGCCGACCTGGACCGAGCCAGAGGTGGACCACAGTGCCGTATAGGCGTCCGACCACGGCGAGTTGGCCCAGACCAGGGCAACCACTGTCGCCGCGACCAGCACGAGGGCGCTGCCCGACTCGGTGGCGAGGAACCGCCGCAGCGGCCCGGAGAGCTGGCCGGCCAGCTGGCGACGTCCGGTCTGGTCGGCTCGGACCCACTTCATCACAGGGCTTCCGTTCCGATCAGCGCCAGCCGAGGCCGGGGGCCACGTGCTGGACGATGCTGTCGAGGAGGTGGGCGTTGTAGTCGACGCCCAGCTGGTTGGGGATGGTCAGCAGCAGGGTGTCGGCCGCAGCGATCGCCTCGTCCTCGGCCAGCAGCCGCACGAGTTCGTCGGGCTCGGCGGCGTAGGAGCGACCGAACCTGGCCAGGCCACCGTCGATGAAGCCGACCTGGTCGGACTCGTCACGTCCGGAGCCGAAGTAGGCCCGGTCGAGGTCGTTGACCAGCGGGAAGATGCTGCGGCTCACCGAGACCCGGGGTTCGCGCTCATGGCCGGCTGCTGCCCACGCGTCCCGGAACCTCTGGATCTGCTCGGCCTGCAGCTGGTGGAACGGCACCCCGGTGTCCTCGGTGAGCAGGGTCGAACTCATCAGGTTCATGCCCTGGCTGCCGGTCCATTCCGCAGTGGCCCTGGTGCCGGCACCCCACCAGATCCGGTCCCGCAGGCCGGGGGAGTGCGGTTCGATCCGCAGCAGCCCCGGCGGGTTGGGGAACATCGGGCGCGGGTTGGGCTTCGCGAAGCCCTCACCGGCGAGCACCTGCAACAGGATGGCTGCGTGCTCGCGGGCCATCTCGGCGTCGCTGGAGTCCTCCGGCGGGACGTGGCCGAAGTACCGGTAGCCCTCCACCACCTGCTCCGGCGATCCCCGGCTGATGCCGAGTTGCAGCCGGCCACCGGAGATCAGGTCGGCGGCCCCGGCGTCCTCAGCCATGTACAGCGGGTTCTCGTAACGCATGTCGATGACACCGGTGCCGATCTCGATCCGGGACGTCCGGGCACCGATGGCCGCCAGCAGCGGGAACGGCGATGCGAGCTGGGCCGCGAAGTGGTGCACCCTGAAGTAGGCGCCGTCGGCGCCCAGCTCCTCGGCTGCGACCGCCAGTTCGATCGACTGCAGCAGGGCGTCCGATGCGCTCCGTACCGCGGAGTGCCGGGAGTCCGACCAGTGACCGAAGGAAAGGAAGCCGATCTTCTTCACGCAGGTTCCAACACTGGCGGCCCCGGATCATTCCCGGAGACCGGACTGCGGGGATGCCGGGAAGGCCCTACGATTCGGCCATGCCGATCGAGACCAGCCGCAACCTGACCCTCCGCGCCACCGGGCGCGGCGGTAACCAGGTGCGCCGCGGATCGGCCCCGGCCAGCAACCCGTCGTGATCGCGGCGTTCGGCCAGGGTGCCCTGGCCGGGCTGGCTGTCGCGCTGCCGATCGGTGCGATCGCCACCCTGATCGTGCTCTGGTCCGCCCAGTACGGCTGGCGGGTCGGTGCAGCCGCCGGGTTGGGAGCCGGCGTGGTTGACGGTATCTACGCAACTGTCGCCCTGCTCCTCGGCGCGGTGCTCAGCCCCTGGATCGAGGCCTGGCGGGAGCCGCTGCGCTGGACCTCGACGGTCGTGCTGCTGGTGATGGGGGCGCTGATCGTCGCCTCCGGCTGGCGCGAGGGCCGGGCGGCCGACGGCACCGGGCGCCGGATGCACCCGGCCGCGGCCTTCGCCAGCGTGCTGGGGCTGACGCTTGTTAACCCGACCACCGTGGTCTACTTCACGGCCCTGGTTGCCGGCGGCAACCTCACCACGAGTGACCCGGCCGACCAGGTCGCCTTCGCCGCCGGCGCCCTGCTGGCCTCCTCGGCCTGGCAGCTGGCGCTGGCCTCGGTCGGTGCGGTGGCCGGGGCCCGGATCACCGGTCCGGGCCTGCGGCGCTGGACAGCCCTGCTCGGCGGCCTCCTGGTCGTCGGGCTGGCGGTCGCCACCTTCCTGCGCTGAGCGCCCCGATCAGTGGGCCGCCGGGTCCGCGATCGGGATGCCCATCGCCTGCGACAGGTACTGGTAGGCGGTGGTCAGCTTTGCGAAGTTCTCACTGTGGTGCTGCCACGCCACGAGGTCGTGGCCCAGTCCTTCGCCGGCCGGGATCCGGACAACGGTGAGCTGGCCGGCCGGTACCAGCCGGGTCAGGAAGGCCTCGTTGAACGCCCCGTCGAGGCGCGGGTCACCGTCGTTGCGGATCAGGGTGAAGGTCGAGTGCACCGGGGGCGCGTTCCGCGCGTCCACCCACTGGAAGAGGGTCAACAGTGCGCCGATGCCCTTCAGCGAGAAGCGTGGGTAGTCGTAGCCGGCGCAGTTCGCCTCCTTCAGGTCCTCGCTCCACCAGTTCCAGACGTCGACCGGGGAGAGGCGGAGTGCCCGCACCATCGGCGGGACCTGCCAGTCCGAGTAGCCCAGCGGGTGCAGCAGTGGCGAGATCAGTACGGTGTGGTCGACCTCGGGGCGCTGGAACCCCGCCCAGACAGCCAGCGACCCGCCCCCGGACAGGCCGGCGACGGTGAGCTCCTCGCCGAGTCCGGCACCGATGTCGATGCTGGCGTCGGCGAACTCCCGCAGTTCACCAGAGGTGAGCTTCGAGAACTCCGAGGTCATCCGGTCGGTGGCGCCATGATGCGGCAGGCGCGGGATCCAGACGTTGTAGCCCTCGGCCCGGTAGGCCTCCCCGATCAGCCGGAACTGCTCGGGGACGGTGGTGTAGCCGTGGAAGAGGACCACGGCCCTGGTTGAGTGCGCGCCGGTGAGCATCGAGATGCCGCGCCCCTCGGGCTGAAGGTCCATGGTGGCTTCGGATGCGGAGACGGCCTCGATGCGCGCGACGGCCTCCGCGTAGGATCCGGCCGGCAGCGGGCGCGCCGAGAGGTCCGGATCCGTGACTGGTGTGAACAGCAGTGCTGCCAGAATGGCGACGAGGACGAGAATCGAACCGCCCAGGATCGCGAAGAACCGCTTCATCGCGGTCACCCCCCAATGAATTAGGCGATTCCAGCCTAGAGCCGTCCCGTCGACCTCGCCGCGGAACCGGGAAGCTCGGGCCCACGGGGCGCCCAACCTTCACTGCGCGAACTGGGTGGGGGTCACATGCTTCTCCCTGACCGGGAACAGCGCGTCGAAGCCGGCCAACTGGGCCGGGTCAACTTCGAAGGCCCGGCTCTCGAGCAGCCGGCCGTTGACATCGGCCAGGCCGCCGGGAATGAGCTCGATCCCCATGAAGGCGTCGAAGTTCAGTCCGTCGGCCGTCGTGACGTTCCAGTCGCCGGCGCTCCGGAAACCGAACCTGGGGTAGTAGTCGGGGCTCCCGTAGAGGAAGGCTCCGCAGAAGCCCAGCCGGGTTGCCCGCTCCAGCGACGCCCGCATCAGCGCGCCGCCGATCCCGCTCCGCTGCCGGGCCGGAGTCACCGCGAGTGGGCCGAGGACGAGGACCTCCCGGCTGGTCCCGGCGGCGTCGACAACCCGGGCGAGGGTGCTGACGATGCAGCCGACGATCTGGTCGCCGGCCAGGGCGACCAGGTCGAGTTCGCCGACGAAGTCGGCGTGGTCGCGAGCATTGTGCAGGATCAGGTGCTCGACGCAGCCGGGCCGGTAAAGATCCCAGAATGCTTCGCGAACCAGCTCCTCGCACGCCCGGTGGTCACTGGAGAGTTCGGTACGGATGGTGATGGTGTTCATCAGGTGTGTTCCTCAACGGCACCGCACGATCGGCGGTGCTGATCGTTCCGGTTCCCCGCCGGGCGCCGCCGTTCCACGGGCGCGCTCCGGCGTCGGGGCAGGACTGTTTCTGGACACCCGGGGAGTTCCGGGCCGTCCTTCAGGCGAAATGGCTCAGTGCCGGCGCGCCCTGTCGTCCGCGCCGCTCACCCTGTCCAACATGCCGAGCTGTGGTTTCTGCATACGGTGAAGAATGTAGCGCTCCGAGCCTCACCGCGAAGGTCGTTTCCAGTCATCACGCACCGGCAACCGCCGGAGTCAGTAGCTCCTCGCGGCATCGACGGCCAGATCGCCGTAAGGGCCTCCGAAGAGGACGGCGTGCACAAGTAGTGGGTGCAGCTGGTGCAGCCCGAGCAGCGATCGCCAACCCGGCGGGAGCTGCGTCGAGACAGCTGCGTAGGCGTCCAGCGCCTCGCCCAGGTAGGGCAGGCCGAACAGGTCCAGCATCGCCAGGTCGGTGATCCGGTGGCCGCCATGGGCTGCCGGGTCGATGAGCACGACCGACTCCCCGCTGAACAGGACGTTGCCCGACCACAGGTCGCCGTGGATCCGGGCCGGCGGGGCGCCGTCGTCGAACTCTCCGGCGCCGATCCGCTCAGCGAGTCGCTCGACCACAGCCAGGCCGGACGCAGGCAGGGAGCCCAGCTGGAAGGCCTGCCTGGCATAGGGCAGCACCCGCTGGCCGGCGTAGAACCGTCCCCAGGCCGGCTCCGGTTGAAGGCTGAGGGGCAGGTCGCCGATGAAGCCGGCTCCCGTCCAGCCGTCCGGCCCCGCGCCGAAGGCTGCGGCGCCGGCGTCATGGGTGGTGGCCAGCTGCCGCCCGAACCTGGCAGCCGCAGCGGCGCTGGCTGCTGCCGGCACCACCCGCTCGACCGTGATGCCGGCTTCGGCGACCGCCAGCACCCTGACCACCGGCACCCCGCCGGGGACGCGCAGCCAGTCGAGGCCGGCGGCTTCGGCGCCGAAGAACCCGGACGGCGCCCCGGCGCGACGCTTGGTGTAGCCGGTCACGACTCCGCTGGGGTGCGGCCGGTCAGCCAGGCGAGGAAGGCGACCACCAACCCGAGCGAGCCGGCGGCCAGGGCGGGTCCGCGCATCGGGCCGAGGGCTCCGTCGGTGATGGCTGTGGTCGCGGCTTCGGGTAGTCCGCTCGCCGCCGCGGCCGCGACCCCCTCGGCGATCCCGGCCCGGAACGCGAGCCAGGTGATGGCGATGCCGACGGCAACCGCGGCGCCGCAGGCGATGACTGCCCGCCGCCGGTCGAGGGCGACGGACAGTGCCAGCGCTGGCAGCAGCAGGAGCAGCCACGGCAGCCACTCGGCGACGACGCTCAGCAGCCGGTAGGCCGACCTCGCCCGCGACACGGTCAACGGATCCAGCTGCACCAGATCCACTGCCGTTGTCACCGGCGGGATCCGTGCTGCGAGCGGGAAGCCGTTCGCAACTAGGCGCTCCTTCAGCGCGTCGACGAACGGTCCGAGCTGGAGCTGCAGCAAGCCGTCGTTGAGGCTCAGCGCGGTCGAGTCGTCCGCGCGCAGCAGCGCTGCGAACTGGGTGTGGGTGGAGCGCAGCGCGACCTCCCAGACCCGGCTGAACGCTTCGCTTGCGGCGAAGGCGTTCGCCTGCTTGTCGATGAACTCAGCGACCAGATCGTTCAGTGGGCCGGTGAGGGAGGGCAGCAGCCGGCTGGAGATCGGCCCGGTGACGCGGCCGAGGAGCTCGTCGGTGATGCCGGGCAGGTCGAGCCGCTCCTGGACCGTTGCGCTGAGCCTGCCTGCGAGCGCCTGCTGCACGGCAGGGTCCCGCGACAGCGGGGCGTAGGCAGCCACGAAGGCTTCGGTGTCGCTGACCTGGGTGTTGGCCCAGGCTGCCACGACCGATACCGGAGCGACGATGCCGGTAAGGACCACGAGGAGCGCCACGAGCGCTGTGCGCCACCACTGCTTCACCGGGCAAGCTTGGCACAACGTCCCCGCCGTGGGTACGGATCAGTCGCCGACCCGTTCGGCAAGTTCCAGCCAGTCACCCTCCAGCGATTCCTGCCTGGCCAGCGTCTCGTCGAGTTCGGCTCCGAGCGCAACCAGGCGCTCGTAGTCGGCCGAGTGCTCGGCAAGGGCGGTGTGGAGCTCGTTGATGCGCCTGCCCACCTTGGCCAGCTGGGACTCGACCCTGGCCAGGTCCTTGCGAGCCTGCCGCTGCCGGGCGGCGTCGCCGGCGTTCGGCCTCGCCTCTGTTGGCGCGGCACCGCTTCTGGGCACGCTCCTGGGCTCCGCCCGCCGCCGCTCCAGGTACTCCTCGACCCCGCCGGGGAGCAGGACGCAGCTGCCGTCACCGAGCAGGGCGTAGGACACGTCGCAGGTGCGCTCGAGGAAGTACCGGTCGTGCGAGACCACGATCAGGGTGCCCGGCCAGGTGTCCAGGTAGTCCTCGATCACGGTGAGGGTGTCGATGTCCAGGTCGTTGGTCGGCTCGTCGAGCAGCAGCACGTTGGGCTCGCTGAGCAGGAGTCGCAGGAACTGCAGCCGGCGCCGCTCGCCGCCGGACAGCTCGCCGATCCGGGTGACCAGCTTCTGCCCGGAGAACCCGAAGTCCTCGAGCAGGTTGGTGGAGGTGATGTCCCTGCCGGTGGCCAGTCGGGTCTGCCGCTGCAACTGCTGCACCGATTCCAGTACCTGCTCGCTCTCGTCGAGCTCGGTCACCGACTGCGACAGGTGACCCAGCCGCAGGGTCTTGCCCTGCTTCACCCTGCCCTGCTGCGGGGCAGCCTCACCGGACAGCAGCCGGAGCAGGGTGGTCTTCCCGGAACCGTTCACCCCGATCAGGCCGATCCGGTCTCCCGGGCCGATGGACCAGTCCAGCCGGTCGACGAGGCGCCTTCCGTCCGGCAGTGCGTAGCTCACCTGGTGCAGGTCGAACACGTCCTTGCCCAGCCGGGACGTGGCGAACTCACGCAGGCGCATCATGTCGCGGGCCGGCGGCTCATCCTCGATCAGCACGTTGGCCGCGTCGATCCGGAACTTCGGCTTGCTGGTCCGGGCCGGCGGGCCGCGCCTCAGCCAGGCGAGCTCCTTGCGCAACAGGTTCTGCCGCCGGGACTCGTTGGCAGCCGCCTGCCGATTGCGCTCCGTCCGGGCCAGCACGTAGGCGGCGTAGCCGCCGTCATAGGCGTCGACGACTCCGTCGTGGACCTCCCACACCCGGTTGCAGACGGCGTCCAGGAACCAGCGGTCGTGGCTGACCACCAGCATCGCCGTGCCTGCTGCCTGCAGCAGGTTCAGGTGCCCGGCCAGCCAGGCCACCGCCTCCACATCGAGGTGATTGGTCGGCTCGTCCAGGACGAGCAGGTCGTGGCCGGCGAGCAGGACCGCGGCGAGGCTCACCCTGCGGCGCTCGCCACCGCTGAGTTCGGCGACCGGCTGGGCCAGGTCGAGCGTGCCGAGCAGGTGGGTGACCACAGCCCGCTTCGCTGCGTCCGCGGCCCAGGCGTGGTCGGCGCGGCCACCGACGGCCACGTCGCGCACCGTGGCTCCGACAGGGAAGTCCTCGGTCTGGCCGAGGTGCCCGATCGAGGCCGATCGGTTGCGCACCACCTGGCCCGAGTCGGGGCTGCGGCTCCCGACCAGCAGCTCCAGCAGGGTGGTCTTGCCGTCGCCGTTGCGGCCGACGACGCCGACGACGTCACCGTTGTCCAGCCCGAGGGACACCTCGTCCAGGATGGTCCGGGTACCGAACGCCAGCGAGACCCGTTCGGCGTTGACCAGGTTGGCCAATCTCAGCGACCGCGCATGGCG
>CAYQXH010000077.1:0-11058 GCA_964421325.1 uncultured Propionibacteriaceae bacterium
CGGGCAACCGCAACTTCGAGGGCCGGATCAACCCGGACGTGAAGATGAACTACCTCGCCAGCCCGCCGCTCGTGGTCGCCTATGCCCTGGCCGGCACCATGGACATCGACATCACCACCGAGTCGCTCGGCACCGGCAGCAACGGCCAGCCGGTCTACCTCGCCGACATCTGGCCCACCCAGGCTGAGGTCGACGAGGTCGTGAACTCCTCGATCTCTGCCGACATGTTCACCTCCCGCTACGCCGATGTCTTCGCCGGTGACGAGACCTGGCGGTCCCTGCCGACGCCGACGGGCGAGACGTTCGCCTGGGATCCCGAGTCGACCTACGTGCGCAAGCCGCCGTACTTCGACGGCATGCCGGCCCAGCCGGTGCCGGTGACCGACGTCACCGGCGCGCGGGTCCTGCTCAAGCTCGGGGATTCGGTCACCACCGACCACATCTCCCCGGCCGGCTCGATCAAGGGCGACAGCCCGGCGGGGGTGTACCTCAGCGACCACGGCGTGGAGCGCAGGGACTTCAACTCCTACGGTTCGCGTCGCGGCAACCACGAGGTGATGATCCGCGGAACGTTCGCGAACATCCGGTTGCGCAACCAGCTGGCCCCTGGCACGGAGGGCGGCTTCACCAGGGACTTCACCGTCCCGGACGGACCCGTCGCAACCGTCTACGACGCTGCCCAGAGCTACGCCGCGGCGGGGACGCCACTGGTGGTGCTGGCCGGCAAGGAGTACGGCTCCGGATCGTCGCGGGACTGGGCGGCCAAGGGCACGGCGCTGCTCGGGGTGAAGGTGGTCATCGCGGAGAGCTACGAGCGGATCCACCGCTCGAACCTGATCGGCATGGGCGTACTGCCGCTGCAGTACCCCGAAGGCCGGACCGCGGAATCCCTCGGGCTCACCGGCACTGAGACCTTCAGCATCACCGGCATCACCGGGCTCAACGACGGCAGCACTCCGGGCACGGTTCGGGTGGCGGCAGCCGGCGACGGCGAGCCGGTCGTCTTCGACGCCGTGGTCCGGATCGACACCCCGGGTGAGGCCGACTACTACCGGCACGGCGGCATCATGCAGTACGTCCTGCGGTCGCTGCTGGCCAGGTAATGGCCCGACGTCGGGCCGGCTCCGGGTCGCAGCCCGTGGCGGAGCCGGACTTCATGCCGGTTTCCGCGCGGGTCGCCTGGACCTACCTGGCCGTCCTGCTGGCGCTGGTCGCCACCGGACTGGTGGTGGCGCTCGCCAACCAGGTACTGGCTCCGCTGGCCTGCCCGCCCGTGCCCGGCGACGACGGCGGTGACCTCCAGCTCGGCTGCCAGCTCGGCGCGGCCATCTGGAGCGGGATCGTCGGTTTCCTGCTCTGCCTCGTCCCGGCGCTGTTGTTGCTGAAGCTCGACTGGTGGCTTTGGGCGGCGTGCTTCGCCGGAGCCGGCTTCCTGGTGGCTGCCGACGCGGCCACGGAGTGGTGGTGGTGGCTCGTCGCGGCGCTGGTGCCCGCTGCCGCGGCCCTGCTCAGCGCCGATTGGGAGCGGGGGGCGTCGGTGCGGAAGTGGCAGCTGGCCGTGGTGCTGGCGCTCGACGCTGCGGCGGTGGCCGCCGTGGCCTGGTGGTTCGTCAACGGGGGCTGAGGCGGGCCGACCGGCCGGTCCTGTGGGGAGAAGCAGAAGGGCCCGGCCGAAGCCGGGCCCTTCCTTGAAGCTAGTTCAGCTCAGGACGCTGATGTTGGCGGCCTGCAGGCCACGCTGGCCCTGCTGGGTGTCGAAGGACACCTTGTCGCCCTCGTTCAGCGAACGGAAGCCATTGGAGTTGATCGCGGAGAAGTGGGCGAACACGTCGGCCGAGCCATCCTCGGGAGCGATGAAGCCGAAGCCCTTGTCAGCGTTGAACCACTTGACGGTACCTGTAGCCATGAGTTTTTCCTTTGTTAGGGAAGTGGAGCTGCCGCGGATGCGACGCTCTGTGATGCAGCTGCAATGAACGCTTCCCAGAAGGACTACCTGCGCCGGTGAACCGGCGGTTTAACCAAGCAAGTAAACGATTATTCCAACCAAACAACGCGATCAGCCTATCAGCCGGGCCCGGAACCAACGAATCGGCGGGCTCGCGGCTGGCGGTCGGGACCCGCCGCGGCCCCCCGGGCGCGCTGGACGGGCGTACCGATCCACGCCTAGAATCGAACACAGGTTCGATGAGCAGCTGGAGGGGTGGGGCGATGGCCAACCTGGGGGAGCGCAGTCGCGGGAGCGTCCCGGAGCAGGTCTACACCCCGCCCGGCTGGCCGTCCCGGGTGCGTCCCCCCGGCACCCCCGACTGGGAGTCGACAGCTGCTGGCTTCCTGCTCGACTGCTGTCCTGCCGACTACCGGGCCTACCCGGTGCTGCGGCGCCACCCGGTGGTGCTGGCCAGGTTCGCAGCCGAGTTCGTGCAGTCACAGGTGCGGGCGAGCGCTGACGGGCTCGCCGGGGTCCGCACCGGCCTTGCCGATCACGTCCCACCGGAGGTGATCCAGTCCGCAGCGGAGGCGTGGGCCGAGCAGGGCGCGCGCCTGGTCCGGCTGCGCCGCGAGGTCGGGCTGGTGGAGGAGGCGCTGCGTGGGAAGGTGTTCGTCCGCAAGCTCTGACATAGACTCGTCCGGTGCCCCTGCTCGACGAGATCAACGGTCCTGAAGACCTGAGTGACCTGACGACGGACCAGCTGCGGCAACTGGGCGAGGAGATCCGCGCCTTCCTGATCACCAATGTCAGCCGGACCGGTGGCCACCTGGGCCCCAATCTCGGCGTCGTCGAGCTCACCATCGCCCTGCACCGGGTCTTCGACTCACCGAACGACGCGATCATCTTCGACACCGGTCACCAGAGCTACGTGCACAAGATCCTCACCGGGCGCAGGGACCTGTTCCCCACGCTGCGGCAGCCAGGCGGCCTCTCCGGCTACCCGAGCCGCGCGGAGTCGCCGCACGACTGGGTGGAGAACTCCCACGCCTCCGCATCGCTGTCCTGGGCCGACGGCCTCGCCAAGGCCAACCGGCTGCGGGGCAAGGAGCAGTTCGTGGTCGCCGTCATCGGCGACGGGGCGCTCACCGGCGGCATGGCCTGGGAGGCCCTGAACAACATCGCCGTTGCCGGCGAGGAGCGCCTCGTGGTCGTCGTGAACGACAACGGCCGGTCCTACACCCCGACGGTCGGCGGCATCGCCACTCAGCTGTCGGTGCTCGGCAAGCAGTTGTCGGCCATCCGCACCGACCGGCGCTACGAACGGACGCTGCAACGCATCAAGCAGGCCGTGCGCAACGCGCCGCTGATCGGCCAGATGGTCTACGGGCTCATGCACGGCTTCAAGATGGGCGTGAAGGACGTGCTGGCGCCGCAGGGGATGTTCTCGGATCTCGGCATCAAGTACGTCGGCCCGATCGACGGCCACGACATCGAGGCGGTCGAGCTGGCGCTCCACCAGGCCAGGGGCTTCGGTGGCCCGGTGCTGGTGCACTGCATCACCCAGAAGGGCCGGGGCTTCAAGGCTGCCGAGGAGCACGAGCAGGACCGTTTCCACGCCGTCGGGAAGATCGATGAGGTGACCGGACAGTCGCTGGCCGAGCTGGGTGGGCGGACCTGGACCGACGCCTTCGGCGATGAGCTGGCCCGCATCGGGGCGACCGACGAGCGTGTCGTGGCGATCACGGCTGCCATGCTGCACCCGACCGGGCTGGACCGGTTCGCGAGGCACTTCCCCGATCGGGTGTTCGACGTCGGGATCGCAGAGCAGCACGCGGTCACCTCAGCCGCAGGCCTGGCCGCCGGCGGGCTGCACCCGGTGTTCGCCGTCTACGCGACCTTCCTCAACCGCGCCTTCGACCAGGTCCTGATGGATGTGGCCCTGCACCGCCAGGGCGTCACCTTCGTCCTCGACCGGGCCGGCGTCACCGGCCCGGACGGCCCCAGCCACAACGGCATGTGGGACGCCTCCCTGCTGGGCCTGGTCCCGGGACTGCGGCTGACCGCACCGAGGGACGAGCAGCGGCTCGGCGAGGCCCTGCGGCTGGCGGTGACCATCGACGATGGGCCGACCGTGCTGCGGTACTCCAAGGAACCGCTGCCCGAGCCCCTGCCCGCGGTCGCGAACCGCGGCGACGTCGACGTCCTGATCGCCGGGCACCGGCCGCGGGTGCTGGTGGTCGGTTACGGCCAGCTGTGTTCGGTGGCGGTGCAGGTGGGCAGGCGGCTGTCGCAGCAGGGGATCAGCGCAACAGTCGTCGATCCGGTGTGGGCGCTCCCGGTCTCAGCCGACCTGCTGAAGCTGGTGGCCGAGCACGAGCTGGTGCTGACCATCGAGGACAACGGCCTGGCCGGCGGGCTCGGGTCGAGGCTTTCCCAGGATGCTCGGGCCGCGGGGATCGACACCAGGATCCGGGAGTTCGGCATCCCGCAGCAGTTCCTGCCGCAGGGCAACCGCGCCCAATTGCTGGAGGACCTGGGTCTCACGGCCCAGCAGATCGCCCGGTTCGCGACCGAACTGGTCGCGGCGGAGGAGAAGCCGGTTCAGATCACCACAGCTGGGTGATCAGCGGCACCACGAGTTCCCGTTGCCAGGGCCGGGCGCCGAGTTCGGCGAGCCGGGCAGCCACGGCTTCTGCGTCCGTGGTGTCGGGGGAGTCCCACAACAACCGGCGCAGGTGATCCGGTGAGAGCAGGTTCTCCACCGGGAGTTCGAGTTCGGCCGCGAGCTCGATCAAGGCCGGGCGCACCCGGTTGAACCGCTCGAACGATGCCGGCCAGCGGCGTTCCCACGACCTGGGCTGTGGCGGTCCCTCCGGGGTGGAGTGCCGGGGCGGCAGCTCAGCCCGGGTCAGCGCTGCCGCCCGGTCGAGGGCTGCCAGCCATTCGGTCTCGTGCCGGTTGGCCACCCGGTTGGTGAAGCCGCGCACCGTCCGCAGGTCGGCCCGGGTGAGCCTCGGCTTGGCTTCCTTCTCCAGCCTGGCCGCGAGCTCGGTGATGGCCCGGTCGGGGACCACCCGGCCCGGTGCGCGGTCCTCGGCTGCGGCCAGTTCCTCGCGGACGGCCCAGAGCTCGCGGACGATGGCCAGCGCTGCCGGCGTCCGCAGGGCGTGCAGTCCGGAGACCCGACGCCACGGGTCCTGGCGCGGGTGCGGCGGGTCGTTGGCGTGCTCGACGAGATGGGTGAACTCCTGGTGGGCCCAGTCCAGCTTGCCGGCCGCGGTGAGCTGCTCGATGAGCCACTCGCGCAGGTCGGTGAGCCGCTCCACGTCGAGGGCTGCGTAGGCCAGCCAGTCCTCGGGGATCGGCCGGCGGGACCAGTCCGCGGCCGAGTGCTCCTTGAGCAGGGTCAGGCCGAGCGCCTGTTCCATCAGGGCGCCGAGGTTCACCTTCGGCAGGCCGAGCAGGCGGGCGGCGAGTTCGGTGTCGAACAGCTGTACCGGCAGGAAGCTCACCTCGGCGAGGCAGGGAAGGTCCTGGCTGGCGGCGTGCAGCACCCACTCGGCGTCGGCCAGTTCGGCGGCGAAGTCGCTGAAGTCGGCCCGCGGCTGCCCGTCCTCGAACGCTGTCGGGTCGATCAGGTGGGTGCCGGAGCCGTCGCGGCGGATCTGGATCAGGTAGGCCTTGGCCGAGTACCGGAAGCCGTGGGCGCGTTCGGTGTCGATCGAGATCGGGCCGCTGCCGGCCTGCAGGGCCGCCCGGGTCGCGGCGAGGGCGTCCGGGGTCTCCACGACGTCGGGAATGCCTTCGGCCGGAACGGCAAGGATCGGATAGGCCTCCGTGGGCTGCTCTGCTGCCGTCACCGCAGCCACGTTCCCGAACGGCGCGGTGCTAACGGCACGACGCCGTCGGGAAGTGGCGGCAACCCGGCGGTGAGGCACAACAGTTCGGACCAGGCTTGCAGGTTGCGGACGACGTCCGCTGCTGAGGTGATCACGGGAGTCCAGGAGGCGCGGAGTTCGACCTCGGCGCGGGGTGAGTCGGTGGAGATGCCGCCGAAGGAGCGGCTGGATACGGCGGTGACGGTTCCGCTTGGGGAGCCGTACTCGGCCTGGTTGCGCTCAAGGGCGTCCAGCAACCACGACCAGCCGACCTCGGTGAGCAGTGGGTCGGTGACCATCTCCGGGTCCACGTCGGCCCGGGCATAGGTGACGCACCGGAACTCGCCGTCCCAGGATGCGCTGCCGGCCGGGTCGTGCAGCAGGACCAGCCGGCCGCTGCCGAGTTCCTCGTCGTTCAGCTCGACCTCGGCGCTGATCGCGACGGCGAACGGGGCGATCTTCTGCGGAGCCGGGATCTCCTCGACCTTCAGCTCCGGACGCCAGGACATGCTGAGGATCGCCTGCACCGCTGTCTCAAACAGGGGAGGCATGCTGGGTTCACGCCTGGCGGCCACCATTGGAGCGTACTGTCACCCGTGGTCAAGTGACCCTCGGGCGCGCCGGTCCGAAGTCACGGGAGTGGTTCGAAATCCAGCGAGACCGAGTTGATGCACCACCGCTGGTCGGTGGGGACGTCATAGCCCTCGCCTTCGAAGACGTGGCCGAGGTGGGAGTCGCAGGCAGCGCAGCGGACCTCGGTGCGCGGATGCATGGGCAGGCTGTTGTCGGTCAGCAGCCGGACGCGGTCGGCTGCAGCGGCGGTGTAGAAGGACGGCCAACCGCAGTGCGAGGCGAACTTGTGCTCGCTTCGGAACAGCTCCGCCCCGCAGGCCTTGCAGCGATAGATGCCGGCGGCGGTGGTGTCGGTGTACTCGCCGGTGAAGGGCGCCTCGGTGCCGGCTTCCCGCAGCACCCGGTACTCCAGCGGGTTCAGCTGCGCGCGCCATTCCTCCGGCGTCTTGATGACCTTGAGTTCCATGCGACCTCCTTGGGCTCGGCCCCCAAGCTTAGGCGCACCTAACCGACGCGTAGCCTGTGCGCATGGCTACAGCAGGCGTGGAACTGGAGGTGGGGGGCCGGGCGGTGCGGGTCTCCAGCCCGGACAAGCCCTACTTCGCTGAGCTCGGGCTGTCGAAGCTGGGCGTGGTGGACTACTTCCGCAGCGTCGGGGACGGCATCCTGGCCGCGCTGCGGAACCGTCCCACGGCCATGGAGCGCTGGCCGGGCGGGGTGCGGGACGACGTGGTGGTCGCGACCAGGGCGGACGGCAAGGGCGAGGCGTTCTACCAGAAGCGGGCGCCGGCGAACACCCCGGAATGGGTGCAGACCGCAGAGGTCAGGTTCCCCTCCGGCCGCACGGCAGTGGAGGTGGCGCCCGCAGACCTGGCCTCGATCGTCTGGATGGTGAACCTGGGCACGGTCCGGTTCCATCCCTGGCCGGTGCGGGCCGCGGACACCGACTCGGTCGACCAGCTGCGGATCGACCTGGATCCCCAGCCGGGGGTGACCTTCGACATGGCGGTTGCCGCTGCCATCGAGTTGCGCGAGGTGCTTGCCGATGCCGGCCTTACCGGATTCTGCAAGACCAGTGGCGGGCGCGGCGTGCACGTGTTCGCCCCGATCCGCGGGGCCGACTTCATCGAGGCCCGGCATGCCACGATCGCGATCGGCCGGGAGCTGGCGCGCCGGATGCCGTCGCAGGTGACGGTGAACTGGTGGAAGGAGGAGCGGGGCGAGCGGGTGTTCGTCGACTTCAACCAGATGGCGCGGGACCGGCTGATGACCTCGGCCTACTCCATCCGGCCGACCCCCAGCGGCCTGGTGTCGGCGCCGCTGGAGTGGGCAGAGCTGCCGTCCGTCCAGCCGGCCGACTTCACCGTGCTGACCATGCCGGGCAGGTTCGCCGAGGTGGGGGACCCGTGGGCTGCGATGGAGGCCACCGAGCCCGGCGACCTGCGGACCGCGCTGGGCTGGTACGACCGGGACGCAGCAGCCGGTGAGGGTGAGCTGCCCTACCCGCCCGAGTACCCGAAGATGCCGGGGGAGCCACCGCGGGTGCAGCCGAGCAAGCTGAACCCGGCCAACTGGCCGGGTCGGGAGGCCTAGGAGCTGTCGGCCAGCACCTCGGCTAGGTCGTAGCTGACGACCTCCTCCAGCTGGGTGAAGGTGCACGAGTCGGGGTCGCGGTCGGGGCGCCAGCGCCGGAACTGCGCGGTGTGCCGGAACCGGGTGCCCTCCATGTGCTCGTAGCCCACCGTGCAGACCAGCAGCGGCCAGATCAGGTGGGTCTCCTTGAGCTCGGTGCTCCAGCGGCTGATCGCACCCGGTCGGCGGCCTTCGATCTCGAAGGCCGACCAGGGGTGCTCGCCCGGCCCGGCGGGCAGCGTCACCTGCTGGAACTGTGCTGCCAGTTCGGCTCGCCTGGCCTCGGCGAAGGCTGCTGCGACCCCGACGAAGTGCAGTACCCCTGCCGCGTCGTAGAGGCCCAGCTGCAGCGATCCGAGCAGCGGCCGTTGGGGGGTCGAGTTCTTGTGGAACCGGTAGCCGGCCACCACCACATCGGCCTCGCGGGCGTGCTTGATCTTGACCATCGTCCGCTGTCCCGGCTGGTAGATGCCGTCGAGCCGCTTGGCGACGACCCCGTCCAGGCCGGCGCCCTCGAACTTGGTGAACCAGACCCGGGCGACCTCCAGGTCGTGGGTGATCGGGGTGAGGTGGATCGGTGGGTCGCTGTGCTGGAGTGCCTGCTCCAGCAGCTGCCGCCGTTCGACGAAGGGCAGTTCGAGCAGCGACCGGTCGTCGAGGGCGAGGATGTCCCAACAGACCAGCGACGCCGGGGTGCTGGCGGAGAGCTGGTCGATCCGCTTCTGCGCCGGGTGGATGCGTTCGGACAGCTGCCCGAAGTCGAGCCGGTCCCCGGCGACCACGACGAGCTCGCCGTCGAGGACGCACCGCGGCGGCACGTTCTCCAGGACCGCCCGGATCACCTCGGGGAAGTAGACCGACAGGTCGCGCCCGTTGCGGCTGATCAGCTGCACCTCGTCGTTGTCCCGGAAGACCAGGCAACGGAAGCCGTCCCACTTGGGTTCGTAGGCCATCCCCGGCGGGATGTCGGCCTGGGAGCGGGCCAGCATGGGCTCCAGTGGTGGGCGCAGTGGCAACGACATTTGCCCATCTTCGCACCATTGCCGCGCAGCCCGGTCCAGACTGGGTCAATGACTTCAGCGAAGAAGAAGGCGAAGAAGGCCGCACCACACTCGGCGCCATTGTCGGAGCTGCTCCGGCTCCCATTGGGCAAGGTCTCCCTGGCCGATCTCGATCCGGGCGCGACGCCGGGGTATCCGGGCAAGGGCAAGGCTGACGCCCCGAAGCTGACCGCCGACCTCGGCCCGCAGCTGTCCAACCTGCAGGAGATGCTGTTCGCCGCCGGCCGGACCGACCCGGAGACAGCCCCGCGGGTGCTGGTGGTGCTGCAGGGCATGGACACCTCCGGCAAGGGCGGCGTGATCCGCCACGCCATCGGGATGGTCGACCCGCAGGGGATCGACCTCACCTCGTTCAAGGCCCCGACGCCGGAGGAACGCCGGCACAACTACCTGTGGCGAATCCGCAAGGCCCTCCCGACCGCGGGGAAGATCGGCATCTTCGACCGTTCGCAGTACGAGGACGTACTGGTTGTGCGCGTGGAGAACCTGGTCGGGGAGGAAGTCTGGAGCAAGCGCTACGAGGAGATCAACAAGTTCGAGGCCGGTCTGGCGGCGAACGGCACCAGGATCATCAAGTGCATGCTGAACGTGTCCTTCGCCGAACAGAAGGCCCGCCTCGCCCAGCGGCTCGAGGACCCGACCAAGCACTGGAAGTACAACCCGGCCGATGTCGACGCCCGGGACAAGTGGCCGGCCTACATGAAGGCCTACGAGGCGGCGCTGGAGAAGTGCAACACCGAGGCCGCGCCCTGGTACGTGATCCCGGCAGACCGCAAGTGGTACCGCAACTGGGCGGTTGCCGAGCTGTTGCGCGAGACGCTTGCCGGGATGGGCCTGAACTGGCCGCCGGCCGAGTTCGACATCGCGGTGGAGAAGCGGCGGGTGGCCGCGTCCTGAGCGCTCAGGCGCCGACGACGCTGAGGTGCCGAACCGGTTCGGCCAGCTCGTCGGCGCCGAAGTCCAGCAGGTCCATCGCGGCGAACGCGTACCGGGCCAACACGAGGTCGAGCACTTCGCGGGCAGCCCCGATGGGCTCGCTGACGGAGACTGCGCCGTAGCGGTACGCGAGGTCTGACTGCGTGTGGTACGACTCGTCGGCGCTGAGGAAGAAGGAGCCGACCGCGATGTGGCGGCGGCCCTGGGCGCGCAGGCCCATGATCGCCTGGGCCACCGAGGGTCCGGACTCGTCGGCGACGGCCGTGAGGCAGGGCAGCCGGTGGTGCGTCGACCACTGGCGGGCCCTGCGGGCCAGCAGTGCGCTGCCGCGGACATCGCCGGTGCAGGAAGCGGAGAGCACCAGCCCGTCGAGTTCGAGGCAGCGGGCCTGGCTGAGGGCGCTGCGGAGGCGCTGGTCGAGGATGGTGAGCAGGCTGAGCTCCGGCCCGATCGGCCGGGAAAGCGTGAACCGCAGGTCCGGGTAGTCGGCGCGGGAGCGGTGGAGGAGATCGGTCATCGACAGATCGCACTCGACGGCGTGGGTGAGCTGCAGCGGGACGAGGACGACCTCGGTGTTGCCGGCGGAGGCGAGCTGGTCGATCACCTGCTTCGCGGTGGGCGGGTTCTGCTGCAGGAAGGCTCCGTGGACGGCCATCTCCGGACGCAACTCCTGCAGTCCCTTGACGAGTTGGTGGGTCACCTGGGCGACCAACGGGTCGGAGCTACCGCGAGCCACCATCACAAGTGCTGGGGCGGTCATGGGCATGCCTTCCTGTGCGAAGGAGCCGGCTCCATTGCCGTCTTGATAGCGATAACTCTGGCCGTTATCAAGTCGTGACGCAATTCTGCCTACCGGATGATGAGACCACTGTCCATATACTGGGATGCCAGGTTACCGCTCGGTTACAGCAGTTCCGGAGCCCGCCGGGACGATTGACGTCGTCCCAGATGATGGGAATTCTCGTCCCAGGATTCGGGATGATGAGAGCGGGTGGTGGGCGATACTGGGTTCGAACCAGTGACCTCTTCGGTGTGAACGAAGCGCGCT
>CAYQXH010000078.1:0-10952 GCA_964421325.1 uncultured Propionibacteriaceae bacterium
CGACCCGCACGACACGTTCTCTCACGTGCTGGTGGACGAGGCCCAGGATATCAGCCCGATGCAGTGGCGGATGCTGCGCCGCCGCGGCTCGCAGGCCAGCTGGACGATCGTGGGTGACCCGGCCCAGAGCAGCTGGCCGAACCTCGACGAGTCCGACAGGGCGCTGCAGGAGCTGATCGGCTCGGCCCCGCACCGCAACTACCGGCTCTCGACCAACTACCGGAGCCCGGCAGAGGTGTTCGAGCTGGCCGCGAAGGTGGTGCAGCGGGCCTACCCGCAGGCCGACCTGCCCAGCGCCGTCCGCTCGACCGGGGTGGAGCCGCTGCTGCTGACCACGCCGGAGGAGGACCTCGCCGGGCGCCTGGACCGCGCCGTCGCCGACCTCGCCGGAAACGTCGAGGGCACCATCGGGGTGATCGCGGCGCCGTCGCGAATCGACCGGCTGGTCGCGGCCGGAGGCCCTGCCGTGACAGCCAATGCGGAACGGCTGGCCTTCCTCAGCCCGCTGAACGCCAAGGGCCTGGAGTTCGACGCCGTGATCGTGGTCGGGCCGGACGAGATCGTGGCCGAGTCCCCGGGCGGGGTGCGGGTGCTCTACGTCGCCCTGACCCGGCCCACGCAGCGCCTGGTCACGCTCGATGTGGGGGAATCTCCCGGAGCCTGGCGAGAATCTCTGCAGTAGCCCGGGAGCGGTTCTGGGTGAAGAACTGCAGCCCCGGTGCCCCGCCGGCCAGCAGCCGGTCGCACAACTCGGTCGCCACCTCGATGCCGACCGCCCGCACGGCCGCCGGGTCGTCGGCAACGGAGTGCAGGCGGCTGACCAGCTGCCGGGGCAGGTCGGCGCCCGAGAACGCTGCGAACCGTTCGATCTGGGCCACGTTGGTCACCGGCATGATGCCTGCGATGATCGGCAGCCGGCAGCCGAGCCGGCGAACCCGCTCGACCAGCCGGAAGTAGGCATCCGCGTCGAAGAACAGCTGGGTGATCGCGAACTCGGCGCCGGCCTGTTCCTTCTCTGCCAGGATCCGGGCGTCCAGATCGAAGTCGTGGTGCTCGGGGTGCCCGTCGGGAAAGGCCGCCACCCCGACGCAGAACTCGCCGCTGGCCTTGATCAGCCGGACCAGCTCGGTGGCGTTGTCGAGGCCGTCCGGATGCCGCTCCCAGGGTGCGGTCGGGCCGCCGGCCGGGTCACCGCGGACGGCGAGGATGTGGCTCACCCCGGCCTCGGTGTAGGCGTCGATGGCGCCGCGGATCTCGTCCACCGACTGGCTGGCGCAGGTCAGGTGGGCCATCGTCACCGCCTCGATCCTGGTCTGGATCAGCCGGGTCGCATCGATCGTCCGGGCCCGCGTGGAGCCACTGGCCCCGTAGGTGACCGACACGAAGTCTGGGCGCAGCGGGTCGAGGCCGGCGATGGTGTCCAGCAGCTGGGCCTGGCCGGCGTCGTCCCGCGGGGGGAAGAACTCGAACGACATCGTGGGATGGTCACCGGCAGCCAGGACCTCGGAGATGCTCGGAGCCGGCCTGGTCGTGGACATGGGGGCAAGGGTAGGCCCAGCGCCCACGGGTCGCGCAGTCTAGGCTCAGACCGTGGTCAATCTGGACGCCGCCGACCCGCTGTCGGCACAGCTGCGGGAAGCGGTGGGGAACGAGCTGGCCGGCTTCCTTGCCAGCCGCGGGCGGGCCCTTGCCGAGCTCGGCCCGGAAGTGGTCGAACTCGTGGAGCTGGCGACGGCCTTCACCGAAGGCGGCAAGCGGCTGCGTCCGGCGTTCTGCTGCTGGGGCTACCTGGCCGCGTCCGGGGATGCCGAAGTGCCCGGCCACGTGCTGCGGGCGGCAGCCAGCCTCGACCTGCTGCACGTGAGCGCCCTGGTGCACGACGACGTGATGGACGGCTCCGACACCCGCCGCGGGGTGCCGGCCGCCCACGTCCAGCTCGCCGGACGGCACGCGGCCGCCGACCGGAGGGGTGAGGCTGAGGCTTTCGGCCGGGCGGGGGCGATCCTGCTCGGCGACCTGCTGCTGATGTGGTCGGTGGAGATGTTCACCGAATGCGGCGCGCCGGCCGCTGCGCTCGCCGCTGCCCAGCCGCTGCTGGCGGCCATGCGCTCCGAGGTCACCGGGGGGCAGTACCTCGACATCACTGCCCAGACCAGGCAGCCGCTGGACGCCCGCAGCGACCCGGAGTCGGTGCTGGCCCAGGTCCGGCGCGTGGTTGAGTACAAGACCGCGAGGTACACCGTCGTCCGGCCGCTGCAGATCGGGGCTGCCCTCGGCGGGGCCGCGCCGGAGCTGCTGGCCGCCCTCGGCCGGTACGCCTCCCCGCTGGGGCGGGCCTTCCAGTACCGCGACGACGTGCTCGGGGTGTTCGGTGACGAGGCCGTGACCGGCAAGCCCGCCGGAGATGACCTGCGCGAAGGCAAGCTGACCGTGCTGATCGCAAAGGCGATGGCCGGTGCGGACGCCGCAGACGCCGTCCGGCTCGACGACCTGCTGGGTGGCGAACTCACCCCGGTGGAGGTTGCCGAGGCCCGGGCGATCATCGCCGACTCGGGGGCGCTCGCCGCGACCGAGCAGGAGATCGAGGACGCCACCACCGACGCCCTCACCGCCCTGGACCAGGCCGGCATCGGCCCGGTGGCCCGCGGCGGCCTGCGGCAACTGGCGCGGCTGGCGAGCCAGCGGGAGTCCTGATCAAGAAGTCCTGAGTCCGGGCTCCCGGTTCTGCGCCTCGGCGTTCGTCCCTAGCGGACGACCAGCGCGTTCAGTTCCCCCACCGGCAGCGACCAGCTGCCGCTGTGGCTGCCCGGCAGCGAACCCGACTGGCCGAGCGCGCTCCACGCGATCCGCCAGTTGGTGGTCGCCGTCACCCGGTAGTTGCCCTTCGGCAGTGAGGACTCGAGGTAGGTGTAGCCGCACACCGGCGACCTCGTACCGGGCGCAACGCCGTCCGGGTAGCTGCGGGTTCGGGTGCAGTTCACGCGGTGCCCGTCGCCCATGTCGAAGGTCGTCGACCGCCACGTCGCCCGGAGGGTGAACGTGACACCGTAGGCGCGAACCCGGCTGGTCACGGTCGTCGGCCCATCTGTCCACAGCCACAGCGGGTAGCCGACGGCGGCCATCCGCCACTCGTTGGCCGCTGGGTCCGGCCCGAAGCGTGGCGTCGGGTCCGGCAGCTTGAGCCGGACGATCAGCGTGCGCGCGATCGCGCTCAGCGAGGCCACTGCCCGCGCCTGGGTGGGCTTGCTTGGGTCTTTCGGTGCGCCATGGCAGATGCCGTCGGGGGATTCGCGACACATCGCCTCGATGGCGGCCAGCTCGGTCTTGGAGAGCTTGGGCTCGGGCCTGTGCACGTTTCGAATCACCTTGTCCGGCGCCCTGTGGCGCTGCTGATGATCCTGGTTCCGCTTCCTGGAGATATCCAGACGGCCTTGGTAGCGACCCTCCTGGCCCTTCACGTCCACGTCACCCGCGCCCGCACCATCCGCGCTGGCGACGCTCACGTTCGTCGCAAGAAGACACACAAACACAACTAGGACACTCAGGATCCGTCGCACTTGCCCTCCCTCTGCCCATCAGCGCCCTGAATCTTGAGCTGCCCGTCGAAAAGACCGAAGTAGAGCAGATCCTCAACGAGTTGCCCCTGTGAAACCCGTTTCCCCTTCTCACGGACCTCCGTCGTTCTCGCATCAACGCAGGCCACCAATGCCACGACGGACGCTTCCTTCATCACCCCAGGCTTCCTGCCCAAGTAGGTGAGCCTGATCTCCCCACCCACGAGCCTCCTCGAGTCGGCCTTGAGGGAGAGATACAGGGCCATCGAGTCCTTCAGGAATGCACCAGTTGTTGTCTCTAGGAGAACCTGAGTCGGCTCAGTGATGCCCCCCGCACGGAAGATCCGAACGTCCTCGGCGAAGAACTTCCGGTACACAGCCTCTGCCTCGGCGTAGAGCTTGTCCTTGGCCACCATGTCGTCGTACTGGTGCTGGGTGCAGTCGAACTCGGGTCCCCCGGCCTCCGGGGTGCACCGATAGCTGGGCACCGGCGTCGGCACCGGAGCGGCCGGCTGGCAACCGGCCAGAAGGCAGGCGAGCACCACTATCGAAGCGAGTCGCCCTGACAGAATCGGCATGGCACCTCCTGGGGTGGGCAGGAGTCTGACACACAACTAGGCATTCGAAAAAGGCCCGATCGGGGTTATCCACAGACTTTCGGTAATAGTCGTGCAGTTGCCCACAGGGGCGGATCGGACGGGATCGATTGTCAGTGGGGTTGCCTAAAATGGAACACATGTTCGAGGTTCGTGATCTGCAGGAGGTCCCGCTGCGGGACGCTCTCGAGGTGCTCCTCGACGCGCGCGCAACCCGGCAGGCTGCCGAGGTGCAGGAGGCGATCGCGATCCTGCACATCGTGCAGAACTACCACCGCGACCTGCCCGAGAACCCCATGCCCGGGCGTGGGCGCCTGGTTGAGCTCGCCGCAGAGGGCGGTCCGAAGCTGAACGAGTTCGTCCCGCTGGAGTTGTCGGCAGCGCTGGGCGTCAGCCAACAGACGATCACCCTGTTGATCTCCGACCTGCTCGATCTGGAGTACCGCCACCCCCTGCTCTGGCAGCTGGTGCGACAGGGTTCGGTGCAGCTGTGGCAGGCGCGCAGGATCGTCGCCCGAGTGTCGGGGGTCGGCCTGGGTCTCCGGGCCGCCCTCGAACTCGACCGCGAGCTGTCCCCCACCTTGGCCGGTCTCTCCTTCGGTCGCGCCCTCAGGTTGCTCGAGGGCCTGATCGTCGCCGTTGACCCACGGGGGGCAGAGGAGCGGGCCGAGACCCAACGACGCAGCCGGTGGGTGCGGCTGCACTCCCAGCCCGACGGCGTCAGCTGGCTGGAAGGCAGGGTGAACAGCGCAGATGGCCGGCAGTTCGACCTGGCCCTCAACCGGATGGCCGCCATCCTCAAGGCGAACGGCGACACCGACGATCGCCAGAACCGACGAGCCTCCGCGCTGGCCATCCTGGCCAACCCGCTACTTGCCGTCTCGCTCCTTCAGCGGGAGGCGCAGCGCCGGACCAGTTCCGGCTCCGCCCAGGCAGACCCCGCTCCCCCGACCACCATCCCCGCTCCCCCCACCACCATCCCTGCTCCCCCGACCATCAATCCACAACGGCTGCTGCCCCGCGCCACGCTCTTCCTGCACGTCAGTGACCAGGCGGTGCGCAAGGGTCGCGGCGTGGCCAGGGTCGAAGGGATCGGCCCGGTACCGATCAAGCAACTGCGCCGGCTTCTCAAGGGCACCCGGGTGAGGGTGCTCCCGGTGTTCGACCCGGGCGGAGTCACCCCGGTCGACTCCTACGAGATCCCGGCGCCCATGCGTCGGGCGGTGATCCTTCGCCACCCGACCGACGTCTTCGCATTCGGTTCCTGCCCGAGCAGGGGTCTCGACCTCGACCACACCGAGCCGTACCGCCACCGCGACGGCGAGCCGGGCCAGACGCGCGTCGACAACCTCGGTCCTCTGACCCGGCGCCAGCATCGAGCGAAAACCCACGGCGGCTGGGAGGTGGAGCAGCTGCTGCCCGGCCGCTACCTCTGGCGGAGTCCGTTGGGCATGGACTACTGGAACAGCGGCGACGGCCGGACGTTCCCGCTCGGGCTGACCGCCCACGACCCGCCGCCGTTCTAGTCGGCGGTGCCCCTCAGTTCTGGAACAGCTTCAGGGTGAGTCCCTGCATGGCCGGGTCCTCGTTCCAGACGTGCCGCAACCGGTCCTTCAACGCCATGGCGGCAGCCTCCGGATCGTCGGCATCTGTGATTGCCCGGGAGACGGCGATCCGGCGCGCCCCGGCTGCGATCACCTCGTCCAGATTCGCTGCGGTGATCCCACCGACCGCGAACCACGGCTTTGACTTCGGATCACTCGGCGGCGCCACCTTCGCTGCATGCTGGATCAGGCCGAGGCCGGCGTCGCCGACCGGCAGCCCCCCGTACACCGGGCCGACCGTCAGGTAGTTGACGTCCGGGTCGGCCACCGCCAACTCGATCTGCGCCTCAGAATGGCAGGACCGGCCGATGAGTCCCCACTTGTGGAGGTGGCCACGCGCGGCGGCGGCCTTCTCGCCACGCTCGGACAGGTGCAGCAGGTCAGCCTGGAACTTCTCCGCCAGCGGCCCGGACTCGTAGACGCTGACCAGCCCCTGGTAGCGGTACCCGACGTCGCGCAGCACCCGCAGCGCTACCAGCAGGGTGTCGGGGTCGGCGTCCGGGTCCCGGAGCTGCACCACGTCGACCCCACCGGCGAAACCGGCGTCGATGAACTCGGCCAGATCGCCAACTTCGGAGCGCGTTCCGGTGATCAGCATGAGGCGGGCGAGCCCTAGACGGGTGGCCAGGCCGAGGAGTGCGGTCATCAGCACACCCTATTGCGGTCGGCGGGTCGAAGGACCGAACTTGGGAACCCCTCATAGAATCGCCCCTAGGTCTGGACGGCCTACTTCCCCGACCCTGTCCGGAGCCACACAGTGACGACCATGAGCAACAGCGATCCCCTAGTGGGTCACTTGCTGGACGGTCGCTACGAAATTCTCCGCAAGCTCGCCCGCGGCGGAATGGCCACCGTCTACCTCGCCACCGACCGTCGCCTCACTCGAACCGTCGCCGTCAAGGTGATGCACGACAACCTCGGCAGCGACCAGGACTTCGTGAGTCGCTTCGATCGCGAGGCCCGAGCGGCGGCCCGGCTGTCCCACCCGAACGTGGTCTCCGTCTTCGACCAGGGCACCGACAACGGCCGTCCCTACATGGTGATGGAGTACGTCGAGGGTTCGACCCTGCGGAACCTGATCAGCCGCGAGGCCCCCATGGAGCCACAGCGCGCCCTCGACCTGCTGGTGCCGGTGACGGCTGCCGTCGCTGCCGCCCACGAGGCCGGCATCATCCATCGCGACCTGAAGCCGGAGAACGTGCTGATCTCGACCCGGGGCCAGATCAAGGTCGCCGACTTCGGCCTTGCCAGGGCAGTCACTGCCCACACCGCCACGGCCAACGGCATGCTCATCGGCACCGTCTCCTACATCGCCCCCGAACTGGTCACCCACGGTCACGCCGATACCCGCTGCGACGTCTACGCCCTCGGCGTGCTGCTGTTCGAGATGCTCACCGGACGCAAGCCGCACACCGGCGAGACCCCGATCCAGGTCGCCTACAGCCACGTCCACAACGAGATCACCGCGCCGTCGGCCAGCGCCCCGGCACAGTGGCGGGACACCCGCTCCGGCGTCCCGGCGTTCCTGGACGCTCTCGTGATGTCGGCAGCGGCCCGGCAGCCCGACAACCGCCCGGCGGACGCCAAGGTGCTGCTCGACCACCTGCGCCAGGCCAGGGACGCGATCGGCCACGGCGTGATGGACGACCCGCTGCTCACCGCCCGGATGCGGGAAACCTCCCTCGACCCGTCCAGCCAGGTGACCGAGCACGTGCCGGCACTCAGCGCAGCCGGTGGCGAGGTCCAGCGGACGGCAACCCTGCGCTTCACCCCGTCCACGCCGATCAGCCCCAACCACCCGGGCGCAGCCGACGGCATGCCCTACTACGACGACGTGCCCCAGAACCTGCCGTCCCCGGCGGCCGGGCCCCTGCAGCAGCGCCGGGCGCGAAAGCGTCGCAGCGGCGGGATCTCGCTGCTGGTGCTGCTCCTGGTGACCGCCGTGCTCGGGGTCGGCGCCTGGTACCTGGTGGCAGGTCAGTTCACCACCACCCCCGACTTCACCAACATGAGCCAGACCGAGGCAGCGAAGCTGGCGACCAAGAACGGCCTGACCCTGGCCTGGGGCGAGGACTTCAGCGAGACCGTCCCGAGCGGCCAGATCATCCGGACCGATCCGGCCAACGGTGACCGGGTGCTGCGCGGCGGCACCGTGACGGCCTTCCTCTCCAAGGGCCCCGAGCGCTATCCGGTGCCCTCTCTCGTCGGCCGCAGCCCCGAGCAGGCCACCCAGGCCCTCGAAGCCGCCAACCTCAAGGCCGGCAAGCAGATCGAGATCTACAGCGAGAGCATCGCCATCGGCACGGTGGTCAGCGGCTCGATCGAACCCGGCAAGATGGTCAAGCCCGGCACCGTGGTCAACCTGAACGTGTCAAAGGGCCCGCCACCGGTGAAGATCACCAGTTTCCGGAACAAGCCGTTCACCGAGGCCGAGGCCTACTTCAATAATGCCGGGCTGGTCGTCCAGCGCGCCGAGGACAAGTTCCACGACAAGATCGTTGCCGGCAACGTGATCTCCTCCGATCCCAAGAGCGGCTCGCTGGCCCGGGGGGAGACCATCACCTTCACCGTGTCCAAGGGTCCGGAGATGATCGTCATCCCAGGCGTCCGCGGCCTTGACGGCGACGCAGCCAAGAAGAAGCTCGAGGAAGCCGGCTTCAAGGTGAAGGTCGAGAAGAACTTCTTCGGCGACACGGCCTGGGGCACCAACCCCGGTGAGGGTCAGCAGGCCCCGAAGGGTTCGACGATCACCCTGATCCTGGTCTGATCAACCGCTCAGGCCGGCGTCCACGCGCCCTGCCCGCGAAGGTCGATCAGCTTGCACGGCGTCATCTCGCTGACCCGGTTGAACACCAGGGACCAGCCGCGCTCGTTCAACAGCCCGTCGTGGATGGCGAACCCCTCGGTCGCACCCACCTCGCGAGCGAAGTCGACGGTCTCCTTCATCGCCGCCCACGGCCCGTACGCAGGCACGGCGAGCACGTCCACCCCGGACGGCACCGTCGCCAGGCTGTCGCCGGGATGGAAGAAGGTCGGCTCGCCCTCGGCGCTGAACACCAGACCGACATTGCCGATCCGGGGGATGTCACGGTGGATCACGGCGTGCAGCCCACCGACGGCAGCGATGGTGAGGCCGTCGAGCTCGACGCTCGTGTCGGCTGCGATGGGCTCGGCCCGGTCGAGCTTGACGGTCTCGATGACCTGCGGCTCCACCAGGACCCGCGCCTGCGGGTTCGCCGCCAGCAGGGCCGGGACGTTGGCCGGGTCGATGTGGTCGGGATGCAGGTGGGTGACCAGGATCGCGTCCAGGTCGACCAGGTCGTGCCAGGCGTCGGAGAAGTTCCCCGGATCGATCAGGACGCGGATGCCGGAGGTCTCGACGAGCACGGCGGAATGGCCAAGGTGGGTGAGCTTCATGTCACCTGCCTACCAGCCGGGAGATCACATAGTCCATGGCCATGAGGTACCCACGGGGGCCGAACCCGGCCAGCACCCCGACCGCGAGGTCGGCAAGGTAGGAGTGCCGACGGAACTCCTCCCGGGCGTGGACGTTGGAGATGTGCACCTCGCAGAACGGGATGTCCACGGCGGCGAACGCGTCCCGGATCGCCACCGACGTGTGGGTGAACGCCCCGGGGTTGATGAGGATGAACCGGGTGCCGTCGGTGCGCGCAGCGTGCAGCCGGTCGATGATGGCGCCCTCGTGGTTGCTCTGGAAGGTGTCGACCTCCAGCCCGGCGGCGGCGCCCTGCGCCACCAGCCCCGCCTCGATCTCTGCAAGGGTCGTGGAGCCGTAGATGTCCGGCTCCCGGAGGCCGAGGGTGTTCAGATTGGGCCCGTTGATGACCAGAACGTCCATGCCGACTACTCTCCCATGCCATCCTCGCCGAGGGCGGTCAGCACGTCCGCTGCAACCTCCCGCGGCGGGCGGCCGCTGACCGAGACCACCACCTCGGCGGCCTCCCGGTAGGCGTGCTGGCGGCTGTCGTAGAGGTCGGACAGGTTGGGCTTGTGCAGCATCGGCCGGGCCGGGTCGGACGCGACCCGCTCCAGGGCCTCGGTGAGGGCGACGTCCAGCAGCACCACCCGGTGACCGGCGAGGGCCTGGCGCACCTGTGCGCTGCCGAGCGCACCGCCGCCCAGCGCGAGCACCACCTCCGGACCGGCCAGCAGCTTGAGGATGGTCGCGGCCTCCACCCGACGGAAGCCCGCCTCCCCATAGCCCTCGAAGATGTCGGCTACCGAGAGCCCCTCGGTGTCCTCGATGACCTGGTCGGAGTCGATGAAGGGCATCAGGAGCTCCTTGGCCAGGATGCGCCCGACGGTGGTCTTGCCAGCACCCATGAAGCCGATCAGGACGATCATCGGCCACCGCCAAGGGCAGCTCGGCCGGCGGCGAACATGGCGGCGACCGGCGCGGGCCGGCCGGTGAACAGGGTGAACTGCCGGGCGGCCTGGTGGACGAGCAGGTCCAGGCCGCCGACGACGGTCATGCCCGCGGCCGCAGCCGCGCCGGCCAACGGCGTCGGCCAGCCGGCGTAGACGGCGTCGAACAGCAGGCCGTCCCGCGGCCCCGGCAGGGTGAAGCCGTCGGCAGCCCCACCGGGCAGGGTCGAGATCACCACCGGCTCGTCGCCGGCCGGCCACCGCTGGATGGGCGCGGCGGTGATGGCGAGTCCCGGTGCTGCGGTCGCCGCCCACGCCAGGAAGACCCCGGCCCGGGCCTCGTTCCGCGCGTACACCCGGGCAACAGTCACCCCGAGTCGGCTCAGCGCCAGGGCAGCCGACCGGGCCGTGGCACCGGCGCCGAGGATCGCCGCAGAAGTCCAGCCCGGCAGCCAGGCCGGCGTGAGCGCATCGACGAGCCCGCCGACGTCGGTGTTGTCCGCGCGCCAACCGCCTCCCGGCAGCCGGACGAGGGTGTTCCCGGCGCCGGCCAGCCCGGCCAGGGGGTTCACCTCGGACGCCACCTCGAGGCAGGCCTCCTTCAGCGGCATGGTGAGGCTGAGCCCCCGCCAGTCCGCGCCGAGGCCGGCGACGAAACCTGGCAGCTCGGCCGCCACCAGCTCGAACCGGTCATAGGACCAGTCGGCCAACCCCAGCTCGGCGTACCCGGCCGCGTGCAGCACGGGCGACAGCGAGTGTGCGACCGGCGAACCGAGGACGGCGGCCCTCACCCCGCGAGCACCTCGGCCACG
>CAYQXH010000079.1:0-10925 GCA_964421325.1 uncultured Propionibacteriaceae bacterium
TGTCGGTCACCCAGCTGGTCAGGATGGAGTCGACGGTGGCGACCGTGCGCCCGGTCAGCCGAAGGTTGAGGTAGTCCAGGACGTTCAGGAAGGTGGCGGTGCGCTGGTAGACCTCGGGCAGCTCGTCGCGAACCCAGAGCATGTGCGCTGCCGGATCCTTCCCAGTCGGCGACGGGGCCCCGCCGGTCATCCGGATCCAGCGGGCGTGCCTGGCGGCGGAGAGGCCGTTGATCGCCGGGCGTCCGCCGAACTGGCGCCGCAGGTTCGGCGCACCCCGCATGTCCATCCAGAGGATGCAGTTGGTGAGGGCCTCGCCGGCCGCGCTCACCGGGATCGTGCCCTCCCCCTGGGTCGAGCAGCACACAGTGGTGACGGCCTTGAAATGGGCCGGGTGGCGGGCTGCCAGCCGTGCCGCGCAGCGGCCGAACGCGTCCCACCAGTGCTGCGGTACCTGTTCAGCGCCGCCCCCGGGCAGGATCAGCAGCTCCACCGGCTCGCTCTCCCACCCGACGACCTGGCCGTCGTGGCCGACCAGGGCCAGCTTCATGCCGGACGTACCGAGGTCGGCAGCCAGGACCTGTGGTGGAACGGCGCTCATCAGCGGCTCGACCGGAGATGAGCGGCGAACATCGGTCAGACTCCCTCGACCAGTGCGAAGGATGCGTCGAAGCGCTCCAGGGCGTCGTCGATGACCGCGTCGGTGCATGCCATCGAGGTGTACAGCCGCGAACCGGCGAGGGTGATGAGGCCGTGGGCGGCGTAGACCGCGCCCATCTGCTCCATCACCCGCTTGCGCACTGGGTTCTCCTTCAGCAACTTGGCCGGATTCCGCATCGAGAGCATCAGGACGCCCGTGGATTCGAGATGCACGATCGAGCCCTGGTTGTAGGCAACGTACGGCAGTCCGTACTTGGCGATCAAACGGCTCAGTCCCGTGGTGAGCCGATCCCCGGCGAGGCCGGCGATCACCGGGGCGTTGGTCCGTGCCATCTCCTCGATCGCGAAGACCCCGGCTGCGCACGACAGCGGGTTGGCCGAAAGGGTTCCGCCGACCTGCACGTGGGCTCCGGCCTTGCCGTCCAGCCCCGAGCCGAAGACGGCCATGATGTCGGCCCGGCCGCCGACCCCGCCGGCCATCGGGTAACCGCCGGAAACGGCCTTGCCGAGCACGGTCAGGTCGGGCTTCACGTTGAAGTAGCCCTGGGCACCGCCCATCCCGAGGCGGAAGCCGGTGACCACCTCGTCGAAGATCAGCAGCGCACCGAAATCGTCGCAGAGCTCGCGGATCTTCTGGTTGTAGTCCTCCGGGACCGGACGGGTGCCGCTCTCTGGACCCACCGGCTCGACGATGACAGCCGCCGTGCCGCCGCGGGCCCGGTTCTCGATCAGCTTGCGCTTGAGTTCCCGCAGCGACTCGGGGAAGACCTCCCGGGTGTCGGCGGTGGCGCCGAGCGGGATGCCCTTGGCGTTCATCCGCCAGGTGCCGGGCACGCGCAGTCCGACCACCATCGTGTCGGACCAGCCGTGGTAGGCCCCGCCCATCTTGATCACCATCGGTTTGCCGGAGAAGGCACGGGCGCCGCGCACCGCTGCCATCACGGCTTCGGTGCCGGAGCCCAGCGCCCGGTAGACCTCGATGCTGGGCAGGTAGTGGTTGACCAGCTCGGCCAGCTTGAGCTCGTACTCGTGGAACAACCCGGTGACCGGGCCGCACTCGAGCAGCGCCTCGTTCACCCGGTCGCGCACCGGGGCGTAGTTGCTGCCGAGGATCGTCGGGCCGCCGGCCTGCAGGAAGTCGATGTAGGTGTTGCCGTCCAGGTCGGTCAGGTGGGCGCCCTCCGCCTTGCCGATCGCGAGCGGGAAGGGGTAGTTGAACGCCAGGTTGTGCTGGACGCCGCCGGGAATCAGCTTCTTGGCCCGGGTGGTGACCTCCTTGCTGCGCACGCACCTGGTCTCGAAGTAGTCGAGCACTCCCAGCATCGCGTCGTGGCGCGGGCCACGGACGGGCTGGTCGACCAGCGCGTACAGCCGGCGGTAGACGTCGGCAACGTCCGGGTAGGTGGAGATGGCGTAGCCGAGGCGGGCGGCGTCCGCTCCGGGAACGGTCGCCGGTTCGGCCGGAGCCGCCGCCGTCGGGGCTGCCGCGAACTGTGCCGCGAACGCGTCCGCGCTCGGCAGGGAGTCGTCGGTCACCCGCTCCACCGGGACCGAGGCGGTGACCCGGGCCCCGATCCGCTTCTGCTCGGAGCGGAGCTTGCCGATGGCGATCTCGCGGATCGCCGCAGGCACCGTGTAGATCTTGCCCGGCTCGGTCACCAGGGCCATCAGGTAGGCGATCGAGACCTTCTCCAGCAGGCCCATGGCGAATACGGCCCGCTCGGGGTCGGTGCCGAGCACGACGACCCCGTGGTTGGCCAGGATGAAGGCGTTGCCGCCGGAGTGCAGCTTCCTGGCCATGTTCCTGGCAAGGAAGCCGGTGCCGGCCGGGGCGTAGTCGACGATCGGCACCTCTCCCCCGAGGAAGCGGCTCTGTTCGTCGGACAGGGCCGGGATCGGACGCCGCAGGTAGGCCAGGGCCGAAGCGAACGGCTGGTGGGTGTGGACGATCGCGTTGACGTCCGGACGCTCCCGGTAGATCGTCGCGTGCATGCCGGCCTCCACCGACGGCGCGAGCTGGGAGCAGCCTTCGACCTTCACGACCGAGCCGGCGAAGTCCAGCACGCAGATGTCCTCGGGCCGCATCTTCTCGTAGCCGTAGTTGCTCGGCGTGACCGCGTAGAGCTGCCGACCGGGCACGCGTACCGAGACGTTGCCCTCGGTTGCTTTCAGGAAGCCCTGCTCCAACATGGTGCGGCACATGCTCACGACATGCTCACGACTCGCGCTGTACTCCATGCTGCCATTCTTCATCATCATTGGCTGCTAGTTCTCTAGCCCTCGCCACGAATCCAGGTTCGCCGTATTATTCCGACGTGATAACTGGGGCGGGATCGGCGCCGTGGGCAAGGCTTCCGGAGCAGCTCGCGGTGGCGATGGCACCGCAGGTCGAGCGGATTCAGGCCGAGGTACTTGAACTGATCGACGCCGAGCGGGCCTGGACGGCGCGGATGGCCAGCCCAAAGGTGCGGGCTGACCTGGTGGCGGCGACCGGGGCCGTGGTCGCGCGGTTCGTCGCGCTGATCGGGACCGATGCCCCCACCTTCACCGAGCCCGATCGCTCCCTGTTCCGTGACCTGGGTGCCGGTGAGGCCCGGGAGGGGCGCGGCCTGGAGGACCTCCTGGCGGCCTTCCGGATCGGCACCCGGGTCCTGTACACCGAGGTTGCCGGGGCACTGGCGGAGCTGGACGCCTCGCCTGCGGCCCAGGTGGCGCTCGGCGAGGCGGTCTTCGCGCTCGTCGACGCCCTCCAGGGCGAGAGCGCCGAAGGCTACGCCAACGAGGTCGCGACCCATGCCGGCGAGCGGGACCGGCGCCTGCGCCGGTTGCTGGAGGCGCTTCTGGACGGGGACGAGGACGGGCTGCGGGCCGTGGGCGCCCAGGTCGGCTGGCGGGTCCCGGATTCGCTCGCCGTGGTGCTGGCACCGTCGGAGTTGCTCTCCGACCTGCGCAGCGTGGTGAGTCCCGGGTTCGTCGTCGAACGGGACGGGGCTGCGGTGGCTGTGCTGTCGGCGGACGTGGGCGTCTCCGCCGCCGTCGATCGCCTGGTCGAGCTGGTGGCACAGGTCCGGCCCGCGACCCCGGCGCTGAAGGTGGGCCCGACCGTCCCGCTCCTGCAGGCACGACGGTCCTGGGCCGCAGCCCACCTCCTGCCCGATGGCACCGGCAGCCGCGCCCTGTGGGCCGCGGACTGGCTGCCGGAGCTGCTGACCCGAGCGGCTCCCGACGTTGCGGCAACCATCAGCGAGAGCGCCCTGGCGCCGCTGGACTCGCTCAAGGCGGCGCAGCGGGATCGGCTGTCGGCGACGCTGGAGGCCTGGCTGAACCACTGGGGGCAGCGCTCGGCGATAGCAGCCGCGCTCGGGATTCATCCCCAGACGGTGGCCTACCGGGTGAACCAGCTCCGGGAACTCCTCGGCGACGACCTGGACGACCCGAGGTGGCGGCTGGAGGCCCAACTGGCCTTCGTGACCAGGTCGGGAGGCCCGCGTGGGGATCAGCCATCCGGCCGCGACCCAGCCGTGACCCCGGTCAAGGCCGGGTCACAGGGTGGGGAGGGTTAGGACGAAGGTGGCGCCACCACCGGGGGTCGGCCGGTAGCGCAAGGTGCCACCGTGCCGCGCCGCCGTCGAGGCGGCGATGGCAAGTCCCAGGCCCGAGCCGCCGCCCCGGGTTCGGCTGCGCCCGGCCTCCTCCCGGAAGAACCGCTCGAAGACCCGTTCCTCGTTGGCCGTGTCGAGGCCCGGGCCGTGGTCGACGACGCTGACCACCACCTGGTCGCCGCGGACGCCCAGGGTGACCTCGATCTCGGTGTCGGCAGGGGTGTGGCGCAGCGCGTTGCCGAGCAGGTTGGTGAGCACCTGGCGCAGCAGGGTCTCCTCGCCCTGCACCACCGGCGGCAGGTCGGACCATGGGTTGTCGACCAGGTGCTGGATCCTCACCACCCGCTCCGGCGCGCGGACCTTGGCGTCGGCAACGGCCTCGGCCACGACGGCCAGCAGGTCGACCTGCTGCAGCCGGAGCTGGGCGGCCTCGTCGAGCCTGGCCAACGCGAGCAGGTCGTCGACCAGCCGGCCCAGCCGGATCGACTCCGCCTCGATGCGCTCGATGGTGGCCGCCACCCCGGCCGGGGTGTGCACAGCACCCTGGCGGACCAGCTCGGCGTTGCCGCGGATGGTGGTTAGGGGGGTGCGCAGCTCATGGCTGGCGTCGGCGACGAATCGGCGAAGCCGATCCTCGGTCTCGTCCCGTGCGGCGAACGCCCCCTCGATCTGGGCAAGCATCGCGTTCAGCGAGGTCGCCAGCCTGCCGACCTCGGTGCCGGGATCCTCCCCGGGTACCCGGCGACCAAGGTCACCGGTCGCGATGGCGCCGGCGGTGGCCTCCATCTCGGTGAGCGGGCGCAGGGCGAGGCGGACCAGTCCGGCGCCGGCGATACCGGCCAGCGTCACCGTGATCAGGCCGACACCCAGTGAGACCAGGGTCAGGCGGGCGACGGTGTCGTTGACCTCTGCCGTGGATGCTGCCAGCACGGCATAGCCACCGGTCACGGTGGTGACCCGGACCCGCCACGGGTCGCGGCCCTGACTGTCCCGGACACCCACGATCCGCTGGCCGTCGGCCAGGGCCGTCAACTCGTCCGGCGTGAACACCAGGATCGGGTGGCGGGGGTTGGCCGCCGTCGAGGTGTCCGCCTCGGGAATCGAACAGCGCTGCCGGCCGTGCTCGTCCAGGATCACGATCGCGTAGCTGGACGGGAGTCGGAGCCCCCCGGCCACCTTGTCGGCGTCGCAGCCGGCCGCGAGTCGTTCCAGCACCTGTGGCGAGTCCCGGTCGCGGAACGGGAGCAGGAGCGTCTCGTCCACCCGGTCGATCTGGAAGGACCGGAAGAGCAGCAGTCCGGCAACGTCGGCGGCGAGCAACCCGATGGCCATCACCGCGATCATCCCGAGCACGAGGCGCCGCCGCAGCGAGAGCCTCCTCATCGCAGGTGCCTCGGCAGGCGCGGGCTGTACCCGATTCCGCGCACCGTCTCGATCAGGGGCGGATCGAAGACGTCGACCTTCTTGCGGAGGTACCGGATGTAGGAGTCGACGACCGCTGCGTCGCCGCTGAAGTCGTAGTGCCAGACCCGCTCCAGGATCTGGGCCCGCGACAGGACCCGCCCGGAGTTGCGGAGCAGGTAGCGCAGCAGCGCGAACTCGGTCGGTGAGAGCTGGATCGTCTGACCCTGACGCCAGACCTCATGACCCTCCTCGTCCATGGTCAGGTCGGCGTAGCTGAGCAGGTCGGGTTCGACCGGGGTCCCCCGGGTCAACCGGGAGCGTCGGACCACCGCCGCAACCCGCGCGATGACCTCCTCGAGGCTGAACGGCTTGGTGATGTAGTCGTCGCCGCCCAGCGTGAGTCCACGCACCCGGTCGTCGACGGAGTCCCTGGCGGTGAGGAAGATCACCGGCACGGGCGCGCTGGCCCGGAGCTGGCGGAGCAGGTCGAATCCGGTGACATCAGGAAGCATCACGTCCAGGATCACCAGATCGGGCGTCCCGGCCGCGACGGCCAGCACGGCGTCGGCGCCGGTCAGGGCTGTGACCACTTCGTAGCCGACGAAGCGAAGGCTCATCGAGAGCATCTCGACGATCGCAGGCTCGTCGTCGACGACGAGCACGCGCGCTGGGGATTCCGCCATGGCGACAGCATGGCGAGCCCGGATGTCAGTTTGGTGAGAACACCCCGCCTGTCACCGAACTCTCATCATCCTGTCCGGCTCCTCGCAACTCGGGTCGCGACAGTGGTGGCCTACCCGTACAGGAGGACTCTGGTGAGGAAACGAACAATGCTGGGTGCAGGGCTCGGCGCGCTGGTGATCGCTGTTGGTGGGAGCGCTGCCCTGGTTGCCCGGGCCGGCAGCTCCACCCCGATGCCCGCCACCACCACCGTCACCCGTGCCGACCTGGCCGAGACGGTCTCGGCTTCGGGCAACGTGGTGAGCGGGATCACTTCCGAGCTGGCGATGCCGGGCGCGGGCGGCATCGTCGAGAAGGTCCGGGTGCGAACGGGCCAGGCGGTCACCCAGGGCGACCCGCTGGTCGAGGTGGATGACACCGCCGCGCGCCAGCAGCTCGACGCCGCCCGGGCGGGCCTGGCCGCAGCCGAAGCGGCGCTGGCCACAGCCAGCCAGGGACGCACCGGAGCGGAGCTGGAGGCCGACGACGCGGCCGTCGCAGCCGCCGAGCAGAACCTCACCAATGCCGAGCGGGCACTGTCCGCCGCGGAGTCCCGCAAGAAGCTGGTGGTCGAACAACAGTCAGCCCTGGTCGAGGACGCCGCCGACGAGTTGGCAGCCCTCGAGCACGACCTCGCCGCTGACCGGGCGACCCTGGCCGGTCTCGAGGCCGAACTGGCCGCCACCACCGACCCGGTCGAGGTGGCCAGGCTCACGGCCGACATCGCCGAGGTCCAGGCCCGGCTGGCCGCCACCCAGGCGGCCATTCCCGCAGCCCAGGCCGCCCTCGCCGCGGCCGAACGCACCCGGGACGCCGCCGTCCTCGATGCCGACCAGGCCGTGACCGTCCAGCAGGGTGCCAGGGACGCCGCGGCCAGGGCCCTGACGCAGCAGAAGGCTGCGGCCAAGGTCGCGCAGCAGGGCCCGCGGGCCGGCACCGTGGACGCGGCGAGAGCCCAGGTCGAGGCGGCCCAGGTCGCCGTTGACCAGGCTGAGACCGCCCTCGCGAACACCGTCCTCCGGGCACCCTTCGACGGTCTGGTCTCCACGGTGTCCGCCGTCGTCGGCCAGCCCTCCAGCAGCCCCAGCGCGACCGGCAGCCGCGCCGGCCTGGTCACCGTCGTCGACCCCTCCAGGCTGAGCATCGAGGCGATGATCGCCGAGGCCGACGCCGCCCGCCTGGCGCTGGGCCGGACGGCAAGCATCGAGCTGCCGGCTTCCGGGGAGACGTTCAGCGGGACTGTGGTGGCCATCGACCCGGCCAGCACCGTGACCAACAACGTCGTGCAGTACCTGGCGGTCATCTCCCTGCCGGCCGACGCCGGGACGGTCCGGACCGGCCAGACCGCCACCGTCACGATCACCACCCGGACCGCAGAGGACGCCCTGAGCCTGCCGCCGAGCGCCGTCGGGACGACTGACGGCGATGCGTGGGTCGTGCTCGTGCAGGGGCAGGGCCGCACCAGGGTCGGCGTCACCACCGGCCTGGTCACAGCGACCAGCACCGAGATCCTCACCGGCCTGGCCGAGGGCGATGTGGTCCAGCTCGACGCCACCGAGACCCCGGAGGCAGGTCGATGACGAAACCGGTGATCGCAGTGGCCGCACTGACCAAGCTCTACGGCCGGGGAGAGACCGAAGTGCGCGCCGTGGACCAGGTCGACCTCCAGGTCGAGCTGGGCGACTACGTCGCCATCATGGGCGCTTCCGGCTCCGGGAAGTCCACCATGATGAACATCATCGGGTGCCTGGACTCCCCCACCAGCGGCACCTACCGGCTCGACGGGATCGACGTCGCAACCCTCCCCGACCGCGAGCTGTCCCGGATCCGCAACCGGAAGATCGGGTTCGTCTTCCAGAACTTCAACCTGATCGCGCGCACCTCGGCGCTGGAGAACGTCGAACTGCCGCTGGCGTACGCCGGGGTCAGGGGTGGCGAGCGTCGCCGGCGGGCGGTGGCGGCCCTGGCCAGGGTCGGGCTCGAGAAGCGACTGGCGCACACCCCGGCCCAGCTCTCCGGTGGGCAGCAGCAGCGGGTGGCGATCGCCCGGGCGATCGTCGGCTCACCGGTGATGCTGCTCGCCGACGAGCCGACCGGAGCCCTGGACTCAACCAGCACCGCAGACGTCCTAGACCTCTTCGACCAACTGTCGAACGAGGGCCGAACGCTGGTCGTCATCACCCACGAGGACGAGGTGGCCGAGCGGGCCAAGCGAGTGCTGCGGATGCGCGACGGCCGGATCGCCTCCGACCTCCGTCAGGCTCCCCTGGACGGCCCCCCGCCGCGGCTGCGCCCCCGAACGAAGGCCTCGTAGATGCTGTCGGAGAGCCTGCGGTTCGCCTGGCGTGGCGTGACCGCCAACAAGGTCCGCTCAGCCCTCACCATGCTGGGAGTGCTGATCGGCGTCGCCTCGGTGATCGTGCTCGTGGCCGCGGGGAACGGCGCCAGCCAGTCGGTGAACTCAACCCTGTCCAGCCTCGGCACCAACACCCTCACCGTCACCCCCGGCACCACCACAACGACCGGCTTCGGACGGATCAGGACGAGCCAGGACACCGCGCCGAACCCGACCGGGACGCTCACCCGCCCGGCCACCCTCAGCCTCGCCGACGCTGTGGCGATCCTCGACCCGAACGCAGCCCCCGACGTGGTCGCCGTCGCGCCGGTGATCAGCATCAACGCCGTCGTGGCCAGCACCGGATCCGCGTCGCACACCGTGGCCAGCTCGATGGGCACGACCGCGGACTACCTTGCGATCGCCGACGACACGGTGAGCCTCGGCCGCACATTCACCTCGGCCGATGACGCCGGCCACAACCGGGTCGTCCTCGTCGGACCCACCATCGCCCGCGAGCTCGGCGGCGGGGACGGGTCCGGGATCATCGACCAGCAGATCCGGCTCAACGGCACCCCCTTCACCGTGGTCGGGATCCTCGAGGCGAAGGGGACCACCGGCGCCCGGGACTCCGACGACCGCCTGATCGCACCGCTCAGCGCCGCCCAGGATCACCTGGTCGGGTATGCGGACCTGAGCAGTATCGCGGTGCAGGCCAGGTCCACCGACGACGTCGAAGCCGCCCGGGCCCAGGTGGAGGCAATCCTGGACCACCGGCGCCACACCGGCGCCGGTAGCCGTGACTTCACCGTCACCACCTCGGCCAGCATGCTCAGTGCAGCCAGTTCGATCACCGGGACGCTCACGATCATGCTCGGCGCAATCGCGGCCATCTCCCTGCTGGTGGGCGGCATCGGAGTGATGAACATCATGCTCGTGACCGTCACCGAACGCACCCGGGAGATCGGCATCCGCAAGGCGATCGGGGCCGACAAGGCCGGGATCGTGATGCAGTTCCTCATCGAGGCGGTCCTGCTCTCCGGCATGGGCGGCGTGGCCGGCGTGGCCCTGGGAATCGGGCTGTCCCAGATCGAGATCTCCGGCTTCAGGGCCGTCGTCTCACCCAGCTCGGTTGTGGTCGCCTTCGGCTTCGCCCTCGCCGTCGGACTGTTCTTCGGGATCTACCCGGCGACCCGAGCCGCATCGCTTCGCCCCATCGACGCCCTCCGTCACGAATAGGAGTCACCAATGCCCAAACCGCGGATCCGCCTCATCGTCCTCTTGGCCACCGGAGCCATCACCCTGGCCGGCCTCACCGTCGGCGCCGAGGGAGTCGCCAGCGCCACCGTCACCCAGCAGCTGGCCAGCCGCGCACCGGTCGGCACCACCATCCGTCCCGCCGGTTCGGTGCTCTGGGGGCTGGTGTCCGGAGCGCTGCCAGTGGAGGCCCGGCTCGACGCCGAGGCGCTGGCGGCCATCACCAGGGCCGACCAGGTCACCCTCGGCGAGGCGGTCGAAATCACCATGACCCGCAAGTCCAGGTTCGGCGAGGTCCCGGTGACCGTGCGCCTTCAGCCGACGGTGACCGACCACCAACTCACCTGGACGGTGCTGTCAGCCACCGCTGCCGGCATCGAGCTCCCCGCCAGCCGAACCTCGCGACTCACACCCAGAACCAAGGGGCTGGACTGCCTGTCTGTGACCGAAGCCGAGGTCGAACCCACCCACGTCGCGGTGCGCGGGTTCATCCCCGTCCGGCCCGACGGCTCACCGACCTGCCGTACCTAGCCCTCCCGGGCGGTCGGGTCTTGCGACTACCAGCGGTCTTGCGGGCTCGCGATCGCACTGGACACGGTCGGCGATCGGTGGGACCTGCTGATCGTGCGGGAGTTGCTGATCGCGCCGCGCCGCTTGCATCCCGGATCTGCACGTGCTTCGACCGGATCTGCCGATCTGCGGGTGTTCGCCGCACACCTTGACGAAACCCGATACTCGGATGCGCCTACTGCGATGCTTAGTAGCGAACCCGCGCGCCGAGCGGATTACCAAGTGCTGGCGCAGAGGGCGTGAAGGCAGATAGTTCGTTACGAGAGGAGTCGCGTTGCGGCTCGGATTGCTGGAGACATTGCGCGAGCTCAGTAGCGCACGAATATGTCGGCGCCGGTCGAAAACTGAACGATTTCGCCGGTGAAAAGTGAACACTCGAC
>CAYQXH010000080.1:0-10889 GCA_964421325.1 uncultured Propionibacteriaceae bacterium
CTCCAGGCCGGCCCGCTCGAGGCTGGGCCGCAGGAAGTTCGCCGGGATCGTGCTGACGCTGGGGGTGTACACGATGTCGGCAGCAGTGGCCGAGACGGCCTGGTCGCGGTAGGCAGCGCTCGCCAGTGACTCGGTGGTCGCGATGAACCGGGTTCCGAGGTAGGCGAGATCTGCGCCCATTGCCCGGGCGGCGAGGACGTCCGCTCCGGACGAGATGGCGCCGGCTAGCAGGATGGTGCCGCCGAAGGCGGAGCGCACCTCGGCGACCAGCGCGAACGGGCTGAGCGAGCCGGCATGGCCCCCGGCCCCCGCGGCAACGAGGATCAGGCCGTCGACCCCGGCGTCAGCCGCCTTGCGGGCGTGGTGGGCGCTGGTGACGTCGTGGAACACCACGCCACCGTAGGAGTGCACCGCCGCCACCACCTCGGCGGCTGCGCCGAGGCTGGTGATCACCACCGGAACCCGGTGCCGGACGATGACCTCCAGGTCGGCGGCGACCCTCGGATTCGTCCGGTGCACGATCAGGTTCACCCCGTAGGGCGCATCACCCGGGCGCAGCGAACCTTCGATGCCTTCCAGCCACTCGTCCAGCCCGACGGTGGTGCGCCGGTTCAGGGCAGGGAAGGTGCCCAGGACGCCGGCGCGGCAGGCCGCGACCACAAGGTCGGGCCCCGAGACCAGGAACATCGGGGCGGCGACCAGCGGCAGCCGAAGGCGTCCGACGAGGGAAGCGGGGAGGGCCACGGCAGCCTCAGTTGGCCAGGGGCCGGTTCGTGGCGAGCAGGTGCCGCACCCGGGCCTGGTTCGCCGGGAGCGCGAGCAGGTCGACCGCAGCAGCGATCTCGCCGTCCAGCAGTTCCTGCTCGGTCGCCGTCTCACCCGGGCCGGTGCCGGTCAGCAGTGCCGCCAGCCGGCTCACTATCGCCTTGTCGGTCTCCGAAGCCGCCGCCCATCCGGCATCGAGTTCGCCGGCGGCCGGATCGTGCAGGGGCAAGGAGCCGGAAGGTTCCGGTCTCGGCGCTTCGAGGAGCTCCAGGGCCGCAGCCTTCGCCTCCGCCAGTACGCGGCGAGCGGAGGCGACCACCTCGTCGGTGTCGCGGAGCAGGTGCCAGGCTCCGGCCTGCCAGGCCGACGTGCTCACCTCGCAGCCCGACGTCACGGCGAACGCCGCCGCTGCCGGATCCGGGTCACCGGCCTCGGCGGCGCGGGCAAGGCTCTCGGTCACCCCACCCCAGCAGGGGATCAACCCGACCGTCCGTTCCGGGAAGCCGGCGTTCAGCTCGGCGTGGGCGACGATCCGGTCGGCGGTCAGCATCAGCTCGTTGCCGCCGCCCAGTGCGAAGCCCCGGGCCGCAGCCACCACCGGGAACGGAGCTTCGCGCAGCTCCCGGAACGCCACCTGGCCGCGCCTGGCGAAATCGCGCAGGCCCTCGAGGTCGCCGGCGTCGAGGTGGCTGACGAAGGCGCCGAGGTCAGCGCCGGCAGAGAACGCGCGGGGGTGGTCGGAGCCGATGACGAGCGCGCGGAACGCGCCCGACCTGCCCAGCTCGGTTGCCCGCTCGACCAGCTCGATGACGCCGGAGTCGCAGGTGTTCAGCTTGGTTCGCAGCGCCAGGCACGCGATGCCGTCACCAAGGTCGACGAGCGCAGCGGAAGCGTTCCCGGCCAGCACGCCGTTGGCGCGCTCGGCATCTGCGACCGTGATCACGCCCTCCGGACGGAGCCGCCGTCGCGGCGAGCCGTCCGTGCCGAGGACGCTGTCGGGGTCGGGGTAGAAACCGCCGAGCTCGGCTGCGCGCGCCAGCAGTCGGGGAACCTCCCGGCCGGAGGCGGTGTACCGCTGCGCCAGCACCGCTGCCCCCACGGTGTCGGCGAGGGCGAACGGACCCTTCGCCCAGGCGTACCCGAGCCGCATCGCGTCGTCGACAGCCTCGACGTCTTCGGCGACCTCCGGCGCGATGGAGCAGGCGTAGTCGAGCACGGCAGCGAAGACGACCCAGGCGTAGCGGCCGCCCGGGCTGTCGGTGTCGAGGATGGTGGCCAGATCCTTTGTCGCGGCCGCGGGGTCAGCCACGGTCCGCCGCTGCCGGTAGTCGAGGACCTCCAGGTCGAGTACCTCGTCGACCTTCTCGCCAGCGGCGTTCCGGCGCCGGTAGAAGCCGCCGGGGCCGTGTCGTCCGACCAGGCCGTTGGCCAGGAGGTGGGCGAAGACCGGGTCGGCGCCGAGGTCGTAGCGGTGGCAGGCGTCCGATGCCGGCAGCGCGTCGGTCAGGACCGGCCAGAGCAACGGGACCAGGTTGATGCCGACGAGGTCGAACAACCCGAACACCCCGGTGCGCGGGATCCCGAAGGGCCGCGACATGACCGCGTCGGCTGTCTCCACGTCCAGCCCGGCCCGGAAGGCCTCGAGCGCTGCAGCAGCCATCCAGTGACTGCCGAGACGGTTCGCGATGAAGCCCGGGGTGTCGCGGCACCCGAGGACCACCTTGCCCAGCTGGCGGTCGGCGACCGCGGTCACCCGCCCGAGCACCGCCGGGTCGGTCAGCTCGCCGGGGACGACCTCGAGCAGCTCCATGGTCCGGGGCGGGTTGAAGAAGTGGGTGATCGTGAAGTCGCGTGCGAACCCGTCCGAGTGGCCGCGCACCAGCTCCCTGACCGGGATCCCCGAGGTGTTCGATGACAGCAGCGTGCCCGGGCGCCGCACTTCTTCGAGCCGGCGGTACAGGGCGTGCTTCACCCCGGGATCCTCGAAGACGGCCTCGATCACCCAGTCGACCCCTGCACTCGCGCCGAGATCGGCCTCGACGTTGCCGGGCGTGACGCGTGCGGCGAACTCCGGAACCATGAACCCACCAACCGCCAGCTGCCGCTCGATCCCGGCCCTGGCGAGGGCATCGGCGTCGCCGCCGTCGGCGGCCCGGTCGAGCAGGATCACCTCGATGCCGCAGTTGGCGAGGTGCGCGGCAATGCCGGCGCCCATGGTTCCGGCGCCGATCACCATTGCCTTGCGGACAGGTTCGAAACCGGCCAGGTCGGGAACACGGGGCAGACGGTCGGCGATCGTCATCTCAACCTCCTGGAGGACACGGCAGTGCTCAACTGGTCGGGCGGTTGCGCCCTCGCCGTCCATCCTGCCGCTGCTGTCCAGAGGATCTGCAGATCGGGGCCGCCGCAGGCATCGCCCGCCCGGCGGTGGGGCTCCCCTGGGGGATCAGCGAAGCAGTCCCTGCATCAGGTCGATCTCCGACTGCTGAGCGGTGATGATCGCCTGAGCCAGCTCCTTGGCCTCAGGGTTCACCCCGTCGCGCAGCTCATCCCTCGCCATGGCGATGGCTCCGTTGTGGTGGGCGATCATCCCCTTGAGGAAGAGCGTGTCGGCGGCCTTTCCCCGTGCTGCCTGGAGGGCGTCGATCTCGGCCTGGGTCAGCATGCCGTCGTCGTGGCCCATCCCTTCCATTGGCGTCGGCGACCCACTGAAGCCCCAGGCTTCCAGCCAGCCGCTCATCGTCTCGATCTCCGGTGCCTGGGCCTCGCGAATGGCGCCGGCCAGCGAGCGGACCTGGTCGTTGATCCCGTCCTTGGCGAGCACGATGTCGCTCATCTGAACAGCTTGCGCGTGGTGGGGGATCATCATCTGGGCGAACATCACATCCGCGTCGTTGAACTTCGGACTGGCCTGGGTGACCGGGCCGGAGGACTGGCCGGCGGTCATCGGTGCGGCTGGCGAGGCGGCCGTGGGGTCGGTGCAGCCGGCCAGCAGCAGACCTCCGATGGCGAGCGCAGCGGCGATCCGGACAAGGGCGTGGGTGGTCATTGGCCAAGTACAGCCGGGCGTCGACCGGCAACCAACGCAGCAAGATGAAGTTTCGCTGTTGCTTAGCCTGATCCGCCCGGATCCGGCGTTCCGGCCCTCGACCGCGGACCGGGAGGCAGGGCTTCGGCACCCGATGCCGGGACCCGGGCCTGGTCGGGCCCTGGCCCGCCGCGCGGTTGAGCGGCACAATCGAGCCGGCGAACTGAGCAGAGGTGATCGGGCATGGACCAGCAGCTGGATCCCCGGGTGGACGACTACCTGGCGTCGCTGCCCGACTGGCAGGCGCGATTGGGACAGCAGGTGCGCAGCCTGGTCCATGCCGCCGACCCGGAGGTCGTCGAGACGATCAAGCGGACCCGGCTGCCGTACTTCGTTCTCGACGGCAACATCTGTGCCCTGCTGGGCGCCAAGGACCACCTCAACGTCTTCATCTACGACCCGATCGCCCCCGACCCGGCCGGGCTGATCAACCAGGGGCACGGCAACTCGACCGCGCGGGCCATTCAGCTGCGTGCCGGCGACGTGCTCGACGAGCCCGCCCTCGTCGAGCTGTTCCGGTCGGTCATAGCCAACAATCGCGCCGGTGGTTGGCGGAGGCAGTCCGCCGGGTAGGAAGGGCTGTGTCTCTGGCGCGGGCGCCGGGCCTCAGGCTGCGGCCCGGTACTGGGCAGCGATCGTGGTCCCGCTCAGCGCGGCGGGGTAGTAGGCGAACTCGTCGAGGGAGCCGGAGAAGTAGGGATTGATGGGCTGGGAGGTCCACCCGTCCAGGTTCCCGCCGCCAAGGCGCCAGTATCCCGAACCGGCCTGGGCGCCGATGGTCGGGTTGGTGCCGACAACGACTCCGTCGACGTAGAGCCGGATGCCGTTGCTGCCCTGGGTGGCTGTGGCCTGGTGCCAGGCTCCGTCGTTGTAGGCCGCGGCGCTGGTCACGGTCTTGACGATGGTGTTGTAGACGCCGAACACCAGCCTGCCGTCGTTGGTCAGGTACAGCGACCGGTCGTAGGCAGAGCCCTTTCCCGTCCTGGTGTTCTCGAAACCGAGGATCTTCCCGCCGACGGTCGAGGAGGTCTTGAACCACACCTGGACGGTGAACTGCCTAGCCGGGGTCGATGCCGCCGACTGGTAGACGCCCGAGGAAGGATCCCCGTAGGTGAGGATCGCGTTGTTGCCGGCGATCGCCCCTGGAACGTACCGGGATACCCCGATCATCGTGCCTGGCCGGTTCTTCCCGCTGGAATCGGCAGCGGTGGACCCGGTGTCGCCGAGTCGCCAGTAGGTGTCCGGGCTCGCAGCCTTCACCGCGGCGGCATAGGCGGTGTTGGCCCTGGTAGTCGCCGGGGCTCCTGCGGACCCCGCTGCTGCGGGAACCTGGTAGTTGAGCGGCAGTGCGACCAGCTTGGTCAGCGGGAACGGCACCTCACCCTTGGACTTGATGCCGAGCATCTCCAGATAGGCCCAACGGCCGCGGAAGATCTTCGAGTACTGGTTGGAGGCCAGTCCGATCGGGTTCTCGGCGGAGAAGGCGACCGAGCCGGACGTGTCGGTGATGATGATCCCGTACTCCTGCGCAGCGCGGGCGATCGTCCTGGCCACTGGGGACAGTTTCAGCTTGTCGAGGTTGAGGCTTGCCGGCAGTCGCAGCATCTGGCCGATGGCCAGCTGGGTGCCGGACGTGTTGCCGTCGGTCCGGTTGGCCGGCCACGAGATGGTTCCGCGTTTGGTCTTCGGGATCGCCAGGCTGATCACGTGGTCGATGTGGCCGTCCAGCAGTTCCTGTTGCCGGATGGTGCCGCCCCAGAGCGCCAGGCCACTGGCCGAGGCCCCGTAACCGTGGGCGAAGGAGCCGAGCGCCTGGTCGGCGTTGCTGATCTTGCCGCCCCAGCAGGCCTGCCACTCGCCGTCGACCTGCCGGGCCTGCCAGAGCTCCACCAGTTCGCCGGTGTCTGCGTTGTAGATCGAAACCGCACCGTCGGAGGAGGGATCCGGCTGCATGTCGACCGGGAGGTGGACGTTGCGCAGCTGGAGGTTCAGGTCGGCGTCCCAGCCGTTCCACTTCCGCTGGCAGTTCCAGCCCTTGATGTCGTACTCGGGGTCGCTGTTGTAGGCGACGTAGAGAGCCGGGGCGTAGCGGTGGGTGTTGATGTTGACGTTCGCCTGGGTCTTCGTGCCGTAGTACTTGTGGGCCTGGCTGTTCAGGCTGGCGACGAGCTTCTTCGAGTTCGATGCCGACGGCGTGCGGGCCGGCAGCTTCTGGTAGAACGGCGAGCTGGGCGCCAGGACCCTTGAGGAGACCGGACGCGAGTCGCTGCCCGACTCGCTGACGGCTGTCGCGGGCACGGAGGCGGCCAGCGCGAGCACCAGTGCGCAGGCAGCGGTCAAAGAGGTGCGAAGGATGCGGGGGGTCATCGACTTCCTATCGAGCAGGTGCGCGTCCCCGGGTGGATCCTTTGATCCGCGGTTCATCGCTTGCCCGAGTCTAGAACAGCTTCGCTTGTTGACCTAGCCGGAGCGCCAATGGCGACTCCAGCGCGGACCCTCGGCTGGCCGCAGGGTGTGGGAGGGAATAGGCCCGGGTATCGAGGAGGTTGTTCAGTTCGTTTACGCGGTGTCCTTGGCACTGCGTCCCGGGCGGGAGTACCCAATGGATCGAGGCCAGCGGGCCATTGCCATCCTGACCATGCTGAGTGGCGCCTCGAAGGCGCTCGATGACGAGTCCGACGTCGAGCAGGTGCTCTGCACGCACCTGACCGGGGCGCTGGGGGCCGATGTGGGCGTCTGCTTCGCACCCGGCGTGGAAGGTGGCGCGACCCCGATCAGCAGCCATCCCGATGGCGTGGTGGCCGATGGCCTGATCGAGCGACTGCCGGAACTGGTCGCGAAGACCACCACTGACGGGCCGGCGCTCATCCGGGACCAACGGCTGGGCCAGGTGCTCGTCCTGGTTCCGGCTCCGGCGATCGAGCTGCCGCCCGGCGTGGCCGGTTCCCGCGGGCTGGCCTTCGCGAGCGGGTCGGGGTTCACCGAACCAGACCTGGCCCTGTTGCGCGAAGCCGTGCCGGTGCTGATCGCCCTGCTGCCGCACGTCATCGCAGCATCCCAACGCCGGCAGCGGGCCATGGCCGGCCAGCAGGCAGCGGGGGAGTTCGGCCTGACCACGCGGGAGCTGGAGGTCCTGGAGCTCCTCGCCCAAGGGCTGTTGGCGACCTCGATCGCCTCCCGGCTGTCGTTGTCGCCGCGCACCGTCCACAAGCACCTGGGCAACATCTACGACAAGCTGGGCGTCCACGACCGGCTGGTCGCCGTGAGCCTCGCCCGAAGCCGCTACCTGGTGCCGGAATGAGCCGGAACAGCTACCGCCTAGCGGGCCGGCTGCTCGGCGAGGATGATCCGGCCCTGACGAACCGTTCCGTCCCGGTAGAACTCCACCCCCACCTCGTCCCCGACCTTCGCCGCAACCAGTAGCCAGGCCAGTGACGTGCTGGTCGCCGGGGCCCCGTCGATGCTGGTGATGACGTCACCGGCCTGGATCCCGGCAGCAGCGGCAGGTCCACCCGCTGCCACCTCATGGACGAACAACCCGCCCCGCGACCCGAACCGGTCCGCCATGTCCTGGCTGACCTCGGCCGTGGTCGCGCCGATCCACGGGTGGGTGGCGCGCCCGTTGGTGAGCAGCTCGTCCACGATCCGCTGGGCAGTGCCGGCCGGCACGGCGAAGCCGATCCCCACGCTGCCGCCACCGGAGACGCCTTCCGCGTTCGGCACGGTGGAGATGGCCGTGTTCACCCCGATCAGGCGGCCCTCGCAGGTGACCAGGGGACCCCCGGAGTTCCCCGGGTTGATCGCTGCGTCGGTCTGGATGGCACCCATCAGGACGGTGGTGCCGCCGCCGGCCTTCGGGGCCGGGACGTTTCGGTCCAGAGCGCTGACGATGCCGGCCGTGACGGTCCCCGCGAGACCCAGCGGCGCGCCCAGCGCGACCAGCGGCTGCCCGACCCGCAGCGGCTCCCTTGGGGCCAGCAGCAGGGTGGGCAGCTTGTTCCGGTCGATCTTCAGGACGGCGAGGTCGGTGACCGGATCGGTGCCGACCAGACGGGCGACGACCCGTTCGCCACCGTTCAGCAGCACCTCGATCGTCCCCGAGCTGGCGGCAGCTGCGATCACGTGGTCGTTGGTGATGATCAGCCCGTCGGCGCGGATCACGGCCCCGCTGCCCGAACCCGAGCCACCCGGGCCGGAGACGAAGATCGTGACCACGGAGGGCAGCGCGGCCGAAGCCACCCGGGCGGCGTCGCAGGACCCGGCGGTGGGGTAGAACTTCAGGGCGCCCCAGGCGCCCAGGGCACCCCCGGCCAGCGCCAACGCCAGCGCCAACCCGATCAGCTCCAGCCAGTTCAGCGCGGGCCGTTGCAGCCACCACTTCTGGGATCCGGGCATCTTCCCTCCCTGTTCAACTAGCAAGCTCGGGGTCGGTGGTCAGCTCAACATTGGCCCAGACCTCAAGTCCGAGGGGTGTCAACGCGCTGATCAGCGACCGACGGACGCGATCCTCCTCGGAGACATCCCACTCCCCGGCTGCCACCAGGAAGTCCACCTCGACGTAGAGCCGGCGGCCGAGCTTGGTGGCCCGGACCATCGGCCTGCCGAGGTCGAACTCGGCGCGGGTCCGCTCGGCCGCTGTTTCGATCGACCGGCGGACCTCCGGCGTGGGTGCGGCCTCAAGGATCTCGCGTCCGCCGGCACGCAGCAGCCGCCACGGCACAGGTGCCAGCACCACGACGGCCAGGAGGACCAGGGCAGGGTCAGCGTAGGCCACGACCCGGTCAAGGCCGGCAGCTTCAGCGCCGGAGGCTGCGGCTGCCCCGAGCGCGATGATCCCGCTCAGCATGGCGCCGGCCCGCCACTGGGCGGCCTCGGCTGCTGCCAGCTCCGACTGCGGAGCCAGCCTCGGCAGGGCGACCACGACCCCGATCGCCACAGCGAGGGTCACGAGGCCGTACCCGACCACGCTCAGCGGGGCCGCGTCCGAGCCGCCGGCAAGGATCAGTGACACCGAGTCGAAGGCGGCGTAGGCGAGGGTGGCCAGCAGCGCGGCGCCCTGGATCAGGACCGCCACCGGGATCACCGCGCCCCGGCCGAACGGGTACCGTTCGTCGGCCTCGAGGCCGGCTGCCCACGAGGCCAGCAGCGACAGTCCGGACAGTGCCGTCCCGAAGATGGTGAAGACGCCGTCGAACAGCACCACCCGCGAGTCGACCGCGAGTCCCCAGGCGATCCCGACCCCACCGACCAGCAGGGAAGCGTAGACCGACAGGCGCAGCGCCCTCGCCTCGGTCACGCCCGGAACCTGCTGTCGTCGTTGACGTAGGCGTAGTAGAGCCCGATCAGCACGCCACCGCCGACGAAGTTGCCGATCAGGGCGATTCCGACGTTCCCGGCGGCGAGCGCGACGTCGATGCCGGACTTCAGGCCGACGATGGTGAACAGGATGGTGTTGGCCACCGAGTGCTCGAGGCCGAGGAACGCGAAGATGAAGACGGCCGTGATCATGGCCAGCGACTTCGTCAGGTCGTCCTTGATGAAGCCGTTGTAAACCAGGAGCATGGCCACATTGATCATCAGGTTGCACAGGATCGCGCGCACCAACAGGTCCGACCAGCCCAGCGGCCCCGCAGTCAGGTAACCCAGCTTCACGCTCACTGCGTGCTCCATCTCGACCAGTACCGGCCCGCTGGCCAGCGTGCTGGCCTTCAGCAGCAGTGCCAGCAGCAGGCCGCCGAGGAAGTTGCCGAGCAGGCAGAGCGCGAGCATCCGCAGTGCCCGGCTCCAGCGGACCCGGCGGTAGTACACCCCGATCGCTGCGACCATCATGTTCGAGGTCAGCAGTTCCGACTTGGTGAAGTAGATGAAGACCAGGGCCCAGCCGAAGATCAGGGCCCCGAGGAGCTTGCCGACACCGGCGAGACTCGTCCCGCCCACCTGGATCGCAGCGAACGTGGCGACCGTGCTGAAGTAGGCGCCGTAGAAGACCGCGATCAGGACGCCGGCGATGCCGGCGCGCTGCAGGTAGCGGACAGTGAGCTCCTTCGACATCGCGGTCTTGGCCTCGAGCGCCTCCAGGGCAGTGCTGATGAAGAACTTCCCCGGGAACAGCCGCTCGGTGTCGCTCGCCATGGCAGAACGTTTCCACGAAAGCCCACCGGCCGCCAAGGAAAGGCCAACTCTCGATACGCCGGTCGGGTGCGAAACGAGGCACGTGAATCTGCGGCAGACTAGGAAGCCGCAGTCCAGGAAGGAAAACAATCCAGTGTCCGTGTCCGTCAGCGTGCTCGACCAGCAGTCCCAGACCAGCGTGCGGGAGGTCGCCGCCGGCACCACAGCGTTCGAACTCCTCGGCACTGACCGGGGAATCGTCGCTGCCCGGGTGAACGGTCGGGTGGTCGACCTGGCGACGGCGCTTCAGGACGGCGACCAGGTCGAGGCCGTGACCGCCACCAGCGACGAGGGACTGGCGATCCTGCGCCACTCCTGCGCGCACGTGGCGGCGCAGGCCGTCCAGCGTCTCCACGCCGAAGCCAAGCTGGGGATCGGGCCGCCGATCACCGACGGTTTCTACTACGACTTCGACGTGGCCACGCCGTTCACCCCCGAGGACCTGAAGGCCATCGAGAAGGAGATGGGGGCCATCGTCAAGGAACGCCAGCGTTTCGTTCGCCGCGTGGTCACTGACGAGGCCGCGGCGGCCGAACTCGCCGCCGAGCCGTACAAGCTGGAGCTGATCGGCCTGAAGGGATCGGCGGCGGCCACCGAAGGTGCCTCGGTGGAGGTCGGCGCAGGCGAACTGACCATCTACGACAACGTCCGCCGCGACGACAGCGTCGCCTGGAAGGACCTGTGCCGCGGCCCGCACGTGCCGCACACCGGCTACCTCGGCAACGGCTACGCGCTGACCCGCAGCTCCGCGGCCTACTGGCGCGGCGACCAGGCGAACGCCCAGCTGCAACGGCTGTACGGCACCGCCTGGGCGTCCAAGGACGACCTCGTCGCCTACCGCACCCGCCTCGAGGAGGCCGCCCGA
>CAYQXH010000081.1:0-10766 GCA_964421325.1 uncultured Propionibacteriaceae bacterium
CCCAGCCGGTGCCGACGATGACCTCGGAGATCACGTACGGGATGAAGATCAGGACCCGGATCAGGGACCGCCCGCGGATGTTCTGGTTGAGCAGGAGGGCGAAGGCGACCGCTGCCGGCCCCTGCATCACCAGCGACATCACGAGGATGAAGCCGTTGTGCGTGAGGGCGTCGATGAAGTTCTGGTCGTTGAAGATCACGACGTAGTTCTGCAGGCCGACGAAGTTGGTGGGGATCCCGAAGCCCTTCCACCGGAAGAAGCCGTAGTAGGCCGCCATGAAGACGGGGAAGATTACGAAGGCCAGGAACATGACGATCGCCGGTCCGGAGAGGACCGCGATCTCGAAGCGTTTCCGCCAGTCGGCCCTGGCCCGGTCGGACCGGGGTGACGCCTGGTTGGCGTCACCCCGGGTCGACCCGGACCTCGACGAGCGTTGCGGCAGTGCAGTCACTGAGTCGCTCATGAGGTTGTCAGCTCAGCCCTTTGCGGCTGCGCTCTTCACCGCTTCGACGATGTCGGCCGGCGTGCCCTTGCCTGCGAACATGTTGACCACGCCACCGTTCAGCGCGTTTCCGACGTTCTGGCCGTACTGGGTGTCCAGCCACAGGGCGACGTAGGCAGCCTTGTCATAGGCAGCGAGGACGTCCTGCAGGGCCGGGTCGGTAACGACGCCCTTGGCGTCCTTGTTGGCCGGCAGGGTCTTGAACGCTGTCGCGTAGCCCTCCTGATTGGCCTTGTTGGCCATGAAGTTCAGGAAGTCGACGCACTCGGCGGGCGCGTTCTTGAGGCACGCGAACCCGTCAGAGCCACCCATCATCGCGGTCGGGTCGCCAGCACCACCGGCGACTGCCGGGAAGGGGAACCAACCCAGGTCGGGCAGCGCCTTCTTGTCAGGGGTGAGGTCGGCGATGACTCCGGGGTTCCAGGCGCCCATGAGCTCCATGGCTGCCTTGTGGTTGGCCAGCATGCCGGCCGAGCTGCCTGCGCCCTGCTGGGCTGAGGTCGTGAGGTAGCCCTTGTTGAAGGGTTCGGTGGCGGTGAAGGCCTTCAGGTCCTCGCCGGCCTTGAGCCAGCACGGGTCGGAGAAGTCCTTGTCTGCCCCTGCCTTGTCCAGGGTGGCCTGCGAGCAGTTCCGCAGCGCGAAGAAGTAGTACCAGTGGGCTGCCGGCCAGGCGTCCTTGCCGCCGAGCGCGATCGGTGCGATGTTCTTCGCCTTCAGCTTGGTGACGGCTGCGCTGAGTTCCTCGAACGTCGTCGGGGTGCCTTCGATGCCGGCTTCGGCGAACAGGTCCTTGCTGTAGTAGATGCCACCGGGGAGCACCGAGGTGGGCATGCCGTAGATCTTGCCGTCGACGGTGAAGGCGCTGAAGATGCCGTCGCCAAGGGCGGTCTTGATCTCGGGGCTGATCTTGTCTGTGATGTCCAGGACCTGGTCTGCTGCAACCACGTCGGCGAGCTTGCCACCGCCGCGAGCCATGAAGATGGTGGGGCCGTCGTCGGAGGCGAGGGCGGTCTGGAGCTTGCCGTCCATGTCCTCGTTCTGGATGGCCTGGATGTTGATCGTGACGTTCGGGTGTTCGGCCTCGAACGCCGCCACCGTGGTCTCCCAGTACGCCTTGCCGTCACCGGTGGTCGAGTTGTGCCAGAAGGTCATGGTGACCGGGGTGGCGCTGGAGGCGCCGGGGGCGGATGTGCTGGCTGACGGAGCACCGCCGCTTGTGCAGGCGGCGAGTACGAGCGCCGCGCTCGCGCCCAGTGCGATAAATGCTGGGCCCTTGACTGTCCACTGCATACGAAAGACCTCTCAGTCCTCTTTGACCGTAACGGCAGGGGTTCCTGCCAGTTGGATCCTCGCATCGGCCCGGGGGTGTGTCAAACGTTTTCGATAACGTTATCGTCACAAGTGCTCAGCACCCGGGGCGACATGGGCTAGCGTTGCGCCGTGACAGTCAACGCCAGCCGGCCCCGCCGGGCCTCGCCGCGCTCCAGCGCGGCCAGGGTGACGATCGTCGACGTCGCCCGGCTCGCCGGAGTGTCTGTCTCCACGGTGTCGAAGGTGATCAACGACCGGTACGGGGTGGCGCCGGAGACCTACGACAAGGTGATGGACATCGTCTCGGACCTGGGTTATGAGTCCTCACTGGTAGCCAGCAGCCTTCGCCGGCAGAGCACCAACGTGATCGGCATCCTGGTCCCGGAGTTCGAGCCGTTCTCCACCGAGCTGCTCAAGGGCATCTCGAGCGCGGTGGAGGGGACCGGATACGAGCTGCTGGCCTACTCCGGGAACCTCGAGCACAACCAGGTCGGCTGGGAGCGCCGCTCCCTGTCCCGGCTGGCGGGAACCCTCATCGACGGCGCCGTCATCGTGGCCCCGACAGCGACCGTCACCGACTCGACGATCCCCGTCGTGGCGGTCGACCCCCATACCGGGAGGACGGGTCCCAGCACGGTCGAGGCCGACAACATCGGTGGCGCAAGGGCAGCGACGCAGCACCTGATCGACCTCGGGCACCGACGCATCGCCCACATCCGGGGCCGCTCGGACCTCGTCTCAGCAGAGCTCCGCGAACAGGGCTACCGCCAGGCCCTCGAAGCCGCCGGGATCGCGTTCGACCCCGATCTCGTCCGGGTCGGTGGTTACCGCGCAGCCGAGACCACCGACGTGGCGCGCGAGTTGCTCGGCCGGCCCGATCGACCCACAGCGGTGTTCTCCGCGAACGACCTCTCGGCCATTCGCGTGATCGAGATCGCCCACGAGCTCGGGCTACGCGTGCCGGAGGACGTGTCAGTGGTCGGGTTCGACAACGTGCCCGAGGCCGCGAACGCCGTCCCGGCGCTGACCACCGTCGCCCAGCCCCTCCACCAGATGGGGGCTGAGGCGGTCCGGCTGCTGCTGGGCCTGCTCGCCGGCGGCACCAGCGAGGTGCACCTGCTCCTGCCGGCCACCCTGGTCGTCCGCGCGAGCACGGCCCCGCCGGAGGCGGGCCGCGACCGGTAACGGCTAGCTCGGGTCGACGATCTCCAGCAGCGTCTGGCCCGAGGTCACCGATTCGCCGACGACGGCTGCGAGGCTCGCGATGACGCCGGAGCGGTGGGCGGTGATCGGCTGCTCCATCTTCATCGCCTCCAGCACCACGACCAGGTCGCCCTCGCTGACCTCGTCGCCGTTCACCACGGCCACCTTCACGATGGTGCCCTGCATGGGTGCAGCCAGCTCGTTGGACGAGGGGGCCTTCGCCCTGGCTCCACCCGTGCTGCGCCGGGTCGGCCGCTTCGCCGCGGCCTGCTTCACCACCGGCGCCGCCAGCGAACTCGGCAGGCGCACCTCCAGCCGGCGGCCGTTGACCTCGACGACGTAGGTGCTGTTCTCGGTCGGCTCCGTCTCGCCCATCGTGCCGACGTAGGGCTCGATCGTCGAGACGAACTCGGTCTCGATCCAGCGGGTGTGCACGGCGAAGTTGCCGTCGGCGGCCACGAAGGCCGGGTCCCTCAGCACAGCCTTGTGGAACGGCAGCACCGATGGCATGCCCTCGAGCGTGGTCTCGGCGAGGGCCCGGCGGCCGCGGGCGATCGCCTGGGCGCGGTCGGCGCCGGTGACGATGATCTTGGCGACCAGGGAGTCGAACGACCCGGGCACGGCCATCCCGGTCAGGTAGCCCTCGTCGACCCGGACGCCGGGGCCGGACGGCGGCCGCCACGCGGTGAGGGTTCCGGGGGCCGGCATGAAGTTGCGGCCCGCGTCCTCGGCGTTGATCCGGAACTCGATCGAATGGCCGCGCAGCTCCGGGTCGCCGTAGCCGAGGGCCTCGCCGTCGGCGATCCGGAACATCTCGCGCACGAGGTCGAGCCCGCTGACCTCCTCGGAGACCGGGTGCTCGACCTGGAGCCGGGTGTTCACCTCGAGGAACGAGATCGTGCCGTCCTGGCCGACCAGGAACTCGCACGTCCCGGCGCCGACATAGCCGGCTTCGCGCAGGATCGCCTTGCTGGCCTCGTACAGCCGGGTGCGCTGGTCCTCGGTGAGGAACGGCGCCGGCGCCTCCTCCACCAGCTTCTGGTGGCGGCGCTGCAGCGAGCAGTCACGGGTGGAGACGACGACGACGTTGCCGTGGCTGTCGGCGAGGCACTGGGTCTCGACGTGCCGGGGCCGGTCGAGGTACCGCTCTACGAAGCACTCGCCGCGGCCGAAGGCCGTCACGGCCTCGCGGGTGGCCGATTCGAACAGTTCGGGGATCTCGGTGAGGTTGCGGGCCACCTTCAGCCCGCGTCCGCCGCCGCCGTAGGCAGCCTTGATCGCGATCGGCAGGCCGAACTGCTCGGCGAAGGCCACGACCTCGGCAGCGTCCGCAACCGGGTCGGAGGTGCCGGGCACCAGCGGGGCGCCCACCTTGGCGGCGATGTGCCGGGCCTGCACCTTGTCGCCCAGGGCCTCGATGGCTGCCGGGGGCGGGCCGATCCAGACCAGCCCTGCGTCCAGGACGGCCCTGGCGAAGCCGGCGTTCTCTGCGAGGAAGCCGTAGCCGGGGTGGATCGCGTCCGCGCCGCTGCGGGCAGCGATGTCCAGGATCTTGGTGATGTCGAGGTAGGTCTCCGCCGGGGTGAGGCCGTTCAGCGCGAACGCCTCGTCCGCCAGCTTCACGAACAGTGAGTCGGCGTCCGGGTCGGCGTAGACGGCGACGCTGGCAAGGCCGGCGTCCCTGGCGGCCCGGACCACCCGGACAGCGATCTCGCCGCGGTTGGCCACCAGCACCTTGGTGATCGGCATTGACTCCTCCTGGGGCGTGCGCACGGGCAACTCCTGCGGAGTCTAGCTACCGGCAGGGGTTCAGGCCGGGGTTCCGGCGTGCGCCACGGCGAGCTGGACGGGGAGGGCCGGCTGGGAGCCGGACCGGTCGGAGGTGATGGTGTGGCCGGCGGCGATCAGTGCGGCATGGACGGCTACGGCGGCGGAGCGCTCGGCGTTGGTGTGCCAGGGCAACCGGATGCAGTCGTAATTGCCGCTGCCGGCGGCCTCCAGCGCACGCCGGGTGATCGCCTCCGGGTCGGTCACCACCGCGCCGAGCGCGCCGTTGGCGTTCAGCAACCGGTGCGGCTGGAACTCCCTCGCCACGTTCAGGCCATGGCGCTCCGCTGTCTGCAGCAGCCGGGAATCGGGCAGCCCGATGATGGTCAGGGTCGGGTCGTAGTCGAGGACGGCGTTCACCACGGCCCAGGCGTGGTTGCGGTCGGTGCGGGCGGCCTCGAACAGGGCGCCGCTGGGCCGGATGCAGCCGACCCGGGACTGCTCGGCGAGGGCGAGGCCGTCGAGGGCCCCCAGCTGGTAGATGATCGTCGCGGCCAGGTCGTCGGGGTCGTAGTCGATGAAGCGTTCGCCGCCGCCGATCCGGTCGGCGTAACCCACGGCCGCCCCGAGTGCGACGTTGCGGGCTGTGGCCTCGCTGCAGGCCCGCAGGATGGACGTCGGTTCCCCTGAGTGCACGCCGCAGGGCACGAGGGCCGTGCTGAGCAGGGGCCAGAGGATGTTGTCGGCCGCGGTGGTGGCTTCGCCAAGACCATGGCCAACCTCGGCGGTCAGGTCGATGTCCACCGTCGGGAATCTACCCCCTTCCCGGGGCCGGCCGAAGGCGGTTCCAATCGCGCGGATGACCTCGTACGACTCCGTGCGGTGCGATGCTGTGCTGGTGAGCAGCTGTCGCAGTCGGGCCTGGCGGAGCGGCGTCGAGGTCGCAGCCGATTTCCCGCTCGAGGAACTCGACCGCTGGCTGGCCGAACCCGACGTGCTGGTCTGGCTCGACCTCCTCGAGCCAGAGCCGGCACTGCTCGACGAGCTGGCCGCCGAGCTGCGCCTCGACCCGCTGGCGGTTGAGGACGCGCTCGAACCGAGGGAGCGACCCAAGGCCACCCGGCACGCCACCCACACCTTCCTCACCTGCTACTCCACGGCCCTCTCCGGGCTCACCGACGGCGGGGTGCGCCTCGAGGTGGGCCGGGTATCGGCCTTCGTGCTGGCTGACGCCCTGATCACCGTCCGGACCGACCAGCGCGTTGACATGGACGCCATCCTGACCCGGTGGACAGAGGACGGACTGCTCGCCCACGGGGTCGCAGCGCTCGTCCACGGGATGCTCGACCACCTGGTCGACGGCCATTTCGAGGCGATCGAGGCGATGGACGACGTGCTCGAGGGCCTGGAGGACCTGCTCTTCGCCGAAGGCACCAAGACCCGCACCGTCCAGCAGCGGATCTTCGGGATGCGCAAGTCACTGGTGCAACTGCGCCGGGTGGTGCTGCCCATGCGGGAGGTGGTGACGGCGGTGATGCGGTTCCGCAGCGAGGCCGACCGGCCGCTGTCGGCAGAGCTCGACGGCAACTTCAACGACCTCTACGACCACGTCATCCGGGCCGCGGAATGGACCGAGTCGCTGCGGGACATGGTGAGCAGCGTCTTCGAGACGAACCTCTCCCTGCAGGATGCGCGGCTCAACGAGGTGATGAAGAAGCTGGCCGGCTGGGGCGCCATCATCGCCGTGCCGACAGCTGTCACCGGCTGGTACGGCCAGAACATCCCCTACCCGGGCTACATGGGGGAGTACGGCCTGCTGCAGAGCGTCGTGCTGATGTTGCTGGGCACCGTCGGGCTGTTCATCCTGTTCCGCCGGGTCGACTGGATCTGAGCCGGGGCGATCCGGCCGCTGTCCCGGGCCTAGCATGCTGGCGTGACACTCGCCCAGTCCCTGCTCGGGTTCACCCTGCTGGCCGCGGTCGTAGCCGTGACGCCGGGCCTGGACACGGTGCTGGTCCTGCGGCAGGCGCTGCGCTGCAGTCGGCGAACAGCCTTCGCAGCGGCCGCGGGGATCGGCCTTGGCGCCCTGTTGTGGGGAATCGCTGCTGCGGCCGGCGTCGCCGCCCTCTTCGTCGCCTCCCAGGTCGCCTACACCGTCCTGCGCTGGGCCGGGGTGGCCTTCCTGCTGTACCTGGCCTGGGGCTACCTGCGCTCGGCCGTGCGCGGTGGGGTGCCCCACACCGACCTCGCGTCCGGGGCACCGGACACCGCGCGGGAGGCGTTCGTCAAGGGCCTGCTCACCGACCTGCTGAACCCGAAGATGGCGGTCTTCTACCTGACCGTCCTGCCGCTGTTCCTGCCCACCGGCTACGCACCGGTGCTGGCCGGGGCGATCCTGGCCGGGGTCCATGTGCTGGTCGCGTTCGCCTGGTTCACCGTGGTGATCCTCGGGGCGCACGCCGTCCGGGGCTTCCTCACCAGCCGGCGGGGCGGGCGGGTGATCGACGGCGCGGCCGGCGTGGCGATGCTGGGGTTCGGCCTCGTGCTGGGCCTGGAGCGCTGATCCGGGGTCAGACCGGGTTGATCCGGACGGCATCCATCGACGCGTCCGGCGGCAGGTCGACGGCCAGCCGGACGGCCCTGGCGACGTCGGCCGGGTTCAGGTGGGCGTCGGGAATGTAGGGCACCCCCTCGAGGGTGGTCAGCCTGGCCTGCATGTCGGTGGCCACCCGGCCGGGATGGACGGACGTGACCCGGACGCGGCCGCGCTCGTCCAGCCTGAGGGCATCGGCGAGGGCGGTGAGGGCGAACTTCGACGCCGAGTAGACGGAGAAGCCGCGGTGGGTGGTCAGGCCGGCGCCGGAGTTCAGGAACACGACCAGGCCGTGGGTCGACCGCAGGGCCGGTAGCAGCAGCCGGGTGAGGGTTGCCGGGGCGACAACGTTCAGTTCCAGCAGCTGGCGCCACTCGGCGGTCGTCGAGTCCGCGAGGGGCCCGAAGGCGACCGCGCCCGCTGAGTGCACCAGCACGTCGAGCCGGTCGATCCCGGTGACCGCGCCGGCGACAGCCGTCTCGTCGGTGAGATCGGCGAGGAAGGGCTCGGCCGACTCGAGCTCGGCGACGACCTCGGCGACCAGGGCCGCGTCCCTGCCCCCGACCAGCACGTGGTGGGTGGGGGAGAGGGCGACAGCGATCGCCCGCCCGATGCCGCGGGAGGCTCCGGTGACCAGTGCGACCGGCCGGCTCATCCGAACACCGCCACGGCCACCGGGGCCACCCAGAGCACGGCCAGCACCTGCAGGATCGGGTCGGAGAGCACCACGTCCTCCGGCTCACCGGCCTTGCCCTGGTCGATCTTCATCGCGTAGCGCAGGACGGCGAGGGTGAACGGGGCGATCGAGATCGCCGTCCACGGGATGCCGAACGGCTGGGCGTAGCGCTGCTCGAAGGCCCACAGGCTGTAGGACATGATCACGATGGCGATCGAGACCGACCAGACCTCCCTGAGGTAGGACTTGGTGTAGCGCTCGAGGCTGGCCCTGGTCCCGGCCTCGGTACCGAGCTCCTTGAGTTCGGAGTACCGCTTGCCGGCAACCATGAACAGCGAGCCGAAGGACGCGACCAGAAGGAACCACTGCGACAGCACGAGACCGGACGCGACGCCGCCGGCAACGGCGCGCAGCAGGAAACCGGCGGCAACCATCGCCAGGTCGATGATCGGCTGGTGCTTGAGGAAGAACGAGTAGACCACCTGCAGCACCCAGTAGACCGCGAGGGTGATCCCGAGATCGCGGGCGACCCAGAAGCCGAGCGCCAGCGATGCGGCCACGGTGATCGCGGCGAGGACGTAGGCGGTGCTCTGCGACAGCTCACCGGCGGCGATCGGGCGGAACCGCTTCTTCGGGTGCAGCCGGTCGGACTCGATGTCGCGGCTGTCGTTGATCAGGTAGATCGATGCGCTGACCAGGGAGAACGCGACGAAGGCCCACAGCGAGGCGAGCAGGATCCCGGGTTCGAACAGGCGGCCCGCGGCCAGCGGGGCCGCGAGGACGAGGACGTTCTTCACCCACTGCTTCGGCCGCATCGCACGCAGCCAGGCCGGCACCACCGATCGCTTCGGTGCTACCTCGGGCAGGTTCTCGGTGGTCGTCATGGCCTTACAAGGCTACCGTGCCAACCCCCAGGGCTAGGGGGCCGGCTCCCAGAGGGTGTGCCAGGGCACGCCGAGGTCGGCGAACAGGCTGCGCAGCAGTGGCAGGCTGATGCCGACCACGTTGTGCGGGTCGCCGGTCACCGAAGTGACATAGGCCCCGCCGAGCCCGTCGATGGTGAAGGCCCCGGCCACCAGCCCCGGCTCGCCGGTGGCGACGTAGGCCTCGATCTCGACGTCGCTGAGGTCTGCGAAGGTCACCTCGGTCGTGGCGACGGCAGCAGCGCTCCGCGTCCGCCCGGCAAGGAGTGCGACCACGTGGTGGCCGGTGTGCAGCAGACCGGTGTGGCCGCGCATCCGCCGCCAGCGCTGGACCGCCTCGACCGGGGTCCCCGGCTTGCCGAGCGGCTCGCCGTCGAGCTCCAGCAGGGAGTCGCAGCCGACAATCAGCACGTCGCCCAAGGAACCTGCCGGGTGGGCTCCGTCAGGCTCGGCCGGCGATGGGGCTCCGTCAGGGCGGGCCGATCCTTCCTCAGCCTGCCGAAGGGTGGCCGCCACAGCCTCGGCCTTCGCCTTCGCGAGCACTGCGACCAGGCCGGGCACGGTGGCCGCGGAGAACCCGTCCTCGTCCACGTCGGAGACCACGACCCGCGGGTTGAGCCCCGCCCGCACCAGGGTCTCCAGCCGGGCCGGCGACGCCGACGCCAGGACGAGCCCCGGCCGCTGCTCAGCGACCAAGGATCTGGCCAAACAGGTTGCCGAGGATGATCCTGCGACCGTCCTCCCGTACCGCGTCCATGTTGTTCTCCTTGGGTGGTTCCCGGGGGTCAGGGCTACATGCGGAAGCTGCTGCGCCAGGCCTCGCGTCCGGGCACCAGCGGGGTCCTCACGGTGTGCCAGTACGACCGCCAGCCGCCGGCGAGGGTGCTGGTGCCGGGCACGTGCGGGTCCGGCCGGCCGCGCCGCAGCGCGATGATCACAGCCCCGAGCGCCGCGAGTTCCTCGTCGGTGGGTTCGCCCGCGACGATCTGGACGAGTTCTGGCTGCGGCCCGGTCACAGCGGGATGTTCCCGTGCTTCTTCGGCGGCAGCTGCGTCCGCTTGGTTCGCAGCAGCCGCAGCACCCGGATCACCTGCGCGCGGGTCTCGTGGGGGTAGATCACCTTGTCCACGTACCCACGCTCGGCCGCGACGTACGGGTTGGCCAGCTGGTCGTTGTACTCGTCGATCAGCTCGGTGCGCCGGCCGGCCGGATCCTCGGCGTCGGCAAGGTCGCGCTTGTAGAGGATGTTCACCGCCCCCTCCGCGCCCATCACGGCGATCTGCGCCGTCGGCCAGGCCAGGTTCACGTCGGCGCCCAACGGCTTGGAGCCCATCACGCAGTAGGCGCCGCCGTAGGCCTTCCTCGTGATGATCGTCACCAGCGGGACGGTGGCCTCGGCGTAGGCGTAGATCAGCTTGGCGCCGCGCCGGATGATCCCGTCCCACTCCTGGTCGGTGCCGGGCAGGAAGCCGGGCACGTCCTCGAAGGTGAGGATCGGGATGTTGAAGGCGTCGCAGGTGCGCACGAACCGGGCCGCCTTCTCCGAGGCCTTGATGTCGAGGCAGCCGGCGAAGACCATCGGCTGGTTGGCGATCACGCCGACAGCGCGGCCCTCGACCCGGCCGAAGCCGCAGATGATGTTCTGGGCGTAGAGGCCGTGCACCTCGAGGAACTCGTCGTCGTCGAGGACCCGCTTGATCACCTCGTGCATGTCGTAGGGCTGGTTCGGGGAGTCCGGGATCAGCGTGTCCAGCACCAGGTCGTGCTCGGTGATGGTGAGGTCGGCTTCCT
>CAYQXH010000082.1:0-10746 GCA_964421325.1 uncultured Propionibacteriaceae bacterium
CGCCCGGGATCCTGAGGATCTCCCGGTAGGTGCGCACCCGCTGAGTCTTTCACGACTCGGCCAACGTCCAGAAGCGGCGACCCTCAGCCGAGAGTGGACTGCCGCAGCGGCAGCCCGGCGAGCCGGTAGCACTCGTCGACCAGCTCCATGTTCGCGATGGCGTTGGCCAGCCCGGTCGGGAAGCCGGCGCCCTCGCGGATCGCTGCTGCCACCGCGCGCAGCTGGTGGGTGTAGGTGGAGACCTTCCCGTGGTGCTCGATGGTGTCGACGCCGTCAACGGTGAGGATCAGGCGGTCGTCCTCGGTGATGTTGATGAAGTTGGCCTGCAGGATCGTCCCCCTGGTGCCGGTGACCCGCACGGTGAAGTCCGCCGGACCCTCGAGGCTAGACTCCAGCACCACCGGCGCACCGTTCGGCAGGGTCGCCTCGACGACCGCGGTGGCGTCCACCCTCGGATCGGTGCCCTCCAGCCGGGTGGCCCGCACGGCCAGCGGACGCAGCTCGCCACCCAGCGCCTCGGCAACGTTCCGGGCAACGTGCAGGTGGTAGCAGCCCAGGTCCATCAGCGACCCGCCGGACAGCGGCCAGGACCAGCGGATGTCGGTGAGGTCGTCGCAGTCGAACTTCATGTTGACCTCGAGCCGGGTCACCTCACCGATCGCGCCCGAGCCGACCAGGTCGAGCAGCCGGAGGTGGGCCGGGTGGTAGCGGTGGTGGAAGCCCTCGAAGACGACCAGCCCGTCCGGGTTGGGCTCGGCCGCCACCAGCCTGGCTTCGGCCGCATTGCTGCCGAACGGCTTCTCCGACAGGACGTGCTTGCCGGCCCGAAGGGCAGCGAGGGTCCACTTCACGTGCTCGCTGTTCGGGCTCGGGTTGTAGACCACCTCGACGTCCGGGTCGGCGAGCAGCTCGGCGTAGCTGCCGTAGGCCCTGGCGATGCCGTGCTCCCCGGCGTAGGCCTGCGCGCGGCCCAGGTCCCTGGCCGCGACAGCGACCAGTTCATGGCCGAGCGCCTTCGCCGGTTCGATCACGGCCCGGCCGGCGATCCGGGCAGCACCGAGAATCCCGATCCGTAGTGGTTGCGTCATTGCTTCCTCCTGAAGTCGGCTCCGAACGTAGCAGGCCGAAGCCCTGACCGCGCCGGGGCGCGGCAACCTCAGGGACCCGCGATCTCCCGACCGGTGGGCGATCAGCAACAGTGCTCTCCGGGGCATCGACTGGATGCCGTTGTCAGGTGGCGATACTGGGGTGGTGAGTAGAACCGGGTCAGCCATCGCCGGCGTCGCGGCTGCAGCCATCGGTGCGGCAGCCGGCCAGCTGGTGGCGGCCCTCGTGAATCCGGCAGCGGCCCCGATCGTGGCCGTCGGTGCCGCGATCGTCGACCTGGTGCCGACGCCGTTGAAGGAATGGGCGGTGGCAACCCTCGGGACGGCGGACAAGGCGGTGCTGCTGGCCACCGTCGTGGTCGGAGTCGCAGCGCTCGCTGCCGCAGCCGGCATCGCCGGGGCTCGCCGGCCCAGCCTCGGGATGGGGATCTTCGTCGGTGTCGGGCTGGTCGGGCTGGTCGCTGCCGTCACCCGTCCGGCTTCCGGACAGCTGGACTGGCTGCCGAGCGTCGTCGGGACGGCGATCGCCGTCCTGCTGCTGCGCCTGCAGCTCGGCTGGTTGTCCGAGCGGGGATCGTCGGCAGGGGCGGGCAGCCCGGGCATCGACCGGCGGGTGCTGCTCACCGGCGCGGCCGGTGCGGTCGCCGCAACGGTGACCGTAGCGGTCACCGGTCGGCCGGAGGCAACCGAGACGTCGACGGCGGTCGAGCTGCCGACCCCGGCCACGCCGGCGCCGCCGCTCCCTGCCGGCCTGGAGGCCGGCGTCCAGGGCATCTCCCCGCTGCGCACCCCGACGCCCGACTTCTACCGGATCGACACAGCCCTGGTGTTGCCGAGGGTGTCGGCCACCGACTGGAAGCTGAAGATCGACGGCATGGTGGCCGCCCCCTTCGAGCTGACCTGGGACGAGCTGCTCGCCCTGCCCCTGATCGAACGCGACATCACCCTCACCTGCGTCTCGAACGAGATCGGTGGTCCGTACTGCGGCAGTACCCGCTGGACGGGGGTGCTGGTCGCGGACCTGCTGCGCCGCGCCCGTCCCGACCCGGCAGCCGACCAGGTGCTCAGCTCTTCCGTGGACGGGTTCACGGCCAGCACGCCGCTGGCCGTACTGCTCGACGGCCGGGACGCGATGATCGCCGTAGCCATGGACGGCGAGCCGCTGACCACCGTCCACGGGTTCCCGGCCCGGCTGGTGACCCCCGGGCTCTACGGCTACGTGGGGGCAACCAAGTGGCTGAGCCGGTTGAAGGTGACCACGTTCGCGGCGGACGAGGCCTACTGGACCGTGCGCGGCTGGGCCGAGCAGGCGCCGGTCAAGACCGCCTGCCGGATCGACACCCCCACCGGCCGGATCGGCGCCGGCCAGGCCGTCATCGGCGGTGTCGCCTGGGCCACCCACCGGGGCATCGGCAGGGTCGAGGTGCAGATCGATTCCGGGCCGTGGCTGACCGCGAAGCTCGGCCCGGACGTGGGCCTGGACTACTGGCGGCAGTGGTACCTGCCCTGGACTGCGACCGCGGGCAACCACCAGCTGGTCGCCCGGGCCTACGACGCGTCCGGACTTCCGCAGGTGGCGCAGGTGCAGGGCGTCCTGCCCGACGGCGCGACGGGCTATCACGTGGTCGGGGTCACCGTCGCCTGAAGCGTCGCGCACCCGCTGCACCGAACACGGGGCGGAATGTGCGGGGTTGCGGCCGGGGAGGGTCAGCCCCTGACCAGGCACGCTCCCGGGACGGCGAACGGTACCAGCGTCGCGGGGGACTCCCCGGTCGCATCGATCAGCCCCTGGTGCATGCCGCAGACGACCTGCGGGCTGTGTCTGGCCACCTCGAGCAGCGGGCAGGTCTGCAGCAGGATCCCCTCGCTGGTGGCCCGCGGCGTGAATCCCTGCCTGGCCAGCAGTCCCAGGAGGCCTCCCGGCGACTCGCCGAGATTGCTGCCCCAGGCGCGACCGAGCTCGAGCGCTGCCCCGCGTGGATCCGGGCCCCGCTCCAGCAGGACGGCCACGGCTGCCAGCAGGCCGCGCTGGTCCTCCCGATCGGTGTCCTCGACCGCCACCTGCCGGCCCGCGATCGTCGGGGTGAACACCTTGGCCGGCCGGCCCCTGCCACCACCGGGCAGCTTCGCCTGTTCGGCGAAACCGGTCTCGACCAGGTGCTCGAGCTGGTGGCGAACCGTGTTCGAGTGGCCGCCGAGCTCGGCTGACAGGGCAGCGATCGTGGTCGGCCGGTCGGCAGACACCAACGCCCGCAGCACCCGAAGCGCAGCGGCGCCCGGCCGGTCCGTGCGGGCCGGTCGCGGTCCCAGCGGGGGCGCGCTTGTGCTCATCGGCCCAGCATAGGGTATTTTCTACATATCAAGGTGTAATTAAAGGAGCCCGACTTGTGCAGCTACTGCGGTTGTGAGTCCATCGAGGTCATCGGCCGGTTCATGGCCGAGCACGTCGAGATCATCAACGCGACCGGTGCGCTGCGCTCAGCGGTGCGCTCGGCCGATCCGGAGGCCGTCAGGGCTGCGAGCCTGGCCGTGTCTGCGCTGCTCTGGCCCCACACCGCAGCCGAGGAGGGCGGCCTGTTCCGGGTCCTCGGCAGGGACGAGGGTTTCACAGCGCACATCGCCGGCCTCTGCGATGAGCACCAGACCCTGGACAGCCACCTCGCCGCCATCACCCCTGGCGACGAGCTCGCCATGGCCCGGTTCGAGGACGCGCTGCGCGACCACATCGACAAGGAGGACAACGGCCTCTTCCCGGCGGCGGCGATCGCGCTCGACGGTGAGCAGTGGACCGAGGTCCACGACTCGACGCCGCACAGCCACGGGACGCACCACCACGGGCACGAACCCGCGCACCGGTGAGCAGACCGCTGGCGCGCGGCACCTCGCCGCTCCGCGACCTGCCGCTGGTGGGCTGGCTGGTCGGCGCCTTCGGTGTGGCCGTCGCCCACCGCTGGCTGCCGGACGCAACCTGGCTGCTGCTGCACCTCGTCCTGCTCGGCGCCGTCAGCCACGCGATCATGGTGTGGAGCTTCCACTTCGCCCAGACCCTGCTGCGCTTCCCGACCACTGAGCGCGACCTGCGCAACCAGTCGCTGCGGCTCGGCCTGCTGGCCGCCGGCGCGGCAACCGTGCTGGTCGGGGTGCCGACCACCTGGTGGCCGGTCACGGTGACCGGCGCCACCCTGGTCGCCACCGCAGTGGCGTGGCACGGGTCGACCCTTTGGCGGATGCTTCGTCGCGCCCTCCCGGCCCGCTTCCGGGTGAGCGTGCACTACTACCTCGGTGCCGCCGCGGCCCTGCTCGTCGGGATCGGTCTCGGCGTCACGCTTGCCTGGGGCTGGGACGACCGGTGGCACGCGCGGCTGCTGGTGGCCCACGCCCTGGCCAACCTGCTCGGCTGGGTCGGGCTCACCGTGGCCGGCACCCTGCTCACCCTCTGGCCCACCATGCTGCGAACCCGGATGGACACCCGTGCCGAGCTCTGGACCCGCCGGGCGCTGCCCTTGTTCGGTGCGGCGATCACCACCTGCGTCGCCGGGGCGCTGCTCGGGTTCACCTGGCTGGCTGCGCTCGGACTGGTCGGCTACCTCGCGGCGTTCGCCCTCTGGGGTCGCGGGCTGTGGGGGCCGGCGCGGACGCGTCCGCCGCACGACTTCGCGACCGTCTCGGTGGCGGTTTCCCTGATCTGGCTGTTCGTCGGGCTCGGCTGGGCCGGTTGGGTGCTCGTGAGCGCCACCGACTGGACCGCTGTGAAGGCCGGCTTCGGCTGGCCGGCCGCTGCGCTCGCCGCCGGCTTCGGGGTGCAGGTGCTCACCGGCGCGCTCTCCTACCTCCTGCCCTCGGTGCTGGGCGGCGGGCCGGCAGCTGTCCGCGCAGCGCAGACCTGGTTCAACCGGCTGGCCGGGTTCCGGCTGGTGGCGATCAACGGGGGCCTGCTGCTGTGGCTGCTGCCGACCCCGAGTTGGGTGCGGGTGACCGGCTCGGTGCTGGCGCTCGCTGCAGCTGCGGGCTTCCTGCCGTTGCTCGCCGGCGGGTTGCGGGCGAGCCTTCGCGTCCGGCGGGTCGCAGGGTCGGAGCAGCCGGCCGAGGCGGCGACGGAGCCGGCCCCCGCCTTCAGCGCGACCCAGGTGATCGCCGGTGTCACGGCAGTGGCCACAGCCCTCGTCCTCGGCATCGGGATCGACCCGGCGGCGGCGACCACCGGTGCGACCCTCACGACAGCGGCTCCGGCGTCCGGCCGTGTGGTCCGCGTCCAGGTGACGGCAGCGGCCATGCGGTTCGTCCCGGCGCAGGTGCACGTTCGCCGTGGCGACCGGCTGGTGGTGGAGCTGGTCAACGCCGACACCACCACCCACGACCTGGTGATCGGTCTGGCAGGCAGTGGACGCGTCGCGCCCGGCGCCGCCACAGAACTCGACGCCGGTGTGATCGGCGAGTCGGTGCAGGGCTGGTGCTCAGTGGTCGGCCACCGGCAGCAGGGCATGGTGTTCGACGTCATCGTCGAGGGAGCGGACGAACCGGAGGCGGGTGACCCGCCGACCGCCCCACCGTCGGGCCACGACCACGATCCAGCCGCCGCACCTGCCGATGCGTCGCCGGCGGCGGCGCTGGTCGATGCGGTGCTGCCCCCGCTCGGCGCGGGCCGGCTTCACCGACTCACCCTCACCGTCGGCGAGAACAGCCTCGAGGTCGCCCCGGGCATCTGGCAGCGACGCTGGACCTACAACGGCACGGCGCCCGGACCGACCCTGCACGGCCGGGTCGGCGACGTCTTCGAGATCACCCTCGTCAACGACGGCTCGATGGGCCACTCGATCGACTTCCACGCCGGCGCGCTGGCCCCGGATCGGCCCATGCGCACCATCGAGCCGGGGGAGCGGCTGACCTACCGGTTCACCGCAACCCGCGCCGGGGCCTGGCTCTACCACTGCTCGACGATGCCGATGAGCGCGCACATCGCCGCCGGCATGCACGGCGCGGTGATCATCGAGCCCGACGGCCTGCCGGAGGTCGACCGCCAGTTCGTGCTGGTCCAGTCGGAGGTCTACCTGCAGTCCCGGGCTGCAGACGCAGCCACGGCGACGGAGGTGGCCGCAGCTGCGGTCAGCGCCGAGGAACCCGACTACGTCGTCTTCAACGGGGTGGCCAACGGCTACGACAGCTCGCCGCTGCCGGTCCGGGCGGGTCAGCGGGTCCGGTTCTGGGTGGTGGCAGCCGGCCCGAACCGGCCGAGCAGCTTCCACATCGTCGGTGCGCAGTTCGACACCGTGTACCGCGAGGGCGGCTACCTGCTCCGCGAGGGCCGCGACGGCCTCGGCGGCACCGACGGCGGCGCCCAGGTGCTCGCGCTGCAGGCGGCGGAGGGCGGCTTCGTCGAGACGGTGTTCCCCGAACCGGGACGCTACCCGCTGGTCAGCCATTCGATGGTGGACGCGGAGCGGGGCGCGCACGGCTATGTCCGGGTCACCGGCTGAGGCGGGGATAGCCTGCGGAGATGGAAGCTGACCAGAGGATCCGGGCCACCGTGATCACCGTCTCGGACGAGATCCACTCCGGCATGGACGGGAACCGCGCCGGCCTGCTCGCCGTCGAACTGCTCGGACGCCACGACATCCACACCGACCTGGTGGTCGTGCCGGATGACGTCGAGACGATCCGGACGGCCGTCGCCGCCGCCTGCTCGGCCGGGTCGCGGCTGGTGATGACCTCCGGGGGAACCGGCATCGGCCCGGCCGACGTCACCGTCGAAGCCGTGGCACCGCTGCTGGCCTACCAGCTGCCCGGCATCGGTGAGGAGATCCGCAGGCGCGGTGCTGCAACGGTGGCGTCAGCGCTGGTTTCACGCGAGATCGCCGGCGTCATCCTCGGCGCACAATCGGTGTTCGTGCTCGCAGCACCCGGCTCAAGGGGCGGCGTGCGGGACGCGATCGATGTGGTCGGCCCGCTGCTGGCCCACATCGTCGCCCAACTCGACGGCGCCGGCCACCGCTGAGCCCGAGGGCGGCCCAGATCCCCGCGGTGGGCCGAAGAGGCGCGGGCGCCTCGGTCGGCTCCAGGGGACTCCAGGAAGCCTCAGGGGGCGCCGGCGTGCTCAGTGGCCGGGGCCGGCGCCCGGCGTCCGCGGAGGGCAAGGGCGAGCCCGAGGGCGAGGGCAGCGGTGACCACGAGCAGCCAGAGGCCCAGGGCGTAGGAGTTGGCTGCGCGGTCGTAGGTCGCACCCATCACCAGCGGCGGGAAGTAGCCGCCCAGCCCGCCGGCAGCGGCCACCAGCCCGCTGATCGAGCCGACCTTGTCCGGCGGGGCCAGCCGCGGGACCCAGCCGAAGACCGCGCCCATGCCGGCGCCCAGCGCAGCTGCCATGGCGAGGAAGGCCGCGCCGGTGACGATGCCCTCCGGCGGCTGCAGGCTGACCACCCAGGCCAGCACGGCCACAGCTGCGAGCGAGATCGCCGCGATCAGCTTCGGGCCGAGCCGGTCGGCCAGCACGCCGCCGATCGGCCGGGCGATGACGGCTGCGATCACGAAGCTGCCCAGCCGGCTGCCCGCGCCGATCTGGTCGACCTGTTCGGGATAGATGGTGGTCAGGTACTTCGGCAGGTAGGTCGAGAACGCGACGAAGCCGCCGAAGACCACGGCGTAGAGGAAGGACATCTGCCAGGTCAGCGGCAGCCTCAGGGCACCGGTGATCCGCGGCAGCAGGGGCTGCGGGTTCGGCTTCCAGGCTGGCGACTCCCGCATGAAGAACCAGACGACAGCAGCCGTCGCCAGCATCACGGCCGCGATCAGGTAGTGGGTGTTCAGGTAGCCGATCGACTCGGCGAGCCGGGGGGTCACGAAGGCCGACACGGCTGTGCCGACCATGCCCATCCCGAAGACGCCGTTCGCGAAACCGCGCTGCTTCAGCTCGTACCAGGCGCTGGAGAACGGGATGCCGATCGCGAACACCGTCCCGGCCACCCCGAGGTAGAACCCGGCTGCGATCAGCAGCCAGTACAGCTTCAGGCTCCCGGCCATGGCAACCAGCAGGACGGCCGGCATCGAGCCGAGCAGGATCGCCGTGAACATCTTCCGGCCCCCGAACCGGTCGGTCAGGGCACCGACGACGATGCGCCCGAGCGCGCCGACCAGCACCGGTGTGGCCAGCATCAGCGAGATCTGGCCCTCATCGAGTCCGAGCGACATCGCGTAGGTCTTCTGCAGCGGCGCGATCGACATCCAGGCCCAGAAGCCGATGGTGGAGGCGATCGTGGCCAGCAGCACCTGACCGAGCTGTCCCCGCAACCTGGTGGGGGTGGCTGGGGTCGTCACTTCTCCCCTCGTTCCCTGTCCCTGGTTCCGACCGGATCCCACCCGCGGACCCGTCCGCGGGCCGGGGCCGGGGGCAGCTGGTCCCGGCTGCGGTAGACGATGTAGGGCCGGAACAGGTAGTGCAGTGGCACGGTGAACGCGTGCACCAGCCGGCTGAACGGCACCAGTGCGAACAGCGCCAGCCCGACCAGGATGTGCACCTTGAACTGCCACGTGCTCGCGGCCATGGCCGCGACGTCCGGCTGGAGGACCAGCAGTGACCGGAACCAGATCGACACCGTCTCGCGGTAGTTGTGCTCCTCGCCGGTGGGCGTGTGGCTGCCGGTGAGGGTGGCCACCATGCCGAGCACGATGGCGGCCACGAGCACCACGTACATCAGCTTGTCGTTGCGGGTGGTTGCCATGAACACCGGGCCGACGGTGCGCCGCCGGTAGATCAGCAGGACGATGCCGGCGAGGGTGGCGATGCCGGCCAGCGTCCCGGCGACCAGGGCCACCCAGTGGTAGGTCTCCTGGGCGACCACCAGGTCGGTCCAGGCCTTGGGAATCAGCAGGCCCATCAGGTGCCCGGCCAGGACCACCGCGAGCCCGAAGTGGAACAGCGGCGAACCGATCCTGAGCAGGCGCGACTCGTACAGCTGGGAGGAGCGAGTGGTCCAGCCGAACTGGTCGTAGCGGTAGCGCCAGACCAGCCCCGCGATCAGGACCAGGGCGACCAGGTAGGGCAGCACGCCCCAGAGCAGCAGGTCCATGTCAGCGCCTCTCGGTCTCGACGAGTTCGACAAGGGTGGGTGAGCCGATGCCGACGAGTTCCAGGGGAGCCACGATGTCGACCATGGCCTGCACCTCGAGCCGGGTCTTCGGGGAGGTGCCCGGGAGGCCGTCGCAGATCGCTGCGAGCACCCCGGCGTGCGGCAGGTGGTCCTCGGCGAGGCCGATCCGCAGCAGCTCGAGGCTCGGCCGGAAGCGCTGCAGCAGGGGCAGGCCACGGTCGGGATCGGCGACGGCGAACTCCAGCATCACCGGCAGGTGGTCGGGGAGTTCGCGCCCGAGGGCCACGACCAGGCCGGACTCGCGGTAGACGCCCTTGATCTCCGCAAGGACCTCGCCGCGCCGCCGGGTGTCGCCGTCGGTCCAGTAGCTCAGGTGCAGGGCGTGCCGGCGGGACAGGTCGAACTCCTGCACGTGGAACGACTGCAGCGCCTGGAGGTGCGGCGTCCCGGATGGCTCGAGCTCCGGACTCCGGCGCAGGTGGTCCAGCACCGGCGCGAACAGCGCCGCCGCGCGGGTGCTGGCGAGTGCAGCCTCGATCAGGTCGAGCCGATCGAGCAACTCCTGCTCCGGGTAGGCCAGCAGCAACGCTGCGGCCTGGAGGATGACGGCCTGGTCGGACCCGTGGTCCGGGGCGGGCCCGGGGTTCGGGTCGGTGCGGAACAGCCGGCTCATCGCGCGTCCTCGTTCGCGTCCCAGTTGAGCATGTTGGAGCGGTTCTGCAGCTGGTCGGCGGAGGCTGCCGCCTCGGCCTGCTGGCGCTGCTTGAGCGCGGTGTAGGTCTCGATCGCCACCGGGACGGGGCGCCCGGAGGCCTCCCCGAACGGGCCGGACTCGTACATGCCCGGGCCACCATCGAAGTCGAGCGAGCACGCCAGCTCCTCCAGGTTGTGTGCCTCCTCGCGGTGCGCTGTCGGAATGACGTAGCGGTCGTCGTACTTGGCGATCGCGAGCAGCCGGTACAGCTGCTCCAGCGCCTCCGGGGTCATCCCGACGGCTGCTGCCAGCCCGGCGTCCCGGCCCTGGCCAAGGGTTACGCCCCGCATGTAGGAACGCATCGCTGCCAGCTTCTGCAGCACCAGGGTGACGACGTCCTCGTCGCCGGCAGTGAACAACTCCGCCAGGTAGCCCACCGGGATCCGCAGCGCGTCGATGGCGCCGAACAGGTTCCCCGGCGCCTCGGCGTCGTGGCCCTGCTCCTTGAGCAGGTCGACCACCGGCGACAGCGGCGGGATGTACCAGACCATCGGCATCGTCCGGTACTCCGGGTGCAGCGGCAGGGCCACCTTGAAGTGCTTGATGAGCGCGTAGATCGGGGAGCGCTGGGCGGCCGCGATCCAGTCCTCCGGCATGCCGCCGGCGCGGGCGTCGGCCAGCACCTCCGGGTCGGTGGGGTCGAGCAGCAGGCCGAGCTGGGCCTCGTAGAGGTCCTTGTCAGAGGCCACGGAGGCGGCAGCGGTCACGGCGTCCGGGTCGTAGAGGACGATGCCGAGGTACCGCAGCCGGCCGACGCAGGTCTCCGAGCAGACGGTCGGCAGGCCCACCTCGATGCGCGGGTAGC
>CAYQXH010000083.1:0-10713 GCA_964421325.1 uncultured Propionibacteriaceae bacterium
CGCCAAGAGCCCGGGAGAGGGCGAGGATCGAGCCGGTGGCGATGCCGGGCACCGCTGCCGGCAGGGTCTGGCGCATGACCGTCTGCAACGGGGTGGCCCCGAGGGCAAGCGACCCGTGCCTGATCTCAACCGGCACGGCCCGAAGCGCCTCCCGGGTCGAGATGATGATCACCGGCAGGATCAGCAGGCCGAGCGCGGTGGCGCCGACGATGACCAGGTTCTTGTTGGCCACCCCGAGCAGGGCGACCAGCGAGAGGGTCAGCAGGCCGTAGACGATGGCCGGCACCGCAGCCAGGTTCTGCACGTTCAGCTCAACGAACCGGTTGAACCAGTTGCGGGGATCCGCGAACTCCTCCAGGTGGACGGCGGCTGCGACCCCGAGCGGGATGGCGAGGATGGCGGTGGTGGCGACCACCCAGATCGAGCCGAGGATCGCTGGGCGGGCCCCGGCGACTGTCGGGTCAGGCCCCGGATAGTTGGTCACCAGCCCGGCGTCCAGCCGGGGAAGGCCGGTCATCAGGGTCTGGGTGATCAGGACCACCAGGAAGATGACGGCAACAGCGAGGCACAGCCACAGCGCGATCATGAAGGCCATCGCCCCCGGGCTGTCCTCACCGCCGCGGGCACGGCCAAGACGACGAGTCGTGACGGCTGCTGCGGTCATCAGTAGGCCTCCCGGAACTTGCGGACGAGCATGATGGAGATCCAGTTGATCACCAGGGTGATCACGAACAGAAGCAGGCCGACGGCGAACAACGTGTCGTAGGCCAGCGAGCCGACCCGGGAGTCGCCGAGGGCCGCGTTGGCGATGAACCCGGTCATCGTGAGGCCCTGCTCCAGCGGCCCGGTGACGATCCGGGCCTGGCTACCGGCGGCGATGGCGACGATCATGGTCTCGCCAACGGCCCGGGAGACGCCGAGGATGATCGCCGCGACGACCCCGGAGAGGGCTGCCGGGAAGACCACCCGGACGGTGGTCTGCATCCGGTTGGCGCCAAGTGCGGCCGAACCCTGACGCAGGGCGTTCGGCACGGCGGACAACGCGTCCTCAGAAACCGAGGCGATGGTCGGCACGATCATCACCCCCATCACCAGCCCTGCGGCCAGCACGCTGAAGGCTCCGGTGTCGAGGTTCAGCCAGCCGCGCAGGACGGTGGCCTGGATGAAGGTCAACGCGAACAGGCCGTAGACGACGGTCGGGATGCCGGCCAGGATCTCCAGCACCGGCTTGAGGACCTGCCGGACCCGCCAGGGGGCGTACTCCGAAAGGTAGATGGCCGCCCCGAGACCGAGGGGCACAGCGGTCAGGAGTGCGATCGCTGTCGTCCACAGGGTTGCGGTGACAAGGGGCAGCACGCCGAAGCTCGCGTTGGCGAACCTGGGTGCCCACCGGCTACCGAACAGGAAGTCGGTGAGCGGGACATTGACGAAGAACTCGATCGAAGGGATCAGCAGGGCGATCACGATGCCGATGGTGATCAGGATCGAGATCCAGGCCGCTCCCTTCATCACCCAGAGGAGCGCTGTCTCGGCCGGCCTGGAGCGGGGCTTCAGGAATCCGACCGGAAGGTCGCGCCGGGTGGCGCGACCTTCCGTCTCGAGAGTCGTCATGTCGGAAGAGGGTACTGTCACGAGCTCACTTGATGCTGGCGAGCTCATCGGCGGCGGTCTTCTGCTGCTCGGCGGTCAGGGGCACGAAGCCGGCCGCCTTGCTGGTGGCATCGGAGTTCGCGACGAAGTAGTCGACGAAGCTCTTGACCTCGGCCCGCTTGTAGGAGTCGTGGGCGACGTAGATGAACAGCGGCCGGGACAGCGGGGTGTACTCGCCACTCTGCACGGTCTCGACCGATGCCGTGACGCAACCCTTGCCGCCGTCGATCTGGGCCGCGACCAGCTTGTCGGCGTTCTCCTCGGCGTAGGAGAGGCCGAAGTAGCCGAGGGCACCCTTCTCGCCCGCGACGCCCTGGACGGTGATGTTGTCATCCTCGGACGGGGAGTAGTCGGTGCGGCTGGCGCCCTCTTCACCGTTGATGGCCTCGGTGAAGTAGTCGAAGGTGCCCGAGTCGGTGCCGGCACCGAACAGGGTGAGCTTCTCGTCCGGGAAGGACGGGTCGACCTGCTTCCAGGAGGTGACCTTGCCCTCGGACTCGGGGGCCCAGATGGTCTTGAGCTGCTCAACGGTCAGGCACTTCGCCCAGGTGTTCTCCGGGTTGATCACGACGGAGAGCCCGTCGTTCGCGATCACGACCTCGGTGAAGCTGATCCCGGCGGCTTCACAGGCCGCCTTCTCCTCGTCCTTGATCGGTCGGGAGGCGTTGGAGATGTCGGTCTCGCCGGCGCAGAACTTCTTGAAGCCACCGCCGGTGCCGGAAGTGGCGACGGTCACCCGCACGCCCGGCTCGACGTTCGCGAAGGCCGCTGCTGCGGCTTCGGCAAGTGGGGCCACGGTCGAAGAGCCGTCCAGGTTCACCGAGCCGCCGGATGCTGCGGACCCGGAAGCTCCGGGGGCGGGCGAAGCCGGCTGCCCGCCGCATGCGGAAAGCGTCAACGCTGCGGCCAGGGTGGCGATGCCCACCAGGGGAATGGAACGTGAGTTCACTGTTGTCTTCCTCCTCAAGGTCCCGTCCAGTTGCCTGGGGTCGGGCGACGCGCTGCGCGTCGTTGACCCAATGGAAGAGCACCCCCGTGAACGGTTGGTGAACGCCACGGGTCGTGGGGCTGAACCCGACCGCAACGCGTGCAGCCGGCCGATCCGGACCCGGGGTGGCCCAACCCGGAGTCACAAAGGTTGCTCGCCTAGAATGCAGCCGTGAGCAGCGCAGGATGGTATCCGGATCCAGGTGGTCAGCCCGGGCTCTTCCGTTACTGGACGGGAAGCGCCTGGACGGCGGCAGTCACCCCGAATCCCCAGGCGACCCCGCCCCCGTCCGGCCCGATCGGGGCACCCGCCGGCTACCCGCAGGCCGGGCAGGGCTACCCGCAGGCGAGCCAGGGCAACGCCGAGGGCTACCCCCGGACCGGCTACCCGGCGCAGCCCCGCAAGCGCGCTGTGGGCTGGTGGCTGGCCGGCGGCGCTGCGCTGGTCGCGGTCGGCGTGCTGGTCTGGTTCATCGCGCAGGGCTTCGGCGGGCTCGTGACCGCCGTGCCCGATCCCGGCTACGGGACGCCCTCGGCCAACATCTGCCCGAAGCCGGACGATTCCGCCACCCCGACGGCACCGACCCAGCACAACGACGGCCGGGTGCACGGTGGCAAGATCTCCTATCCCCAGCTCGGCTCGCCCTGGGGCGAGGTCGGCGGCGACAACCGGGTTCCCTTCGGCAGGGACGTGGCCAGCCAGGTGGTGGTCCTCGAGGAGAACTACAACGGTCTGGGCAGCAGCTGGGTAGCCTCCGTGCTGATCGGCGAACTGGTGGCCGGCGACGGTTTCTTCAGCCCGAAGGAGGGCTCGGAGATCGTGATGAAGTGCGTTGTCGGGGCGTTCTACAGCGATGCGGTGGTGAATCGCCAGGACGTCTCGTCCAGGGCCCTCACGGTGGACGGCCATGACGCGTGGCTGCTGGAGAGCCACCTGACCTTCGACATCCCGAACCTGCGGACCAAGGGCGAGACGGCGATCGTCGTGATCGTCGACACCGGCGCGGAGTCCGCTTCGCTGTACTACGCGTCCATCCCCGACACCGCCGACCCGCAACTGATGACCGACGCGCGGGACCTGCTGACCCAGCTCACCGTCGACGACTGATCCTCGCGGCTCGTTCCGCACCGCCCGTCAGGATTCCTGCCTTTCCAGCGCTTCGCGCTGTGGCGGTCGTGGTCTGGCTAGTCGCAGTCGTAGGTCCCGAGGCGGCTCTTCAGCAACAGGACGCGAGCCGCCGAGCCGGTGACCTGTTCAGCGAAGGTCGGGCTCGCCTTGGCCTTGCGCAGCACCCCGCGGACCATGGCGCCGGTGAGGCCCGGGTCGGCGTTGATCACCAGGTCGCCGCCGGCCGCGATGAAGCGCACCGCCCGGTCGGAGGCCGCCACCCGGCGAAGGGACACCGCCGCGCCGAGGTCGTCACTGATCACGACCCCGTCGTAGCCCCAGCCGCGCAACAGCCCGATCACCTTCGGTGAGAACACGGCCTGGCGGGAGCCGTCGATCCGGCTGTAGGTGGCGGAGGAGACCATGACGGCGGCCACCCCGCCCTCGGCTGCGGCCCGGAACGGCTCGAGGGACGCGCTCCTCGCCGTCGTGACTCGATCCACCACCCCCGCAGTGTGGTCCGTGTTGCCGGTCACTTCGCCGAGGCCGGGGAAGTGCTTCACCGCTGCAGCGACGCCGGCATCGGCCAGGCCCTCGATCACGGCCCCGGTCTTCGCCGTGACCTTGGCCGGGCTCGATCCGTAACCCCGGTCCAGCCGCCCGATCGGGGCGTTGGTCAGCTTCTTGGCCGCCGGCACGACGTCGGCCACCGGCGCGAGGTCCAGCAGGACCCCTGCCTTGCCCAGCGCAGCGCCCCACCCCCGCGCGGCCGCGCGGAGTTCGGTGTCGGCGAGCTTCGCCTGCCTCGCTGCTGACGGGATCCGGCTGAACCCGCTCCCGCGCAGCCGCTGCACCAGTCCGCCCTCCTGGTCGGCAGCCACCAGCATCGCAGTCTCCGGGTTCAGTCCTGCGAGTTCCCTGGTGAGGGCCCGGGTGGCCCGGACCCCGCCGTCCTGCGCACCGAGCAGCACCACCGAACCCACCAGGTTGGCCGTGATGGCGCGGCGCTCGGCAGCGTCGAGGCCACCTCCGACCCCGACCATCACCAGCTGGCCGGCCCGTGCCTTCAGGCTGAGGCCGGCAGCTTCGTCAAGGCAGGGATTGGCCGGGAGCGTCGGGGTGGGGGCTGTCCCGGTAGCGGTCGGCGTGGCCGTGACGGTCGGTGCGACCGGGGTGCCCGGAGGGGTGGGCAGTGTCGCCGATGGGGCGAGCGGGGCCGGCCCGATGGCGCAGCCGGCCAGGGCCAGCGCGAGGCAGGCCCCGACCAGCGGACGGGTCCGGCGGGCGGCTCGGGCCATGGTCAGTCGAGCTCCACTGCGAGCAGCGCGTTCTCGACCACCTCGGCGAGGGCAGGGTGGATCCAGTACTGGCCCCGCGCCATCGTCCCCACGTCCAGCCCGGTGCTCATCGCCTGGACCAGCGGCTGGATCAGGTTGGCTGCGTCCGGACCGATGATGTGGGCGCCGAGCAGCAGCCCGGTTGCCGGATCGGCGATGACCTTGGCGAAGTGGTCGGAGTCCTCCATGGCCCAGCCGTAGGCGACCGACCCGTAGTCACGCAGCCCGACGGCGTAGCGCAGCCCGAGGTCGCGGCACTCCTGCTCGGTGCGGCCGACGCCGGCAACCTGCGGGCCGCTGAACACCGCCTGCGGCACGAACCTGTGGTCACTGGCGCGGAGCTCGTCCGGGTGCAGGAGGTTGTGCTGGACGACCCTCGCCTCATGGTTGGCCACATGCTTCAACCGCCATGGCGAGCTGACGTCACCCAGCGCCCAGATGCCGTCGGCAGTGGTGCGCTGGTACTCGTCGACGCGGATCCGGCCGCCTTCGTGCACCTCCACACCGGCCACGGCCAGGTCGAGGGTGTCGGAGTTCGGCACCCGGCCGGTTGCGATCAGGAGCTGTTCGGCTTCGAAGAAGTACTCGATGCCGTCGTCGTCGGTGGTGCCGACCTCGATCCGGCCGCCGGTGTCCTCCACCGACGCCAGCTGCTGGCCCAACCGCAGGACGATCCGGCGGCTGATCAGGTCGGTGAACCGGCTGGAGACCGACTCGTCGGCGTGCCGGAGCAGCTTCTGGCCGCGGTGCAGCAGCGTCACCTGGGTGCCGTAGGCGGCGAAGATGTGGGCGAACTCGGCAGCGACCGGCCCGCCGCCGACGATGATCAGCGACCTGGGCAGGGTGGGGAGCCGCATGATCGTGTCCGAGGTGTGGATCCTGCCGGCCACCGCCGGGTCGTCGATGCCGGGGACGTCCGGGATCCACGGCCTCGACCCGGCAGCGATCACGATCCGGTCGGCGCTGAACTGCTCCTCGCCTACGGCCAGCACCTTCGGTGCGATGAACCGGGCCCGCTCCCGGAAGAGGGCAACGTTGGCGCTGTCGCGGCGATGGGCCTCACCACTGGCCACGATCGGGTCGATCCGGCCGAAGACCCGGTCACGGACGTCGCCCCAGCGGACCTGGACCCCGCCGACGTCCACCCCGAGCGCCGCGGCGTGGCGGGCGGACTCGGCCACGTCGGCCGGGTGGGCGAACATCTTGGTCGGGATGCAGCCGGCGTTCAGGCAGGTGCCGCCGAACCACTCCTGCCCGTCGACCAGTGCGACCCGCCAGTCGTCGAAGCGCTCATCGATGATCGAGTTGCCGCTGCCGGAGCCGATGACACACAGGTCGAAGTGCCGCATGCCCCGATTGTTCCACGCGGCCCGCGCGCGCCGACGTTCCCCGCGTCCACCACCGACGACGAAGAGCCGCCGCTCCGGGCTCACCGCGGGATGCCGGAGTACGAATGCAGCCCGGAGACCAGCAGGTTGATCCCGACGAAGTTGAACCAGAAGCTGGCCAGGCCGACGATGGCGACGACGGCGGCGCGGCGACCCTTCCAGCCGACCGTGACCCGGGCGTGCAGGTAGCCGGCGTAGATGATCCAGGTGACCAACGACCAGGTCTCCTTCGGGTCCCAGCCCCAGAACCGGCCCCAGGCGTACTGGGCCCAGATGGCTCCGGCGGCGACGGTGAAGGTCCACAGCGGGAAGGCGAAGGCGAGGAAGCGGTAGCTGATCCGGTCGAGCGCCTCTGCCGACGGGAACCTCGCCAGGTAGCCGCCGACGGCACCCCGCTCCTCGTCGCGGGACCGGATCAGGTAGAGGATCGCCGTGATGCCACCGATGTTGAACGCAGCTCCGCTGGCGGCCGCGGCGATGATGTGGATGATGAACCAGACCGAGTGGAGCGCCGGCATCAGCTCGGAGATGTCGACGTAGAAGACCGTGACGGCCAGCCCCTGGCCGATCGTCAGCAGCAGGGTCACCGGCAGGCCGAGCCACCGCATGCCGTACTTCCAGGCCAGCACCAGGTAGGCCAGGACGGCGATCCCCAGCGAGGTGGTGATGAACTCGTACATGTTGCCCCAGGGCGCGCGGTCGGCTGCGACCCCCCGCAGCACGACGCCGGCAATGTGGGTCGCAGCCGCGAGCACCGTGATCGCAAGTCCGGCCCGGCCGAGGAGCTCGACCCGGGGGTCGGCCGGCGGCCTCGCAGCGGCCGGGGCCGGTTCGGCAGCGGGGCTCCCGGCGTTCACCAGCTCCCCGACCAGCGCCTGGACGCGACTGGTGCGCGCGCTGGCCCATTCGGCCGCGTGGGCCGTCATGGCCAGCAGGTACAGCACGGCCGAGGTGACCATGGCCAGGCTCGAGTAATAGGCGATCACCGCTCCCCCTCCGCTTCGGTGTCGGCCAGCGTAGCGCCAAGACCACAGGCGGCCGCCAGTGCGGCCACCTCCTCGGGAAGTCCACCGCGGCCGTCGACGCGGTCGAGCCCTGCCACCGCCACCCGGGAAAGGGTGCCGGCGACGTCCGGTGCCGGTCGCTCGGCTTCCGCTGAAGGGCCCGGCTCCGGGGCCGGCAGCACCCTGAGGAACAGCCGACGCGGGCGAACGGTCAGCGACACCGACATCCCCAGCACGGCCAGCAGCACCGAGCCGAGCACCAGCCAGCCGCCCGGGGTGTTCGAGATCTGCAGCTTCGTCCAGCGCTGCCAGCCGTCGAAGCTGATCGACCCGCGCCCGTCGGGCAACCGGAAGCCGGTGCCGAGGGTCAGCCCGGCCCGCACCGGGTCACCGTTGGCGAGGGTCAGCTGGGTCAGGCCCGACTTGTCGAGGAAGTACACGTTCTCCGGTTTGCCCGTCTCCACCCTCGGCTGCCCGGCCCAGACGTTCAGGAGCAGCCGGGGGTTCACGGCATCCGGGAAGACCGAGACCATGCCCTCGGCCCCGGCGGTGGCAGCCGTCGGCAGGAACACCCCCTCGAAGGCGAGCCGTTCCGGCCGGGCGTCCGGCACCTTGATCACGCCGTCGGAACGGAAGTTCGTGTCCTGGGGCAGGAACACGACCGGCCCGGAGAACGCCACCTGGCCGTTGCCGTCGCGGACGGTGACCACCGGCGCATAGCCGTGACCGAGCAGGTGCACGCTGTTGCCGCCGACCATCAGGGGGGCGTTGACCTCGATCTGCTGGCGGGTGGGCTGCCCGCCGGGCTCGGTCACCTCGACCAGGGCCTTGAACTCCCGCGCAGCGCCCCGCTGATCCGCCGCGGTCTCGAACCGGACGTCGAAGTCGTCGAGGCGCAGGGTGAACGGCGCCAGCTGGGAGGGATCGAACCCGGCCCCCGAACCGAACTCGTCGTACTGGGTCAGCGTGTTGGAGAAGGCCTGGCCCTCGACGACGATCGCCGTGCCCTTGAAGCTGAACAGCGAGCCCCAGGCCAGCCCGATCAGGGTGAGCACAAGGCAGATGTGGAAGACCAGGTTGCCGGTCTCGCGCAGGTAGCCGCGTTCGGCCGAGATGCTGTCCTCCTCCCGCCGCACCCGGTACCGGCGGGCCCGCAGGTGCGCCTCCGCGGACGCGAGCACGGTCGCCGGCGACCCGGGAACGTCACCGGTGGTGTGCTCGGGGAGCTTGTCCAGCTTGCCCGGCGGGGGGGCCGGCTGGGCTCGCAGCGCCTTCAGGTAGGTGGCGGTACGGGGCAGGATGCAGCCGATCAGCGAGATGAACAGGAGCAGGTAGATCGCTGCGAACCACACCGAGCCGAACACGTCGAAGAAGCCGAGGCGGTCCAGCCAGCCGGCCCAACCCGGGTTCGCGGCCAGGTAGTCGCCAACCCCCACCGGGTCAGTCGGCCGCTGGGGCAGGAAGGAGCCGGGGATGGCCGCGATCCCGAGGACCAGCAGCAGGATCAGCGCCGTTCGCATCGAGGTGAGCGTCGCCCACGCGAACCGCAGCCAGCTGACCAGCTCCCGCAGCATCAGATCACCACCGTGAAGTTGCTGACCCATTGCCGCAGGCCACCCATCAGGACCTCCCACCAGCCGGTGACCAACAGCACTCCGACGACCATCATGGCCACCCCGCCGGCCACCTGGATGCCGCGGTGGTGCCGCTTCACCCAGTCCAGGGTGCCGGCGAGCCGGCCGAACGCCAGCCCGGCGACGATGAACGGCAACCCGAGCCCGACGGCGTAGGCGAAGGCCAGCACCCCGCCGCGAACAGCGGTCGCCTCGTTCAGGGCTAGGGAGAGGACGACCGAGAGCGCCGGGCCGATGCACGGGGTCCAGCCCAGCCCGAAGACGACGCCGAGCAGCGGCGAAGCCGCCAGCCCGAGCCGCGGGGTCAGGTTCAGCCGCCAGGTGGCCTGCCCCAGTGGCAGCCAGCCGGTGAAGACCAGGCCGAGCAGGATGCTGAGCACCCCGGCGGCGATGGTGAGCGGACGCTGCCAGGACACCAGCGCAGCCCCGACCGACCCGGCGAGTGCCCCGGAGGCGACGAAGACGGCTGCGAACCCGGCGACGAAACCGAGGGTGCCGAACAGGACGCGGCTGCGGCCGGCCCGCCCGGCCGTGATCTCGGCAGCTCCGAGCCCGGTCGCGTAGGACAGGTACCCGGGCAGCAGGGGCAGCACGCACGGGGAGAAGAACGAGACCAGGCCGGCCAGCACGGCCACCGGCAGGGCCAGGAGCACCGAGCCGCCGACCGCCTCGCGCACCCAGTCGGCGAAGGTTGCCGCGATCACTTGCCGGCCGCCAGGTCGTCGACCAGGTCGACCAGCGTCGCCTCCGTGGTCTCGCCGATGATCCGGGCAGCCACCCGGCCCTCCGGATCGATGAGCAGGGTGCTGGGGATGGCACTGGCCGGCAGCTGGCCGGAGAACTTCAGCAGCAGGGCGCCGTTCGGGTCGTACAGGTTCACGTAGGGCACCTGGAAGGCCCGGACGAAGGCCTGGGGAGCAGCCTTGTCCAGGTCGCGGGTGTTCAGCCCGACGAAGACCGCCCGGTCGGCGGTGCGCCGGCTCGCTGCCACCAGCGCCGGGGCCTCGGCCCGGCACGGGGCGCACCACGAGCCCCAGACGTTGTAGACGAGCACCTTGCCTGCCGCCGAGTCGCTGCGCCAGGTGGCGCCGTCCAGCGTCTCGCCCTCGAGCAAGGGGGCGGCCGCGCGCTGGTCGGGCGGCAGCAGGGTGAGGGTGCCGTCGCCCGCGACGAAGCCGGCGGTGCCGGTCGGACCGGAGCCGCAGCCGACCAGCAGCAACGCGGTCAGGACGAGGCAGGCGAGCTTCCGCATCAGGCTCCCGGGCGGAACTTCTTGGACTTGACGGGCACCAGGTCGGCGCAGGGTTCGGTGTAGTCGACCCGCACCAGGTGGGTGCCGGAGTAGGTGAAGGTCGTCACGCTGGCCAGCCGGGTCTGCCGGCGGCGCGGGTCGTGCACCAGCGAGCGCCCCTCCGCCCAGGACCGCGCCATCCAGATCGGCAGTTCGTGGGAGAGGACCACTGCCTCACCACCGACTGCGTGCGAGGCCGCGTCGGCGAGCGCTGCCCGCATCCGGGCGACGATCGAGGTGTAGGCCTCCCCCCAGGAGGGCCGCAGCGGGTTGCGCAGCGCCCACCAGCTGGAGGGCCGGAGCAGGATCTCGTT
>CAYQXH010000084.1:0-10595 GCA_964421325.1 uncultured Propionibacteriaceae bacterium
TGGGGCCTGGCCAGCATCCACGAATCCGGCCAGGTTCTCGACGCCTGGTTCCCCGATCCCGCCCTTGGTGAAGCGACCGACAGCCAGGTCCCGCGGGCCCTGGTGGCCGCAGCCCAGCGCGACGACGAGCGCAGGGTGCGCAGCGAGCCGGTCCTCGTCGAGATCGACCTGGACGAGCCGCCGGCCGAGGTCGCTGACGCCTATCTGCGGCTGCACCTGCTCAGCGCCCGGATCTGCCGGCCGCGGACCATCGACCTGACCGGCATCTTCGGCGTGCTGCCGAACGTGGTCTGGACCAACTTCGGTCCCTGCGCCGTCGACGGCTTCGAGGATGTGCGGCTGGCGCTCCAGTCGGCCCGTGGCCGGGTCTCGGTGGCCGGTGTCGACAAGTTCCCGAGGATGACCGACTACGTGCTGCCCAGCGGCGTGCGGATCGCCGACGCCGACCGCGTCCGCCTCGGCGCCCACCTGGCGTCTGGGACGACCGTGATGCATGAGGGGTTCGTGAACTTCAACGCCGGAACGCTCGGCACCTCGATGGTCGAGGGCCGGATCTCGGCCGGCGTCCTGGTGGGCGACGGCTCGGACATCGGCGGCGGCGCCTCGATCATGGGCACCCTCTCTGGTGGCGGTCAGGAGCAGATCACGATCGGCGAACGCTGCCTGCTCGGCGCCGAGTCCGGAATCGGGATCTCACTCGGTGACGACTGCGTTGTGGAGGCCGGGCTGTACGTGACTGCAGGCACGAAGGTCACCCTTGCCGGCGGTGCAGTCGTGAAGGCAGCCCAGCTGAGCGGACGCGACGGGCTGCTGTTCCTGCGCAACTCCGTGACCGGAGCAGTGGAGGCCCGGCTCCGGAAGGGCACCGGAGTCGAGCTGAACGACGCCCTGCACGCCAATTGAGGTGGCGATGAAGCGGGCCAAGGCACTTCTCCTGGCGATCGTGGGGATCGGGCTGGTGCTCGCCCTCGTGGCCGGCGGCATCGTGCTCTGGTCGAACTACAACAAGTCGCCACTACCGATCGACGACCGGTGCACCGCCACTGCCGGCGGGCACACCACCACGGTCGACCCGGAGCAGGCCCGGAACGCGGCGATCATCGCCGGCATGTCCATCAAGCGTGGCCTGGCACCGCGGGCCGCGTCCATCGCCCTTGCGACGGCCTACCAGGAGTCCGGGATCCGCAACCTGGACTACGGGCACTCCGACTCGCTGGGACTGTTCCAGCAGCGCACCTCGAAAGGCTGGGGCACGGTCGAGGAGATCATGGACCCCTGGTACTCCACGCGCGAGTTCTACCGGGCGATGGAGCGGGTGGCGAACTGGCGCACGCGGGACATCAATGACGTCGCGCAAGCGGTCCAGCGCAGCGCCTATCCCGAGGCCTACCGCCGCCACGTGGCCAACGCGCGAGCCCTGGCGAGCTCGCTGACCGGGGAGACCCCGGCCTCCTTCACCTGCCTGGTGAACTCCCCGGAGCCCGGCAACCCCGCAGCCATGGCGAGCTTCCTGAAGAAGACGCTGGGCGCCGACTCCATCTCGACCGATCGGCAGGGCGACACCCTCACGGTGACCACGACCAAGCCGGCCCGGGCCTGGGCCGTCGCGCACCTGGCAATCGCGAACACGGCCGAGTACGGGTTGGCCTCGGTTCAGGTCGGCGCCTACGGCTGGACCCATTCGCGGGGTTCGCTCAGCGAATGGCAGGGCGCCGGACCCACGGACGCGACCGAGGTCAAGCTGGTCTTCACCACCGCCACGCCTCGCTGACCCGCAGCCTGTGGCCCTGCCCGGGCCGGTCACCTTCCGGGACAATCCTGACCTCAGGCGAGCCGGGGCCTCCCGCAGAGGCGGCTGCGGCCATCACCGGGCAGGATTGTCCCGGACCGGCCCGGTCCGGAGTACGGCCGGAGGTGGCGGGAGGGTTACGGCCGGCGCTCGAGGTACGGTCCGATGCCTGCACCGGGTCGGGCGAAGGGGTCAGGCCTGGTCCAGCAGGCGCCGGGCGGCCGCAGCCACCCGCTCGTCGGTGGCGGTCAACGCGATCCGGACGAACTCCCGGCCGGCCTCGCCGTAGAAGTCCCCAGGGGCGACCAGGATGCCGAGACCGGCGAGATGATCCACGCTGGCGCGGCAGTCCTCGCCGCGGGTGCACCACAGGTACAGCGATCCTTCCGAGTGCTCGATCCGGTAGCCGGCAGCTACGAGGGCCGGACGCAGCAGCGCCCGCCGCTGCCGGTACCGGACCCGCTGCTCGTCGACGTGGGACTGGTCGCCGAGCAGGGCGACCATCGCAGCCTGCACCGGGGTCGGGACCATCAGCCCGGCGTGCTTGCGCACCGCCAGCAGCGGTTGCACCACAGCAGGATCCCCGGCGACGAAACCTGCCCGGTAACCGGCGGCATTGGAGCGCTTGGAGAGCGAGTGCACGGCGAGCAGCCCGTCCATCGCGCCGGCGTTGATGCCCGGGTTCAGCACAGACACCGGTTCGGTGTCCCAGCCGAACTCGGCGTAGCACTCGTCCGAGGCGAGTACCGCGCCAACCTCACGGGCCGCCGACACCCACTCCCGCAACCGGTCCGGGGGCAGGATCTGGCCGTGCGGATTGGCCGGCGAGTTGATCCAGACCAGCCCGGGTCGCAGCTCCGCGAGCCGGGACGGGTCGTCACAGGCGACAACGGTCGCGCCGGCGATCCGCGCGCCGACGTCATATGTGGGATAGGCGGTGGTGGGGATGACCACGGTCTGGCCAAGGCCGACCCCGAGCAGCGTCGGCAGCAGAGCCACCAGCTCCTTGGTGCCGATCACGGGCAGGACACCGGAGTCGGTCAGTCCCGATGCTCCCCAGCGGTGGCTGAGGTAATCGATGATCGCGGTCCGCAGGCCTGGGGTGCCCCACGTGGTCGGATAGCCGGCGGCGTCCGCTGCTGCGGCCAGCGCCAGCCGGGCGATCTCCGGCGTGGGATCCACCGGGGTGCCGACGGACAGGTCGACGAGGCCGTCAGGGTGTGCGGCCGCACGTGCCCTGGCTGCGTCCAGGGAGTCCCACGGGAAGTCGGGCAGCTGCCCGGCGAGTCCCCGGGTCACTCGCCCTGCGGAGGCAGGGCAGCAACGACGGGGTGGTCAGCGGCGATCGGGCCCATCTTGGCCGCGCCACCCGGAGAGCCCACCTCGTCGAAGAAGTGCACGTTGACGTCGTAGTACTCGGCCTGGTCGGCCGGGACGTCGTCCTCGTAGTAGATCGCCTCGACCGGGCACACCGGTTCGCAGGCGCCACAGTCCACGCACTCGTCGGGATGGATGTACAGCATCCGGTTGCCTTCGTAGATGCAGTCGACCGGACACTCTTCGACACAGGCGAGATCCTTGACATCGACACACGGCAGAGTGATGACGTAAGTCATGAACCGGCTCCTAGTCCAGAGGTATCTTCCCAACTCAGGAGCACTCTACAACTCACAAGGGAGGATGCTGACATGGCCCGCCAGCTTCCGGAACCAGGACGCCGGATCAGCCTCCGTCGCGTCCGGGCGGACGGGGCGCAGGGGGACCTGATCGGCTTCGTGGTCACGGCTTCCGAATCCGGGCTCAGGCTGCGGGACCGCAGGGGCCGCGAGCACGAGGTGGCCTGGCCGGACGTCATCGCGCTGCGCGCGGTCGGGGTGGCCAGGGGCCGCGACCCGCTCCGGACGCCACTGGCGGAACTGGACGCCCTCGCCGATGCCGCCGGTCTGACCGGCAGGGCATTCGTGGCGCGGGTCGCCGACCTGGTGGACCGGCTGGTGCCGCCGCCGCTCGAGCCGGGGTCACCCCCGCCGCAGCCGGCTGCGGTCGCCGGGGAGTGGGTGACCACCGGCACCGCCGCCGACCTGACCGGCCTCGCATGGTGGGCAGCGCACCATGACGCGCGGAGCTTGCAGGTGCGGACAGCCGATCCGGAGGTTGTGGACCGGCTCCTCGCAGCCGGTTTCACCGAACGGGGCCCCACCCGACCGGGATAGCGCTGCCCGGCCGGTGCCGACTTCCGGGACGAAACTGCCCACGGCTCCCTGAAACCGCCCGACTCTGACGCCCGGTGGACGACTGGCGCCAGGAATGTCCCAGAAACGGGCGGGCTGATCCGACGGGCGGGGTGCGCGGCAATCGGATGCAGAGTGGGTACGGCGACGTGCCGGTGGGCTTGCCGAGGCCGGTCGGTTCGGGGCGCAGGGGGCGCGGCGCGATAGCCCTGGCCAGCGGGTCAGTCGGTCGGCTTCTTGCCGCAGACCACCGGGGTCAGGGAGTTGTAGCGCCACTTGAACAGCTCCCGCTTCACCAGCTTCTTGCCCTCGTAGAAGAGCCGGTAGTGCCGCACGTCGAAACCACTCATCGCGCTCTGCGGCACACACTTCGGCGAGTCGTCGTAGATCTTCTTGCCCGGCGCGCGGTAGTTCGAGCGGATCGGGGTGGAGGCCTTGATGGTGTAGCGCTTGGTCGACCAGACGCGCACCGTGATCGACCCGGTGGTCCCGGGTCGCCCGGTGATCGAGGCCTGCATGACGACGCCGTAGGGCGAGTCGTTGCGGAACTTCATGTCGACGCTGACCCAGTCGAGGGTGGCCTCCCGACCGACGGGGTAGCGGCTGAAGTAGAGCGAGTGGGGCTTGTGGTAGATGTCCTCGAGCCCAGCGAAGTAGATGGCGTTGAAGGTCGTCGTCGTCGCTTGGGAGATCCCCCCACCGAGCCGCTCGACGATCCGGCCGCCGTCGATGGCGCCGCCGGCCATCCAGCCGGCAGCCCGTGTCCGCTGGCCCAGCACCTTGTTCATGCTGAACACCTCGCCGGGCTTGAGGAAGGTGCCGTTGATCAGCCGTGCCGCCTTGCCGATGTTGTTGTACCGGTAGGCGGTGCCCGGGAAGTACGTGGTGAACTTGCCGATCACCTTCTTCACGCCGAGCTTCTTGGCGTCGGCGGAGGTGAAGGCAGCCGCCCGCGGGCTGACCGGAACGGTGGCGTTGCGCGCTGTGGTCTGCGTGAGCACCGGCACCAGCGCCGCGCCGAGCTGGACCGGGTCCACGCCCAGCCCGTCCACCGACTCGATGATCTTCGGCTTGCCCTTGCTGATGGTGATCGTGGCGTCCCGCGGCTGCTTCAGCCCGAGCTTCTTCAGCTTCCCGGCGACCTTGGCGTCGAGCGCCTCCGCGTCGAACGCGGGCACCAGAGTGCCGTTACCGGACTCGAACCGGAGGCTCGCTGCGATCACCTGCGGGGTCACCTCGATCTTGCCCTTGTCCCCGACGGCGACGCTCACCGGTGCCGCCACGGCCGTCGTGGCCAGCCCGGACACCACCTCGTCTGCCTCTGCCGTGGTCACCTCCGGCTCGGCCACCCCGACTTCGGCGGCTACCTCCGTGCTGTTGAGGAACGCCTCCTGGATGGCTGCCTCGGTTGCTGGCCGGTCGAGGGCGACGCCGTTCTTGCCCTCGCTCCGGACGGGCTTCAGGCCCTTGTAGGTGACCTCGGCGTCCACCGGCTTCACGTCGACCTTCTCGGCCAGCGCGGCGACGGCTGCGGACAGCTTCGCCTGGTCGACGTCGAGCACGGCGCGGTGCTCGGTGCCACCGAACAGCACGGTGAGGATGGTGGCCGGGTTCCAGCTGCGGCCACCGCCGGCCTGGGCGACGGAGGCCGGATAGTCGACCGCCAGCCCGGCCTCGGCCGGGGTGAAGGTGAGGGTCTGCGATCCGGCGGTGACGGCCAGCTGCTGCGCCGAGCGGTCCTTCAGGCCGGAGGCGAGCTTCTGTTCCGCGGCCGGGACGGTCAGCCCACCGAGCTGGACGCCGGCCACGGAGGTGTTCTTCGGCACGTTCTCGCCGGCCAGGAAGTGCCCGGCCAGGTAGCCCCCACCGAGGAGGACGAGGAGGCCCGCGCCGACACCGATGCCGATTCGCATGGTTGTCGACAGCTTCTTGCTGGAAGGGGCCACGGGGGAAGTCCTCTCGGGTGCGTGCGCGCCCAATGCTACGTGAGCTGCTCGGAGGCGTCGGTCAGTTCGTCCAGTGGCGCTGCCGGTAACCCCAGCTGGGACACCACGATCCCGGTGATCATCAGGACAGCCCCAAGGTACCCACGACCGCCCATGAACTCCTGCAGCAGGAGCGCGCCGCCGATGGCGCCGAACACCGACTCCGCAGCCATGATCAGCGAGGCGTGGGTGGCCAGCGCATGGCGCTGGCCGACGACCTGCAGGGTGTACGCGATGCCGACGGAGACCAGGCCGCCGTAGAGCAGCGGCAGCAGCGCCCTGTCCAGACCGGTGAACGGTGCCGGGTCGAGGAGCGGCGCGGCCAGGGAGGCCAGGACGGCGCAGGTGATGAACTGGGTGACGGCGAACCGCAGGGCGGACAGGCGCGGGCTGTAGTGCTCGATGATCAGGATCTGCACAGCCCACGGGACCGTCGATGCGAGCAGCAGCAACTCGCCGCGCCCGATGGTGAGGTCGTCGGTGACGCAGATCAGGTAGAGGCCAACCATGGACGCAACCACCCCGACGATCGTGGCAAGGCTGCTGCGGTGCCCCCGGAAGGCTGCGATCACCGGAACCACCACCATGTACAGGCCGGTGATGAAAGCAGCGTTGCCGGCCGGGACCTCCGCCATCGCCACCTGCTGCAGGCTGACTGCGATCGTCAGCATCAGGCCGGCAGCGAGGCCCGGCAGGAGCACCGCCCGGTTGGCGGCGCGGCGACGTGCCCGCGGCACCCGGCGGATCCGGTCGCGGATCAGGATGACCGGCAGCAGCACCAGCGAACCGAGAGCGAACCGGACGCCGGTGAAGGTGAACGGCCCGACGTGCTCGGAACCGACCCGCTGGGCGACGAACGCCAGGCCCCAGAGCGCCGATGCCAGCAGCAGCGCAGCGTTCGCGCGCAGCCGCTGGCCGGCGGTGGACGTGACCAGTTTCAGGCGATCCGGGCGAGCGCGGTGCGCGCGTGGGCCGCGACGTTCTCCGCCGTGAACCCGTACTTGGCGAACAGCAGCCCGCCCGCCGCGGACTCACCGAAGTGGTTCACACCGACGATCTCGCCGGCGTCCCCGACGTACTCGCGCCAACCCATCGGCACTCCGGCCTCGACTGCGACCTTCGCCACGCCTGCGGGCAGCACCTCGGCGCGGTACCCGGCGTCCTGGGCGTCGAACCACTCCAGGCACGGCATCGAGACCACCCGGGTGCCGACGCCGTCGGCCTGCAGCAGGTCGCGCGCGGCCAGGGCCACCTCGACCTCCGAGCCGGTGGCGAGGAGGACGACTTTCAGCTCACCGGTGGCGTCGATGAGGGTGTAGCCACCCTTGCCGAGGTCACTGGCCGGCGCGAAGCCGGGCTGGTTGCGGTCGACGGTGAGCAGGTCCTGGCGGGACAGGATGATCGCGCTCGGACGGTCGGTGTGCGCCAGGGCGTGCGCCCACGCCTGGGCGGTCTCGTTGGCGTCCGCCGGACGGATCACGTCCAGGCCGGGGATCGCCCGCAGGCTGGCGAGGTGTTCGATCGGCTGGTGGGTGGGGCCGTCCTCGCCGACGCCGATGGAGTCGTGGGTCCAGACGAAGACGGTCGGCACGCCCTGTAGTGCCGCCAGGCGGACGGCGCCGCGCATGTAGTCGGCGAACACCAGGAACGTGCCACCGTAGGCGCGGGTGAGGCCGGAGATGTTGATCCCGTTCAGGACGCCGCCCATCGCGTGCTCGCGAATGCCGAAGTGCAGCGTGCGGCCGGTGTAGTCGCCCGCGAACTCGTGGCTGGACTGCTCCGGCGGCAGGAAGGACTTGGCACCCTTCATGGTGGTGTTGTTGGAGCCGGCCAGGTCGGCGGAGCCGCCCCACAGTTCCGGCATCACGTCGGAGAGCGCGGTCAGCACCTCACCGGACGCTGCGCGGGTGGCCTTCTTGCCCGCAGGGAAGAACGGGAGCGCAGCGGCCAGGCCTTCGGGGAGCTCGTGGGTGACCAGGCGGTCGTAGAGGGTTGCCGGTTCGGGGTTGGCCGCGCGCCAGGCGTCGAACCTCGGCTGCCATTCGGCCTTCGCTGCTGCTGCGTTGGCCGCCGCCTGCCTGCGGGTGTGGGAGAGCACGTCGTTCGCGACGGCGAAGGTCGCGCCCGGGTCGAAGCCGAGTTCGCGCTTGAGCAGCCCGATCTCGTCCCCGCCCAGCTTGGCGCCGTGCACGGAGTGGTTACCGGCCTTGGTCGGCAGCGGCCAGCCGATCACGGTGGTCAGCTTGATGAAGGAGGGCTTGTCCGTGACCGCCTTGGCGGCTTCGATCGCCTCGTAGAGGCCCTGGATGTTCTCGGTGTAGCCGGTGCCGCCGTTGGTCCAGTCGACCTGCTGCACGTGCCAGCCGTAGGCGGCGTAGCGGGCGGCGACGTCCTCGGTGAACGCGATCTGGGTGTCGCCCTCGATCGAGATCCGGTTGTCGTCGTAGATCAGCACGAGGTTGCCGAGCTTCTGCGCCCCGGCCAGCGACGAAGCCTCCGAGGCGACGCCCTCCTGCATGCAGCCGTCGCCGGCGATCGTGTAGATGGTGCGGTCGAACACCGACGGCTCCTCCAGCGGGGTGTTCGGGTCGAGCAGGGCCCGCTCCCTGCGGGCGGCCATCGCGAACCCGACGGCGTTGGAGATGCCTGCGCCCAGCGGGCCGGTGGTGCACTCGACGCCAGCGGTGTGGCCGTACTCGGGGTGGCCGGGGGTCAGCGAGCCCTCGGTACGCAGCGCGGCCAGGTCACCGATCTCGAGGCCGTAGCCGGCGAGGAACAGCTGGCAGTACTGGGTGAGGGAGGAGTGCCCGGCGGAGAGGACGAACCGGTCGCGGCCCAGCCATTTCGGGTCTGCCGGGTCGCCCTTCATCACCTTCTGGTAGAGCAGGTAGGCCACCGGGGCCAGCGAGATCGCGGTGCCGGGGTGGCCGTTGCCCACCTTCTCCACCGCGTCGGCAGCCAGGATCCGGGCGGTGTCGACGGCACGCTCGTCCAGGTCTGTCCAGGTGAATTCGGTCATCTTCGGCCTTCCGCAGCAGTTACTGAAACGTTACAAGGGGACTTTACCGGCTCGGTGGAGCCGCTGGACAGTTTTTCACACCACACCGACGCTGCCAGCGCAGTGCCACGAGTTGCCGCCAGGTCGTCCTTCGACTACAGACACGGGCATACCCGTGGGGGTACGCTGTGGGTAATCTTGCGGACTCGGAGTGAACGTGAAACGACTCGTCATCCTTGGCGGCGGCACCGCCGGGACCATGGTTGCCAACAAGCTGCGCGCAGCTCTTGGCAAGCACGAACTGCACATCACGGTGGTCGATCGGGACGACAACCACCACTACCAGCCGGGCTACCTGTTCATGCCCTTCGGCATCTACAACACCTCCGACATCGTGCGATCGCGGCATCGCTTCATCGACGACGGCATCGACCTCGTACTCACCGAGATCGACCGCGTCGACCCGACCTACCGGGTGGTGCACCTCGCCGACGGCCGGACGCTCAGCTACGACGTGCTGGTGATCGCGACCGGCGTCAGCCCACGTCCCGACGCCACCCCCGGCATGCTCGGCAAGCTCTGGGGCCAGTCGATCCACGAGTTCTACAGCCTGCCGGGGGCGCAGGCGCTGACCGAGGCCATGCGGCGTTTCCGCGGTGGCCGGATGGTCGTGCACATCACCGAGATGCCGATCAAGTGCCCGGTGGCCCCGATGGAGTTCACCTTCCTTGCCGACGACTGGCTCCGCAAGCACGGCATCCGGGATCGGACCGAATTGACCTACGTGACGCCGCTGGACGGCGCGTTCACCAAGCCGGTGGCGTCCCGGGAACTCGCCACGGCCCTCGTGGACCGGCGGATCGCGCTGGAAACCGACTTCGCCTTGGAACAGATCGACAACGACGCCAAGGAACTGGTCTCCTTCGACGGCCGCCGGATCGGGTTCGACCTTCTGGTCACGGTGCCGCTGAACATGGGCGCCGACTACATCGCCCGCTCCGGCCTCGGCGACGAGCTCAACCTGGTGCCCTGCGACCAGCACACCATGGTCAGCCTCGCCCACCCGGAGATCCACGTGCTCGGCGACGCCGGCACCCTGCAGACCTCGAAGGCCGGCTCGGTGGCCCACTTCGCTGTGGACGTGTTCGTGCACAACTTCCTCGACGACTTCAACGGCCGTCCCGCCACCCACGGGTTCGACGGGCACGCGAACTGCTTCATCGAATCCGGCAACGGCAAGGGAATGCTGCTCGACTTCAACTACACCACCGAGCCGTTCACCGGGGACTTCCCGCTGCCGGTGGTGGGTCCCTTCAAGCTGCTCAAGGAGACCCGGCTCAACCACCTGGGCAAGCTCGCCTTCCGCTGGATCTACTGGAACCTGCTGCTGCGCGGCCGGCCCATCCCGATGATCCCGACGACGATGAGCCTCGCCGGCAAGCGGGTGGAGAAGGACGTCACCCCGGCAGGCACCGGAATGCCGACAGCGATGGCACCGTCCAGCCCGGCACCGGCACCGCGCCCGGCCAGAACTGAACCGGCGCCCCGGCCGGCGGCGAGCCCGCGCCCCGCCCCGGCACGGCCAGCACCCG
>CAYQXH010000085.1:0-10466 GCA_964421325.1 uncultured Propionibacteriaceae bacterium
CCGGCCGCCAGCACGGGGAAGGCGATCAGGACCATGATCGAGGTCACCAGGATGTTCCAGGTGAAGATGGGCATCCGGAACATGGTCATGCCCGGGGCCCGCATCGTGATGATCGTCGCGATGAAGTTGACCGCGCCGAGGATCGTGGACAGGCCCATCACGTAGAGGCCCATCACCCAGAGGTCGCCGCCGACGCCCGGGGAGTTCACGGCATCAGACAGCGGGACGTAGGCGAACCAGCCGAAGCTGGCTGCGCCGCCGGGGGTGAGGAAGCCGGCGCAGGCGGTCAGCGAGCCGAACAGGTAGAGCCAGTAGCTGAACGCGTTCATCCTCGGGAACGCCACGTCCGGCGCGCCGATCTGCAGCGGCATGATGGCATTCGCGAACGCCACGAACATCGGGGTGGCGAACATCAGCAGCATCAGCGTGCCGTGCATCGTGAAGAACTGGTTGAACGTCTCGTAGTGGACGAACTGCAGCCCCGGGTACGCCAGCTCGGCCCGGATGACCAGGGCCAGCACGCCGGCGAAGGCGAAGTACGCCAGCGAGGTGACGAAATACATGCTGCCGATCAGCTTGTGGTCGGTCGTGGTCAGCAGCTGCATGGCAAGGGTGCCCCAGCGCTTGCGCTCAACCAGCGGTCGGGCCTCGACCTCTTCCAGCGCGACGCGTTCGGCGAGCGTCATTTCTTCTCCCCCTCGGCCGGCACGCTCGGAACGACGTTCGGGTAGTCGGGAGCCTTGATCTCGCCCACCTGCCCCGCCGCCTTGAGCTTGTTCAGGTAGGCGGTGTACTCCTCCTCGGTGACCACGTGGACGGTGAACAGCATCGCGGCGTGGTACGTGCCGCACAGTTCAGCGCACTTCCCCGAGTAGGTGCCCAGCTTCTCCGGGGTCACGTCGAAGGAGTTGGTCCGGCCGGGGATCACGTCCAGCTTGAAGTAGAACGCCGGGATCCAGAACGAGTGGATCACGTCGGCCGAGGCGAGGTTGAACCGCACCGGCTTGTCCACCGGGAGGTAGAGGTCGGGGATCCGGTCGATGGTCCCGGCCTCGTGGACGATCGCACCGACGGCCGGGTTCTGGTCCTCCATGTAGTTGAAGGTCCACGACCACTTCTGGCCGATGACGTTGACCGTGGTCACGGGTTGGGTGGTCTCCTTGGCCAGCACGCTGTTCTGGGCCTGCACGGTGTAGAAGAACAGCACGCCGATGATCAGGAACGGGACCAGGGTGTAGAGCAACTCCAGCGGCAGGTTGTAGCGGGTCTGCCGCGGGTGCTCGTCGGGCGTGCGCCTGCGGTACCGGATCATCACCCAGACGATCAGGCCCCAGACGAAGACCCCGACCACCAGGGAGGCGATCCAGGCACCCACCCAGAGGTTGCCGATGTAGGGGGCGCGGTCGCTGGCCGACTCCGGCAGGCCGAACCGGCCCCACTGCGCTGTCGTCTCCGCGCTGCACCCGGCGAGGACCAGCATGGCGCCGATCACCAACGCGACGAGCAGCGGCTTCTTCGGGCGTAGCTGTCGGACCACGAGGCGCCTTCCGGTTCGATACCTACTCTGCGATGCGCGAAACCCTAGCCGTCGGCACTGCTCAGTGGAAGCTGTCCCCGCAGGCGCAGGAACCCGTTGCGTTGGGGTTGTCGATCGTGAAGCCCTGCTGCTCGATGGTGTCGACGAAGTCGATGGTTGCACCGGTCAGGTACGGCGCGCTCATCCGGTCGGTGACCACGGAAACACCGTGCCAGTCGGCGACGACGTCGCCGTCGAGCGTGCGGTCGTCGAGCTGCAGCTGGTAGCGGAGGCCGGAACAGCCACCGGGGGCGACCGAGATACGCAGGGCGAGGGTTTCCACATCCTCGTTGGCGATCAGGTCCTTGACCTTCTGGGCGGCGACCGGGGTGAGCACGAGGCCATCGGTGGTGATGGCGGAGTCAATCGTCATATCTACCTGAATTCCTTCCGGAAGGAGCTTTCCCCCGGTGCAACCGGCCCTGTCGGGCCGATATTCCGGCGGGTCAGGTCAGTCTACCCAGCGCCGTTCGGGGCCCGGAACCCAGCCGGCCGCGATTCGGGCAGCCGCGGCGGTGAGACCGGCCTCGGTCGGCTTGCCGGGGGGCAGCAGGTGAGCCGCCTCGATCCCGAGGGTCCGCAGTTCCCGCCGGGCCAGCCCGGCGCCGGTGGTGAACAGCACGCACGGCCGTTCGGCAACCTGTGACCACTCGGCGACCGCCTGCACCACCGGGCCGCCGCGGTCGAGGGCCGAAAGCTCGGTGCAACCTGTGACCACCAGGTCCGCGTGGCGGAGGGTTCGCCCCAGTCCGGCCAGCTGGTGGCAGAACTGCGTACCGGTCGCCAGCCGGCCGCCGCCGGCGAGGATGACGAGCCCGCAACCACCCGCTGCGCCACCGCCGGGAGCCGTCTCCAGGCCAGCACCCAGGCCGGCAGCCCGGCCGGCCAGTTCCGCGTCGGCACGCAGCAGTTCGGCAACGTCGACGCCGCCGGCGAAGGCCCGCCGGGCCAGCCCGCCCCCGATGCCGGTCGCCGGCAGCTCCAGCTCGTCCGCCGCGACCAGGCCGACCAGTTCCCGGCCGGCCAGCGCTGGGCCGGCTGCAGCCAGCAGCCCGGCCCCGCCGTCGTGGGCGGTGATGCCGGTCAGGTCGAGCACAACCAGGTCCTCGCCAGCGACGGCTGCGGCGACCCACTCCCCCACGTCGGCCGAGGACGCCGCCGGCGCCCACGCCGGTACCGGCGCCTGGGCGAAGCCGATCAGCACCCCACCCGGCCAGCGGACCAGCCAGGCCGTGCCGTCAACCCGGAGATCGCCACCGGTGAGCTCGGCGACGGCCGTGGCCAGGTCGGGGCCGCCGGCTGCGACCGGGGCAAGGGCCACCTCGGCGTGGGTGGCGATCCCGCGGGCCAGCGCGGTGCCGGCGACCACCGGGTCGAGCTCGCCGATCCGGCCGGTCACCACAGCCACGCGCAGCCCGGTCAAGGCGCCTGCTCGGCGAAGGGCGGCTGTTCGTAGTCGCCGCCGGCCGGCTCCTCGGGTAGGTCATCCGGCTCTGGGACGCTGTCGTCGGTGAGGCGGCGCAGGGTTGACCGCAGGCCGGCGGCCAGGTCGCGGAGCTGGTCGGCATGCGCGAGCAGGCTCGTGTGGGACGCCTCCAGCTCAGCAGCCCGGGCCGCGGCGGCGTCCGCACCCATCCGGCCCCGGTCGAAGGCGAAGCGACGCCTGGCGGCTGCGAGGTCCTCGAGGGCGGCTCGCGCCTCGTGCAGGGACGTGAGGGCGCGCTGGTAGGCGAGTTCGGCTTCGGCCCGTTCGCCGTCGTCGACCACGTCCAACCTCCATGAACCCGGCGGGTGCCGATTGACCTAGGATGTGGCAGACATCGTCGCACCACAGCGAGGTATGAAGTGGCATTGTTCCGCCCGTACGACCGGTCCGAATCGGCAAAGCCCGAATCGAGGCCGGTCGAGACCGCCGACCAGGCGAAGTCCGGGAAGAAGGAGGCCCCCACCCCTTCCCGCAGGGAGGCCGAGGCTGCGCGCCGGGAGCGGCTCAACCCGACCCTTTCAGCCAAGGAGCTGAGGGTGAAGGAGCGGGCCGCCAAGAACGCGATGCGCGACGAGCAGTTCGCCAGGTCGGAGGGCACTCCGGGCAAGGTGCTGATGCGCGACTTCGTCGACTCCCGCCGGAGCGTGGCCGGTTACGCGATGCCGATCCTGATGGTCACCCTCGCCGGGTCGCTGCTGGTGAGCTCGTTCAGCCCGGACGCCGCCATGCTGGTGACCTGGTTCACCTACTCGGTGTTCCTCCTGATCGGGGTCGACATCTTCCTGATGTGGCGCAAGTACAAGAAGCTGCACGCCGAACGCCTGCCCAATGTCGCGCTCAAGGGATTGCTGCCCTACATGCTCAACCGGTCGATCAACCTGCGCCGGCTGCGGCTCCCCTCCCCGCGGGTGAAGCCCGGCGACGAGATCTGACCGATGGGCTACTACTGGGCGGCGACGCCTGAGCCGACCGAGGACCAGGCTGCAGGTCTCGGGCTCGACACCGAGTTCGAGGAGCAGGCCAGGGCCGAGGCGTGGCTGAGCGCGAGCTACCTCGAACTGGTCGAGGCCGGGGTTCACGAGGTCTCCCTCTACGAGTCCGACCGGCTGGTCTACGGGCCGATGAGCCTGGAGCCCTAGGCTCCGGAGGCCTCGGGCCGCGCCAACTCCTCCTGTTCCAGCTGGGTGTAGGCGATCTTCCCGACCAGCGTGGTCGGGAGCGCGTCCCGGAACTCGATGCTCCTCGGGACGGCCCACTTCATCAGGTGCTTGCGGGCGTGGGCGAGCAGCTCGGCACGCAGCGCGTCGTCGCCGGCCGCACCCGCTGCGGGCACGACGAAGGCCTTCACAGCCGACATCTGGTACTCGTCCGGGGTGCCGACCACACAGGCGCGCTGGACGCTCGGATGGGCCTCGAGCACCTGCTCCACCTGGGCGGGGTACACCGACACCCCGGACACCTTGATGATCCGCTTCCGCCGCCCCTTGAAGAACAGGTAGCCGTCGGCGTCCATCGTGCCGATGTCGCCGGTGTGCAGCCACGTCCGGCCGTCGTCGTGCCGGCGCAGGGTGTCAGCTGTGGCTTCCGGCTCGTTCAGGTAGCCGTTCATCAGGGTCGGCCCGGCGACGCAGATCTCCCCCTCGGTGCCGTAGGGCAGTTCGACCCCCTCGCCGGTGGCCACCTTCACGCGCATCCCGGGGATCGGGATGCCGATCGACCCCTCGCGGTACTGGCGCGGCGGCGAGACCGTGCAGGCAGTGACGCACTCGGTGAGGCCGTAGCCCTCCATCAGCTCGACCGGGCTGCCCTGGGCAGCGATGGCCTTGTCGAAACGCGACTTCAGGTCGGGCGTGAGGGAGTCGCCGCCGGAGTAGGCACCAAGGAGCCTGGCGAAGGACACCTTGGCGAACCGCGGCTCGGCCAGCAGCGCCTGGAAGAGGGTTGGCACGCCCGCGATGAACGACGGCGAGTGCCGGACAAGGTTGTCGATGTAGACCTTCGTGCTGAACTCCGGCACCAGGATCGAGCAGGCGCCGACGGTGAGCGGGGTGTGGATGCACAGCCCCAGCCCGAAGCCGTGGAAGACGGGCAGGATCGCCAGCACGCTGTTGCCGGGCGCGATCCCGGTGATCGAGCGCATCGAGACGGCCAGGGCGTTGAAGCTGGCCGAGGAGAGTTCGATCCCCTTCGGCATGGCAGAGGTGCCGCCGCTGAACAGCACCACGCCCGTGTCGTGGGGGTCGCCGGCCCGGACGTAGCTGGGCTCCGGTGCCTGCGCCTCGAGGAACTCCCGCCAGGTGAGGACCCGCCGGTCGGTTGTGGGCACGGGCGCGATCCTGCGCCCCTTGGTCACCTTGAACCCCATCCGCTTGGGGCCGCTCAGGTAGTCGGAGAACCGGGTGATCAGCAGGCGCTCCACCGATGTGGCTTCGAGGATGTCGCGGAACCGGGCGTAGAACATGTCGACGGTGACCGCCCACCTGCTGCCGCTCTGGTTCAGGTAGTGCTGGAGTTCGGTCGGGGACGAGAGCGGGTGGGTCATCACGGCCCGGGCCCCGATCCGGTTCAGGGCGTAGAACAGCACGATCGCATTCGGCACGTTGGGCATCGACAGCGTCACGCTGTCGCCGGGGCCGATGCCGTGGGCGCGGAAGGCGGCTGCGCACCGGTCGATGTCGGCGAGCAGCGCGCGGTAGGAGATCCGCCGCCCGAAGTAGATCAGGGCGGGGTGGTCCGGCACCCGCCGGGCCGTGGCCGCGACCAGCTCGTACATGGTCGCGTCCGGCACGGTGATGTCGGCGGGCAGGTCGCCGTATCGGGCCAGCCAAGGTGTACTGGACATCGTCGTCCGTTCCTAGATCTTCTCCAGCTGGGTTGGGTCGTTCAGGTAGGTGTCGAAGAGGTCGAGGGCGCGCGCGTCGTAGTAGCCGTCGGCGATCCGCTCGTCGAGGGCGATCCTCAGCTCCATCGTCCGGCGCACCGTCGGTTGTCCATCCTCCCCGACGACGACGGTGGGCTTCACCTGCCCGATGGTCACGAAGATGCTGCAGGTCCCCCACTCGAACAGGTGGTGGTAGGCGGCTCCCATGCCAACGCTGCCGAGGTTGGCGATGTAGGCGCTGCAGCGCAGCGGGTCGACGCCCCGGAGGAACGGCGGCGTGTCGAAGTAGAAGTCCCAGGCCGACAGCAGGTTGACGGCCACCTGGAGCAGGCTCCGCGGCAGGCGCAGGAACACGTCGACCAGGTCGTCGTCGGACTTCTGGTCGCCGACCTTCGCCGTCCGGATCTCGCCGCGGAGCTTCCGCAGCACGGCCCGGGCGTCGTCGGTCGGCTTGACGGTGACATAGACGTTGGTCTCCGAGCTGTCCTCCGCCAGTTGGCGGCGCGCGATGAAGGACAGCTGGACGTCGCGCCGCTGGTAGAGCCGGCGACCGATGATGTAGCGGTTCAGCGTCGGACGCTCCCGCAGGATCCTGACCAGGGCGAGGAGGACGGCCTCGAACAGTGTCAGCTGCGCCTCGGTGCCCTTCACCCGCTCGAGATGCGCCATCAGGTTCTCCACCTCGATGGTCACCGGGTAGTAGGCGATGGACTCGTTGCGGCCCTTCATGATGAAGGGGAACATCGCGTTGAACCCACGGCCGAGCTCCACCCGGGTGGCGTCGTAGCGGTCCCGGCGCCGGCGTGCTGCGCTCATGGCAGGGAGTCAATCACAGCCGGAGCAGCTGGAGGACTTAGCGGGCCGGAGTCGGGGAGGGTTTCGGCTCCGGCCGCTGGGGACCCGGGCCACCGGTGTGACGCGGTGCCACGGCTCTTGATGCTGCGTCCTGCTTTCTGGTACCAGACTGATCCCGGCAGCATTCGCGGACGGGGAAATCGCCGGAGTTGGTACCGGACTTGGTCAGGCCCTTGGTCTGTTGCTGGTCACCCGCAGGCGCACCGTGGTGAAATCGGACGGTCCAGACACACCCTGGCGGGCCGGTTCAGCGCAACCGGGCCTCGATGGTCGCGGCGGTCAGCCGCAACTCCCCCAGGACCGCCGCCAGGTCCCGGCCGAGCGGCTCCCGCCAGGTGAGTGCCACCGCTGCAAGGTTGGAGGGTGACCGCAGCCCCACGGCCACCGAACTGAAGCCGACGGTCACCTCGGACTCCTCCTCGGCGTAGCCCCGGCGCCGGGTAGCAGCCAGCACCGCCCGGAGCTCGGTCGGCGATGCCGGCCCGACCCCGGTCCGGGCGACGAAGCTGTCCCGCGTCGGGTAGAGCGCCCGGACCTGGGCAGCCGGTAGCGCTGCGAGGATGGCCCGACCGGTCGCGGTCAGGTGGGCCGGCAGCCGCACGCCGACGTCGGTGACCAGCCGCGCCTGTCCCCCGGCCCGCTCCTCGATCAGGTAGACCACGTCCGCACCGTGCAGCACCGCCAGGTGGGCCGAGACGCCGACGGCGTCGACCAGGCGGGCGATCGGCACCCTGGCCAGCCGGGTCAGCGGCTCCTGCCGCGTGAAGCCCTGGCCGACCTCCCAGGCCGCCACCCCGACTCCCCAGAGCCGGTCCTCGGGGTAGTGCACGACGAACGACTCGGCTGCCATGGCGTGCAGCAGGTGGTAGGTGGTCGAGCGGGGCAGGTCGAGGTCGACAGCTATCCGGCCCGCCGGGACCGGGGCCGTCCGCAGCGACAGGTAGCGCAGCACCTGCAACGCGGCTGTGGCAGCCGGAACCGGTCGACCCATGGGCCAAGTCTCGCATCCGAGACACAACCGCTGTCCAGGCCATCGGCAACGGGCCGGGTGAGGCCGTTCAATTCTGGGATGGAGCGGATCTTGGTTGGCACCGGTGGTTTGCGCAGGCCCGAGGTGGTCGCCGTGGCCCGGCGCGGAGCGCACGTCCAGCTGACGCCCGCGGCTGAAGCGGCCGTAGCGGCGGCCCGTTGCCACATCGACGCCCTCGCAGCCGGTGGGGACGGGGTGTACGGCATCTCCACCGGCTTCGGCGCCCTCGCGACCCGGAACATCCCGGCCGGGGAGCGCGCCCGGCTGCAACGGAGCTTGATCCGCTCGCATGCGGCCGGCAACGGCCCGCGGGTGGAGGACGAGGTCGTGCGCGCGATGATGCTGCTGCGCCTTGCGACCCTCGCCAGCGGGCACAGCGGTGTCCGGCCGGCGACCGTCGCAGCCTACGCCGGGTTGCTGAACTCCGGCCTGGTTCCGCTGGTGCACGAGTACGGCAGCCTCGGCTGCTCCGGCGACCTGGCACCGTTGGCCCACTGCGCCCTTGCCCTCACCGGCGAGGGCACCGTCCTCGACGCGGGCCGGGAGCGCCCGGCCGCCGAGGCGCTGGCCGACCACGGGCTGGCTCCGGTTGAGCTGGCCGAGAAGGAGGGCCTGGCACTGATCAACGGCACCGACGGGATGCTCGGGATGCTGGTCCTCGCCCTTGCCGACCTCGAGCTCCTGCTGGACGCCGCAGACCTGGCCGCTGCGATGAGCGTCGAGGGCCAGCTCGGCACCGACCGCACGTTCGCCGCCGACCTGATGGCCCTGCGGCCGCACCCCGGCCAGGCGACGTCGGCTGCGCACCTGCGCCGACTGCTCGCCGGCTCACCGATCGTCGCCAGCCATCGCGTCGGCGACGGCGTGGTGCAGGACGCCTACTCCCTGCGCTGCTCGCCACAGGTGCACGGCAGCGTCCGGGACGCGGTCGGCTTCGCTGCCCTGGTGGCCGAGCGCGAACTGGCCTCGGCCATCGACAACCCCTCGGTGCTCGACGACGGCCGGGTGGAGTCCCACGGCAACTTCCACGGCGCCCCCGTTGCGCACGTCCTGGACTTCCTCGCCATCGGCGTCGCCGATCTGGCCGGCATCAGCGAACGGCGGACCGACCGCTTCCTCGACGTCGGCCGCAGCCGGGGCCTGCCGCCGTTCCTCGCCGACGACCCGGGCATCGACTCCGGGATGATGATCGCCCAGTACACCCAGGCCGGCGTCTGCTCGACCCTGAAGCGGCTCGCCGTCCCCGCCAGTGTCGACACCATTCCCTCCAGCGCGATGCAGGAGGACCACGTGTCGATGGGTTGGCACGCAGCCCGCAAGCTGCGCACGGCAGTCGACGGGCTCTCCCGGGTGCTGGCGATCGAGATCCTCGTCGCCGCCCGCGGGATCGAGCTGCGATCGCCGTTGGTTCCAGGGCCAGCAACCGGCGCAGCCATCGCGGTCCTGCGCGAGGTGGTCGCCGGGCCCGGGCCGGACCGCTTCCTCGCCCCAGACATCGAAGCCACCCACAGCCTGGTCACCAGCGGCCGCCTGGTCGCAGCTGCGTTGGCCGCAACGGAGGAGAAGTCATGAGCCACGCACCCGTCCGCGCCCCTCGGGGCACCCAGCTCTCGGCCCGCTCCTGGCAGACCGAGGCGCCGCTGCGGATGCTGATGAACAATCTCGACCCGGAGGTGGCCGAGCGGCCCGAGGACCTCGTGGTCTACGGCGGCACCGGGCGCGCCGCCCGCTCCTGGGAGGCGTTCGACGCGATCGTCGACACCCTGCGCGACCTTGCCTCGGACGAGACGCTGCTGGTGCAGTCGGGCAAGCCGGTCGGCGTGTTCCGGACGCACGAGTGGGCACCCCGGGTGCTGATCGCCAACTCCAACCTGGTCGGCGACTGGGCCACCTGGCCGGAGTTCCGCAAGCTGGAAGCGGCGGGGTTGATGATGTACGGCCAGATGACCGCCGGCTCCTGGATCTACATCGGCACCCAGGGCATCCTGCAGGGCACCTACGAGACCTTCGGTGCCGTTGCGCGCAAGCGCTTCGGCGGGACGCTGGCCGGGACGCTGACCCTCACCGGGGGATGCGGCGGGATGGGCGGCGCGCAGCCGCTGGCCGTGACGATGAACGAGGGCGCAGTGCTGATCGTGGACGTCGACCCGACCCGCCTGGCCCGCCGCGTGGAGCACGGCTACCTCGACGAGTACACCGACGACTACGCCGCGGCCGTTGCCCGGGTGCTGGCCGCGAAGGCCGAGCGCCGGGCCCTCTCTGTCGGCCTGGTCGGCAACGCCGCTGAGGTCTTCCCCCGCCTGCTCGCAGAGGGCGTTGCGATCGACATCGTCACCGACCAGACCAGTGCCCACGACCCGCTCTCGTACCTGCCCGTCGGCGTCGCGGTCGCCGAATGGCACGAGCTGGCAGCTGCGGATCCCGCCGGGTTCACCGACCGGGCGCGGAGGTCGATGGCTGCGCACGTGGAGGCGATGGTCGGCTTCCTCGACGCCGGCGCAGAGGTGTTCGACTACGGCAACTCGATTCGGGCCGAGGCGGAGCTGGGTGGCTGCGAGCGCGCGTTCGCGTTCCCCGGGTTCGTGCCGGCCTACATCCGTCCGCTGTTCTGCGAGGGGAAGGGCCCGTTCCGCTGGGC
>CAYQXH010000086.1:0-10453 GCA_964421325.1 uncultured Propionibacteriaceae bacterium
GTGAGGGTCGTGAGCTCCTTGTGGAACACCTCGGGGATGAACCCGGGCCCGCCGAGGCGCGCCATCTCCTTCAACCAGCCGGCGCGCGGGTACTGCACGACGCCGTCTGCGTCCATCAGCAGGGCGCGGACCGGCGCCGGGCTTGCTGTCACGTTCAGCGCACGGCTGCCGGGACCGGGGTGCGCACCGGCGCCGGCTCGGGCAGCTCGCGGGCGGCGCCCTTGTCGGCCGACAGCGCCATCGAGGCGTAGATCTTCAGCGCTGCCGACACCTGGCGTTCCCGGTTCTGGGGCTGCCAGCCGACGGCGTCGCGGTACTCCCGCCGCGCCTGCAGGACGTCGTCATCCACGAGCAGGTTGATCGACCGGGTGGGGATGGAGATCTCGATGATGTCGCCCTCCTCGACCAGGCCGATGGCCCCACCGGAGGCGGCCTCGGGCGAGACGTGCCCGATCGACAACCCGGAGGTCCCGCCGGAGAACCGGCCGTCGGTGATCAGTGCACACTTCGGGCCGAGGCCGAGGCCCTTCAGGTAGGAGGTCGGGTACAGCATCTCCTGCATCCCCGGGCCGCCCTTCGGGCCCTCGTAGCGGATCACCACGACGTCGCCCTCGACGATGCGCTTGCCGAGGATCGCCTCGACGGCTTCCTCCTGCGACTCGCACACCCGGGCCGGCCCGCGGAAGTTCCAGATGTGCTCGGGCACGCCGGCGGTCTTGACGATGCAGCCGTCCGGCGCGAGATTGCCGCGCAGGATCGCGAGGCCGCCCTCTGCCGTGTAGGGGTGCTCGGTGTCCCTGATGCAACCACCCTCGCTGTCGGTGTCCAGGGTCTCCCAGCGGTTGGTCGAGGAGAACGCCTCGGTGGTGCGCACCCCGCCGGGAGCTGCGTGGAACAGCTCAACCGCGGTGTCGCTGGCCTCGCCGGAGCGGATGTCCCAGGTCTTCAGCCAGGTCTCCAGGTCGGGGGAGTGGACGGAGTGGACGGACGTGTCGAGCAGGCCGCCGCGGTGCAGCTCACCGAGGATCGCCACGATCCCGCCGGCCCGGTGCACGTCCTCCATGTAGTACTTGGGGGAGTTCGGCGCGACCTTGCAGATGCACGGGGTGCGCCGGGAGATCTGGTCGATGTCGTCCTGGGTGAAGTCGACGCCGGCCTCACGGGCAGCGGCCAGGATGTGCAGCACCGTGTTGGTCGAGCCGCCCATGGCGACGTCGAGCCGCATGGCGTTTCCGAAGGCTGCCTTGGTGGCGATCGACAGCGGCAGCACCGAGGCGTCGTCCTCGCCGTACCAGCGCCGGCTCAGCTCCACGACCAGCCGGCCGGCGTTCAGGAACAGCTCCTTGCGGGCCGAGGCCGTCGCCAGGGTCGATCCGTTGCCGGGCAGGGCGAGGCCGAGCGCCTCCAGCAGGCAGTTCATCGAGTTGGCCGTGAACATGCCAGAGCAGGAACCGCACGTCGGGCAGGCCGACTGCTCGATCGCGGACAGCTCCTCGTCGGAGACGTCCGGGTCGGCAGAGGCCGTCATCGCGTTGACCAGGTCGAGCCCGGTCTTGCCGGTGCGGGGAAGGTCGACCCGGCCGGCCTCCATCGGACCGCCGCTGACGAACACTGTCGGGATGTTCAGCCGCAGCGCTGCCAGCAGCATGCCGGGGGTGATCTTGTCGCAGTTGGAGATGCAGACCAGGGCGTCGGCACAGTGGGCGTTGACCATGTACTCCACCGAGTCGGCGATCAGCTCGCGGCTGGGCAGCGAGTAGAGCATGCCGCCGTGGCCCATCGCGATGCCGTCGTCGACGGCGATCGTGTTGAACTCGCGACCGACCCCGCCGGCCTCAGCGACCGCCCCGGCCACCAGCTTGCCCATGTCCCGGAGGTGGACGTGACCGGGCACGAACTGGGTGAAGGAGTTGGCGATGGCGACGATCGGCTTGCCGAAGTCGGAGTCCGTCATGCCGGTGGCGCGCCAGAGGGCGCGGGCGCCGGCCATGTTCCGGCCATGGGTGACGGTTCGGGAGCGCAGTGCTGGCATTGGAGGTCCTCGATTCCTGGATCGCAACCAGCGTAGTCCGCGCCGTATTCCGGGAACAGCGGTCTCGGGTCCCCCGGCCGGGCGTCACTCGGTCGGGGTATTTCAGCTGATGAGATGGCGGGCTAGCGTTGATTCCTGTCGCAAGATCGGCCTGACAGCTGAGGGGATGTCGTGACTTGTCCGCACGGCCGGGTGATCCGGGGCTTCGTGGCGGGTGGCCTTGTCGCCAGCGCCATGGCTTTCGGGTGGGCGCAGCCGGCGGCGGCGGACTGGCTCGCCGACGAGCGCCAGCTGACCACCGGGCCGGCCACCCAGGACGGGCCCCAGCTCGACGGAACGAACCTCGTCTACGCCGACCACGCCAATGAGCGCACGGTCGGCGAGGGCAGCGGCACCGAGACCCTCTTCGACATCCTGGCCCTCGACCTGAGGACGGGCCGGAGCCAGAACCTCACCCCTGCCCACACAGCGCTGGGCCGGCCGGCGATCTCCGGCACCAGGGTGGTCTGGAGTGACTACGGCACCGGCGCCGACCGCGGAATCCGCTACCACGACCTGGCCACCGGCCGGGACCGCCGCCTGGCCGCCAAGCCGGGCACGCAGGTCCAGATCTCGGGCAACCGGATCTGTTATGAGTACCAGGGCCGCATCCACGTCCACCACCTGGCCACCGGCCGCGACCTGGCCATCTCCCCGGCCGGCTCGGCCGCCGGCTCCTGCGACATCTCGGGCCCCACGGTCGTCTGGCAGGAGCACCGCAACGGCAACGACTCAGACATCTACGCCTACGACCTGACCACCCGGCGCGAGACCCGGCTCACCCGCACGGCGACCGAGCAGTCCCTGCCGAGGGTCGACGGCAACCTCGTGGTCTGGCAGGAAGAGGTCGGGACGAACATCGACGTCTACGTCCACGACCTGGCCAGCGGCGAGGACACCAGGGTCACGGCCGACGACGCCATCCAGTGGTTCCCGGACGTCGCCGACGGCAGGGTCGTCTGGATGGATGAGCGCGACGGCCACAACAACACCGAGGTCTACCTCTACGACCTGGCCAGCCGGGTGGAGACCCGGGTGACCCACCAGGACGGCTGGAGCGGCAACCCGACCATCTCCGGCAACGAGATCGTCTACGAGGACTCCCACGGTGACGGGCCCAACCTGTTCGCGCACCGGGTCACCCCGCCGCGCCTAAGCCTGGCCAAGGCGTCGGAGTCGGACCTGCGACCCGTGGTCGCCGGGCACCTGCTGAGTGCGGACGGCCGGCCCGTCGCCGACGAGACCGTCACGGTCGAGGTCGCAGCGGTACCCGGCGAATGGGTGACCGTCGGCACCGCCGTGACGTCACAGGGCGGCCGGTTCAGCATCACCTTCGCGGCGGCGGCCAGGGACGTCCGGGTGCGGGCGAGCTTCGCCGGCACCCCGGAGTTCCCGCCTGCCGCCTCGATCCCGATCGTGCTGCCCGGTGCCGGACTCGCCGCGGGCCTGCGGGGGCCGCTGCCCTGAGCGTCCGACGACTCCCGGCCGGCCGGTTCAGAACAGCGAGAAGCCGCCGTCCGTCGTGATCACCTGGGCGGTGACCCAGGCAGCGTCGTCGCTCACCAGCCAAGCGATCAGCCGGGCGGGATCGTCGGGCTCACCGATCCGGCCGAACGGGAACCTCGGCAGCAGCGCAGCCCCCGCCTCCCCGTCCAGGTAGGCGGTGTTGACCGGGCCGGGGTTGACGGTGTTGACGGTGATGCCCCGGGGTGCGAGCTGGTGGGCGATCGTGGCCGTGATCCCGGCGAGCGCAGCCTTCGAGGCTGCGTACGCCACCTCGCCGGGCATCGGGCCGTGGCCCTGCCCTGAGGTGAGGAAGACCAACCGTCCGCCGGGACGGGAGTCGTCGTGCACCCGGGCGAACGCCTGGGCCAGCAGCAGCGACGACCTGGTGTTGGCTGCGTAGTGGCCATCGATCATTGCGGCGTCCACTTGGCCGAGGGCGCCGTCACCACCGCTGCGCGCGTGGTCACACACCAGGATGTCCAGCGCCCCGAGTTCCGCCACCGCGCGGTCGACGATCTCGTCCGGGACGGTCGGCCCGGTGAGGTCGGCGTCGACGGCCAGCAGCCGTTGGCCGGGGTCGGGACGCCGGGCCAGCAGCGCTGCCAGCACCTGGTCGGAGTCGTCGGCCCCCCACGGCTGGTCGGCGTCGTGGCCACGGAACTGGCTGATCAGCACGTCCGCCCCGGCCTGCACCAGTCGGGAGGCGATCGCGAACCCGATGCCGCGGCGGCGCCCGACGCCGGTGACGAGGGCGACCCGGCCGAGCAGTGGAGTTGGGGAGTTCATCGGCTCATGCTAGCCAGTGGCCCGGGCGCGCGGCCCGGCAACGGCGCGCCCGGGAGGACGAGCGCTGATGCGAACCCCTCACAGGTCGGCTTCACCGCTGATCACCGTAAGGACGCGGCCGCCGATCCAGATGTCGGTGCCGTCGTCGGTGACGAAGACCTCACCGCGGCGACCCACCTGCGAGCCCTGCGTGGCGACGTAGCTGGCCGGCACAGCTCCCCTTGCCCGCAGCCATTGCGCGACCGCGGCGTTGAGGCTGCCGGTGACCGGGTCTTCGGTGTGGCCGAGGACCCCGCGAACCTCGTAGGCGTAGTCACCCGCCGCCAACCCGACCAGGCCGAGGTGGTCGTGCCGGCCGAGCTGGGTGCGGTCCACCCAGGCCCGCCGCACCGACTCGGCATCGGCGAGCTCGATCATCATCCACGGTGGCCCGTTGTCGCCCCACTCGTGGGCCACCCAGTCGGTGCGCGGTATCCCGAGCGCCGCTTCCGCGATCGCGAGATGGGCCTCGTCGAGCGGGCCGGTCCGGCGGCGCGGCGGGGCGGCGAACGCCGGGCGGTCACCGTCCAGGCGCAGCTGCACCAGTCCGACCCCGCACTCCTGCACGAGTTCGCCCTTGCGCTGCGGTCGGCCGCCGGCGGTCAGCCACGCGTGGGCGCTGCCGAGGGTGGGGTGCCCAGCGAAGGGCAACTCACCGACGGCTGTGAAGATCCGGACGCGGTAGTCGGCGGCCGGGTCGGTCGGCGGTAGCAGGAAGGTGGTCTCGGAGAGGTTGGTCCAGGCGGCGAAGGCCTGCATGGCTGCCTCGTCGAGCCCGGAGCCGTCATGGACGACAGCGAGCGGGTTACCGGTCGCACCCCCGTCCCCGAAGACGTCCAGCTGGGAGAAGCGCCGGCGCACGTCAGTCGCCCAGGCCGGTGCGCAGCTTGCGCGCCGTCATGATCCACTCGTGGTCAGGGGGCACCAGCTTCAGCTGGCCGGCCACCTCCGTGAGCGGGACCAGGTCGGTGTCCTCGCCCCGGGCCGCCACCATCACGCCGTACTGGTCCTTGCTGACAGCGTGGGCTGCAGCCGTGCCGAGCCGGGAGGCCAGCAGCCGGTCGGCGGCGCACGGGATGCCGCCGCGCTGCACGTAGCCGAGGATCGAGACCCGGGACTCCAGGCCGGTGGCTGCCTCGAGCTCCCTGGCCAGCTTGAAGGTGTGCTCCCGCTGGGAGTCCTCGACGTTGGCCAGGTGCGCCCGGGCGGCCCGCGCCGCCTCCGGGGTCTTGGAGGCCTTGACCAGAAGTTGGGCGGCTTCGTAGTCGGAGGCATCCAGCAGGTCCCTGGCCCCTTCGGCCACCGCGACGACACTGAACGTGCTGCCGTGCTTCAGCCGGGCCTTGATGGTCTCTGCGACGCTGTCCACCGAGTACGGGATCTCGGGCAGCAGGATGATGTCGGCCCCGCCGGCGATGCCGGCGCCGAGGGTCAGCCACCCGGCCCGGTGCCCCATGATCTCGGTGAGGATGATCCGGTGGTGGCTGTGCGCGGTGCTGTGCAGCCGGTCGATGGCTTCGGTGGCGATCTCCATCGCGGTGGCGAAACCGAAGGTGGTGTCGGTGCGGGCGATGTCGTTGTCGATGGTCTTCGGCAGTGTGATCACGTTCAGGCCGGCCTCGGCCAGCCGCAAGGCGTTCTTCGCTGTGCCGCCGCCGCCGAGCAGCACCAGGCCCGACAGGCCCTCCTTCTCGTAGTTGGCCACCACCTGGGGACGCATGTCGCGGATCTCGCCGTCGATCACCATCTTGTGGACCTTGTCGCGGCTGGTGCCGAGGATCGTGCCGCCGATGGTCAGGATGCCGGAGAGGGCGCCGGAGTCGAGCGGGAGGTAGCGGTTCTCCACCAGCCCGCGGATGCCGTCGCGGTAGCCGATCAGCTCCATGCCCTGGCCGATCGCGGCCTTGCCGAAGCCCCGGATGGCCGCGTTCAGCCCGGGACTGTCACCGCCAGCCGTGAGAATCCCGATGCGCTTCCTGGCCTGAACCATGTTCGTCCCCTTCGCTCGGCAGCATCAGGCTAGTCGGATCAAGGCGTGGCGGCGACGTGACGGATGCAGCAGGATGCACCCTAGGAGTGCGTCAGCGATCGAGTAGGAGCACCCAGATGAGCCGGAACCGACTGATGGTCTTCCTCGCCCCCGCGCTCGGGCTGGCACTCGCAGCCTGCGCGACGACTCCCCCGGTGGGGCCGGCGACCAGCGCGACCCCGTTGCCGACGGTGACCTCTGCCACCCCGACGCCGACGCCGACGCCGACCGTCACCTCGGCCGCTCCCACCCCGACACCGACCGATGAGGGCGCGAACCTCACCCTGCGCGGGGACGGCCTGGGCGAGTTCAGGTTCGGCGCCAAGCAGGTCGACGTCGGCGAACTGCTCGGCGACCAGCTGGGCGACCCGGACGAGAGCTCCCAGGGCATTCTCTGCGAGTTCGACGACAGCAGCCCCTGGGCCCAGACCGTCATCTACGGCGGGCTGTGGGTGCAGTACACGGCCAAGGACCAGTCCAAGAAGTCGTCGCGCTACCTCTCGGCCTGGGGGTTCAGCCTCGCCGAGAAGTTCGCCGAACCGCTGCAGATGGCCGACGACGTGCCGCTGAACCTCACGTTCAGCCAGCTCAAGGCGCGGTACCCCGGCGGCAAGCTGGAGAACCTGAACCTCGGCGAGGGTGACGGCAGCCGCATGTTCACGCTGCCGAACAAGATCCGGTTCATCGGCGTCAGCAAGCCGGAGACGGTCTCGGCAGGCAAGCTCGGCATCTGCGAGTAGGCCTCAGCCCTGCGCGCCCCACACCGATGCGGAGCCCGCGTGCCCGACCACGATGATGATCGCGATGCTGGCCAGCGCGCTCACGACTGTGAGCAGCGCCGCCGTGACCAGGAACGGCCGGCTCCTGCCGCGTCCGGCAAGGACCAGTAACAGGCTCGACAGGACTAGCGCCGCAGCCGGCCAGGGCGCCAGCAGTCCCCACATCATGTGGGTGCCGAGGATCCCGGTCGAAGTCGTGGCCCCGGCGAAGGCCTCACCGGTGATCCGCGCCCCGACCACAGCCCCGGCGGCCACCACCGTTGTGACGACGACCAGCGAGCCGTAGCGCTTCCGGGCCCGCTGGCTGACGGCGATCAGCAGTGAACCGAGGGCCGCCAGCGGCAGCAGCACGACAGCAGCGTGCACGACGAGCGGGTGCAGGGGGAGTCCAAGGATGTCCATGGTTGAGTGTTCAAGCTCCGGCCGTCGGTTTCAAGACCCCAGTTGCAGCACGAGCTGCCCGTCGCGGTCGGTGAAGCCGACGCCGAGCAGGTAGTTGCGCAGCGCTTCGGAGGCCGGCTTGGTCGCAAGGGTGGTGAAACCGGCGTCGGTGAACACCTTCGCGCCCGGTCCGTAGAGCCAGTTACCGATGCGGGAATCCCGGTAGGCGTGCATGACGTAGTCGAGCCGCAGCCGCAGCGTCCCGTCCTCCGGGGTGCCCACCAGCGCGCCGGCCGGCATCCCGTCCCGGGTCAGCACGAGGGCGAAATCGTCCGCCGCCGGCGGCTGGAAGCCGGGGTGGAAGGTCCGGATGTCGGCCTCGTGGGAGCGCAGGAAGTCGAGCAGGAACGGTGCGTCCGGTGCGATCGGCACGGCACCGAGGTCGCGGTTCGCGCCGAACTCCTTTCGCAGGAACCAGAGGTTCAAGACGGCGACGGCGAAGTTGGTGAGGATGATCGGGACCGATGGCAGCAGCAGGCCGTAGGCGACGAAGACCACCGAGCCGATCAGCGAGACGATCCGGAGCCGGACCACCGAGGTCATCGCCAGCGAGGCGACGACGAGGGCGGAGGCGAGGTAGCCGACCAACTCGACCGGGGAGAGCAGCATCCGGTCAGCCTACGGGGAGCCGACCGCTAGCGTTGGCCCGTGACGACACAACCTGGTGGGCCGGGTTCCACCCGAGCGCGGCTCCGGCTGCTGGCCGTGCTGGTTCTCGGGCTGCTGGCCACAGCGTGGGCTTTCATCGGGCTGCGGCTCTACTTCGCGCCGCCGGCGTCGCTCTCGACGACGATCGCCTCCCTGATCGGGCTGATCGGGCTGGCCGACGCGATCGCCTACGGGCTGGCCGCCCGCTGGGTCGCGGTGCAGAAGCGGTGGGGACACCTGGTCGCCGTAGCCCTCGTCGTGGTGAACCTGCTGTTCGGGTTCACTGCCGGGATGAGCTGGCTGGAGTGGTCGGTGCTCGGCGTGAACCTGGTGGCCCTCGGCCTGCTGCTGGCAACGGTGCCGCGTCCCAGCTGACCGGCGGGCCCGGGAGCCGGGATCGGGAAGTGCGCAGCCGGCGAGGTTGGCTGCGGAGCGGTCAACGGCAAGGATGGTCGGCATGCCGCTTGATCCGACCAATCCCTTCGCCGCCGCGTCCACGCTGCCGTTCGAACTGCCCGACTACAACGTGATCGGCGACGAGCACTACCAGCCGGCCATCGAGGCCGGCATGGCCGAGCAGCTCGCCGAACTGGCCGCCGTCGCCGCCGATCCGCAACCGCCGACGGTAGCCAACGTCATCGAGGCCTGGGAGTCGTCCGGGCAGCTGTTCACCCGGGCGCTGAACGCCTTCTACACCAAGCAGCCGGCCGACACCAACGACGTCCTCGACGCCATCGACGCGGCGATCGCGCCCCAACTGGCAGCCCACGGCGACGCGATCTACCTGAACCGCGAACTGTACGACCGGCTGGCCTCGCTCGCGGTCCGGGTCGAGGCCGGCGAGGTGCAGCCCGACCCGCAGTCGGCGTACTGGCTGGAGCGCCGGCTGCTGGACTTCGAGCGCTCCGGGGTGAACCTGCCCGAGGAGGACCAGGCCAGGCTCCGGAAGCTGAACCACCGGATCGCCGAACTGCAGTCGGCCTTCGGCCGGGAGGCCCTCGCCGGAATGAACGCCGGGGCGGTGCTGGTCACCGACGCCACGGAGCTGGACGGGCTGAGCCAGGCCGAGATCGACGGGGCGAGGGAGCGGGCGGCGGAGACCGGCCATGCCGAGGGCTGGCTGCTCGAGCTCGAGAACACCTCCGCCCAGCGGCCGCTGGACGTGCTGCGCAACCGGTCCCTGCGGGAGCGGATCCACCGCGCCTCGATCGGTCGCGGACTCGGCGGCGAGCACGACACCCGCGCCATCATCGTCGAGCTCGCCCGGCTGCGGGCCGAGCGCGCCGCCCTGCTGGGCTTCACCAACCACGCGGCCTACGTTGCCGCCGACGGCTGCGCCCGCACCGGCAAGGCCGTCTGGGACCTGCTCACCCGGCTGGCGCCGGCAGCTGTCGCCAACGCGCGTGCAGAGGCCCTCGACATGGAGCCGGTCTGGCGCCGGATCGAGCCGGAGGCGCCACTGGCCGCCTGGGACTGGCAGTACGTGAGCGAACAGCTGCGGACCGAGCGGTACTCGCTGGACGCCACGGTGCTCCGGCCCTACCTGGAGCTGGAGCGGGTGCTGCGCGACGGGGTGTTCGCAGCTGCCAGGGGCCTGTACGGGATCGAGTTCGCTGAGCGCTCCGACCTGGCCGGCTACAACCCGGAGGTGCGGGTCTTCGACGTCCTCGAGGCCGACGGCGGCCGGATCGGGCTGTTCGTCGCCGACTTCTACACCCGTCCGGGCAAGCAGGGCGGGGCATGGATGAACAACCTGGTCGACCAGAACCATCTGCTCGGCCAGCTGCCGGTGGTGACCAACAACTCCAACCTGGTCAAGCCGCCGGCCGGCCAGCCGACGCTGATGACCTGGGACGACGTGATCACGCTGTTCCACGAGTTCGGCCACGCCCTGCACGGGCTGCTCTCCGACACCAGGTACCGCTCGCAGTCGGGGACGGAGACGCCGCGGGACTTCGTCGAGTACCCGTCCCAGGTGAACGAGATGTGGGCGCTCGACCCGGGCATCCTCCGGGGCTACGCAGTGCACCACGAGACCGGCGAGCCGATGCCGGCGGAGTGGGTGGAGACCCTGCGGGGCTCGACCCTGTTCCAGCAGGGCTTCAAGACCACCGAGTACCTGGCGGCAGCCCTGCTCGACCAGGTCTGGCACTC
>CAYQXH010000087.1:0-10275 GCA_964421325.1 uncultured Propionibacteriaceae bacterium
TACCCGGCGCTGCGGTTCGTCGCCGTCCGGTTCGGTGAGCACGTCGGCATCGGCAACACCCTTCAGGAGGCCCTTGACCAGGTGTTCGTCGGGGACGCCGGCGCCGAGACCGGCGAGGACCCGGGCGAGGCGCCCACCGAACCGACCGAGCCGACCGAACCGAACAACCCGAGCGAGCCGACAGCGGCCGACCGACAGGCCGCGGTGGTGCTGATGCAGAAGGCCAAGGTGGCCTTCGACGCTGCTGACGAGGCCCTCCGCAAGGGCGACCTGGCCGGCTACCAGACCCAGATCGCCGCGGCGAAGGCCGCGGTGGCCGAGGCCTTGTCGAAGCTGGGCGCCCGGTAGGTCAGGGCTTCAGCGTCACCGACCAGCCGGCTGCCACCAGCGGGTCACGAAGAGCTGCGGCGTCGCCGACGACGACGAGGGTCAGCGCGTCCGGCGGCAGCAGTTCGGCGACCGCCTGGGTGGCCGATTCCGGCGTCACCCTGGTCAGCGCCACGGCGTTGGAGTTGATGAACTCAGCGCTGAGCCCTGCGGCCACCAGCGAAGCGACGCGTTCGGTGACCCCCTGGGCGGTGGAGTACCGCAACGGCGAGATGCCGTTGGCGTACTGGACGGCGTCGGTGACCTCTGCGGCGGTGATCGGCCGGCCGGTGACGTCCAGCAGCTTCCTGGCCAGGTCGAGCGCCTCCGCCACGACATCGGTCCGGAACGACCCCTGGACGGCCAGCAGGCCGCCGTCGCGCATCGGCGAGTTCACCAGGTGCACGCCGTAGGTGAAGCCCTTCTCCTCCCGCAGCACGCGGTTCAGCCGGCTCAGGAAGGCGCCGCCGAGGGCATGGGTGCCCACCTGGAGGTCGGCCCAGCGGGGGTCTCCCCGGTCGATGCCGAACCCACCGAGCCGGATGTCGGCCTGAACAGCGCCGGGCCGGTCGATCAGCCAGCAGTGCGGCCGGCGGGGGACCGGCGTCTGGTGATGGATGGTGGGGGTCCCGGGCACCTGCCAGTCACCGAAGGCCGCAGCTGCGTTGTCGAAGACGGCGTTCGTCAGGTCGCCGGAGATGACCAGCGTTGCCCCGTCGGGACGGTAGTAGCGGTGGTGGAAGGCCACGACGTCCTCTGTGGTGATGGCAGCGACGGTCCCGGCGGTGCCGCCGGCCATCCGGGAGGCCCGGAAGCGGCTGGAGATACAGGCCGCCCGGAACGCCACCTGGGCCCGATTGGCGGAGTTGGCGAGGGTGTGGTCGATCTCGGCCAGCCGCAGGAGTTGCAGCCGGCGGACGTCGTCCGGCCGGAGTTCCGGCTCGCGGAGCGCCTCGGCCAGCAGCGGCAACGCCTGGTCCAGCCGGTCGGCCGGAACCTCGAGCAGCAGGTCGCTGGCCGAGTAGCCGGCCGATCCGCTGAGCACGGCACCGATGTCCTCCAGGCGTTCGGCGAAGGCCGGGCCGGGATGGGTGGTGGTGCCCTCGTCCAGGCAGCGCTGGGTGATGGTGGCCACACCTTCGACGTCGCCCGGCTCGGCGCTGAGGGGAGTGTCCAGCACGAGAGACACGGCTGCGACGTGCTGCCCGGGCCGGTGGCAGGCCAGCACCTGCATGCCGTTGTCGAGCCACAGCCGGGCCGGTTCGGGGAAGAACCAGCGCGGCGGCGCCTTCACCTCGGGACGGTGATCAGGCCTGCGCATCGGCTTCCTCCTGGTGGTAGTCGAGTTGGGCCCGCTGGCCGGGCTGGAGGTGGGCGGCGCAGGCCTCGGCCACCTGGTCGAGAGTCACCGCCTCCACTTCGGCGAGGCGGTGGTTGATCCGCTCCGGGTCGGCGTGGAGGGTGGCGTAGGCGCCGATCAGGTCGGCCCTGGAGTCGAAGCCGGCCAGCTCACTTAGCCACTCCCGCGCGTACTGCGCCTTGGCGCGATCCAGTTCCACCAGGGTGGGGCCCTGCGCCGCGAGCCTGACCACTTCGGCGAGGGCGGCCTCGGTGGCTGCGCCTGCGTCGGCTCCCGGCAGGGCGCGGATCTGGGCGAGGCCGAGCGAGTTGCCCCCGATCAGGGGCAGCGCTGACGCGCCCGCACCCGCTGCGACGCCGAGATTGCGGACGAGTTGCTGGTGCAGCCGGGAGGTCTGCCCGCCGCCGAGCGCAGCCAGCGCGAGCTCGCAGGCGTCGAAGGCAGGGGTGTCGCGCGGGGGCAGGCGCCAGGCGAACCAGGTGGCTGCGGCCGGGACGCGGCCGCTGACCCGTTGTCGCGGGATGCCGGCCAGTGGCGGCAGCTGGCTCCTTGCTGGGCGGACCCGGCGGTTCCAGGCCGGGAGGTGGCCGAAGGCCCGTTCGGCCCGCTTGAACCCGTCCTTCGGGTTGATGTCGCCGACCAGGGTGAGCACGGCGTTGTCGGGCCGGTAGTGGTTGCGGAAGAAGTTGGCGGCACGCTCGGCTGTCGCGCCGTCGAGGTCTGTCATCGACCCGATGGTGGTGTGCCCGTAGGGATGGTCCGGACCGAAGGCGAGGGCGACCAGATGGTTCATCGCGTCGCCGTAGGGCACGTTGTCGTACCGCTGGCGCTTCTCCTCCTTGACCACTTCGCGCTGGGTGTCGACGCTGGCCTCGTCCAGGTGCGCCGGGAGGGTCGCCAGCCGGTCCGCCTCCATCCAGAGGGCGAGGTCGAGGGCACCGACCGGCAGGGTCTCGAAGTAGTTGGTGCGGTCGAACCAGGTGGTTGCGTTGACCGCGCCTCCGATGGCCTGGAGTGCGTTGAGGTGCTCCCCAGTGGCGACGTGCTCCGAGCCCGAGAACATCAGGTGCTCGAACAGGTGGGCCCAGCCGTACTCGCCGGGCCGCTCGTCGCGGGAGCCGACGTCGTACCAGAGGTTCACAGCGACGATCGGGACACTGTGGTCCGGGCTGACGACAACCCGCAACCCGTTGGCGAGGGTGCGCTGCGAGATCGGATAGTTCAGTTGTTCCGCCGTTGCCACGTTCCCAATCTCACCACATCGGCCAACCCTGGTTCACCACGGGGCAGTCCGGCGGGGCGTCGCCGCACGCCCCGCCGGACCGATTCGGGTGACCGGCCGCACCCGGTCCGCTGCCGCGGTCCGTCAGTGCCGCCAACCCAACTTGGTGTCGATCCTCACGACAGATGGCGGGCCGGTGATCCCGGTGGCCGCATAGAGGCTGCCGCCACGGCCGGCTTCGATGGCCAGCGCGCCGGGCAGCGGCAGGTACTCGGCCACCCTCCCGTGCCTGATCACCGAGATCCGCCCGGCGAACAGTTCGGCGACGTACAGCTTGCCGCCGGAGATGGCCAGGTTGGTTGGGCCGAGCAGGCCGCTGGCAACCTCCCTGACCTTGCCGGTCCACGGGTTCACGCGGAACACCTTCCCGCGGGCGCCGAGGCTGGGATCCTCCGGCCCGCCGGGAAGGGTGGTCACGTAGAGGAAGCCGTCACCGCCCACCTCGACATCGGTCGGCACGGCCTCGAACCGGTAGGTGACCCCGACCACGCAGTCGGCCAACCCGAGGGCCTCGGCGGCTTCTGCCGTGATCTTCGCGGCGTGGGCCGGCAGCACGGCAAGGGTGGAGACGTCCCCGGACCGGTTCACCCGCAGCAGGGCGTTGGCGCCGGCATCGGCCACTACGAAGCCCCGGCCGAGGGCCGCGACCGAGTAGGCGTGGGAGTCGACGATCCCGGTGTAGCTCACCGGGAAGCCGACCCTGGTCAGCTCATCCGTGACGCACTGGCTGGGGTTCTCGACGCCGTAGCTGACGGCGCCGTCCGGATTGTTCGCGGTCTCGTGGGCCAGCGTGTCGGCCTGCGCCCGGTAGCCGTGCGGTCCGGTGATGGTCAGCCCGCTGGCGCTGATGCCTCCCGGGCCGCCGTCCGTGGTGGTGTGGGCGAGGTACTTGCCGTTGCTGGACAGCGCGAGCCCGGAGGCCCCGGTCACCCCGCTGACCACGGTCTTCACGGTTCCGTCCGCCTTGACCTTGCCGATGAGTCCCGGGCCGCCGTCGGCGACCCAGACGTGGTCACCGCGAACCTCGAGATTGAACGGTGCCCCGACGGCTGTGGTCAGGACGGTGGTCTTCGGCTCGGCCTTGTGGCCGTGCGCCCCGGCAGGGACGCTGACGATCAGGCTCACTCCGGCCGCAAGGGCCGTCGTCGCGATGAGGATGCGCGCTACCCGCATATGGGCCTCCGAGGGTTTGGTGATCGGGCGCAGACCCCTGGCGGCGATGCCTGCAGGAGCAATCGTCCGACGCCGTCAGATCCGTCGATATACGCAACCTTGCGAAACGGCGGGACCGCTGCCGTCCCCCCACGGCCGCCACGCGGGCACCGTACCGGGCCACTACCATCCTGCCCATGACCGATGCAGCCGAGCCGCTGGACTGGCGTGCCGTGCTAGCCCTGTTGGCGAACGCCGACACCAGGGCAGCGCTGGCCGAACTGGCGGTGACCACGCCGCTGAGCGCGAGGACCCGGGACCTCGCCCTCGGCAAGCTGGCCGCCGCCGGCCTGGTCGAGTCCGGTCCGGACGGGAACCCCAGGGTGGCCGAAGCCAGGCTGCGGGCCACCCTGCGGCAGTCGGCGCCACCGCCGGTCACCGGTACCGAGCGCTTCCTCTCCCGGGACGGCAGGATCACCGACTACCCGGCTCGGGCCGCCGACCGGGCTGCCCTGCTCGAGCTCATCGCCGCCGGGGCGGTCAGGCCTGGGGAGTCGCTGCCGGAACGCGAGCTGGGCGAACGGCTGTCGCGGTTCACCGACGACGTCGCCACGCTGCGGCGCTACCTGGTCGATGCCGGACTGCTCACCAGGCTCGGGGACGGATCCGGCTACCGGCTGGCCCGTTGAGCCGCTACAGCTCCTGGCCCGCCGATGGCGGCAGCGGTGGCAGCCTGCCGGTGGTCTCGTATTCGGCGAGCATCGCGATCCGGCGGGCGTGCCGCGGGTCCCCGCTGAAGGCCGTGCTCAGGAAGGTGGAGACGAACTCGGTCACCTGCCCGGTCGGGTGCAGCCGGGCGCCGACGGCCAGCACGTTGGCGTCGTTGTGTTCCCGGGCCAGCCGGGCGGTCTCGTACGACCAGGCCAGCGCAGCCCTGACGCCGGCGACCTTGTTGGCCGAGATCTGTTCGCCGTTGCCGGAGCCGCCGATCACCACGCCAAGGGCAGCCACCCCGGCCCGCTGGTCGGCGACGACAGCTTCGGCTGCGCGCAGGCAGAACACCGGGTAGTCGTCTTCTGGGTCATAGCCGAACGGCCCGTGGTCGACCGGCTCGTAGCCATGGTCGCCGAGCCAGGTGAGCAGTGCGGCTTTCAGTTCGAGGCCGGCGTGGTCGGAGCCGAGGTGAACTCGCATGCCGCCAGTCTTGCACCGGACGTCCGCACCCTTGGAGCTCCCCTGCGTCGAATCCGCGGCGACCTCGCGCACACCCACCCCGGTTGCTAACGTCGGCACCGTCCACGCAGAGCCAGGGAGCCATCATGAGCGAGTTGACCGAACAACTTCAGGCGGAGGACCGCGAACTCCGCTTCGCCGACTTCACCCTCGACGATGCGTGGGCGCTGGGCTGCAGGATGCGGGCAGCCGCAGTCGGGGCCGGGCTGCCGGTGGCGATCGGGATCCAGCTCGGCGAGCAGCGGGTGTTCCACACTGCGCTGCCGGGATCCAGCTCCGACAACGACCACTGGCTGGCGAGGAAGACCAGGGTGGCGCTGCGGTACGGGCAGGCGTCGCTCGCCGTGGGGGAGAGCTTCCGGGACCGCGGCAGCGACTTCGACACCTCGTCGCGGCTGGATCCGGGGGTGTATGCAGCGCACGGTGGCGTCGTGCCGATCCGCCTGGCCGGCGGTGCCGTGATCGGTGCGGTGGGCGTCTCGGGACTGCCGCAGCTCGAGGACCACGCCTTCGTCGTGGAGCACCTCCGGGCCTACCTGGCCAGGGACGTCTGAGCTCCCACCCGCCCGCGGCTCACTTCGGCGGGAGGGTACGGACGAAAGCCAGGGCGTGCCCCAGCCACTCGCGCAGGTCGGCCTCGGTCTCCACCAGTGCCGCATCGACGTGCAGCCAGCCATCGAGCTCACGCCCGTTCATCTCGAAACGGCGCACCCGATCGCTGTCGACCAACGCGGCGCCGACCGCCGGATCCACCCGGAGCATCAGCCCGCCCCTGCCGCTGGCTGCCCCAACCATGTTGCCGGCGAGCAGGAACGCGCAGCCGCCGAACATCGGTTTCTCCGTTACCGCCGGCTCGAACGAAAGGGCCGCCCGGATCCGGTCGGCCAGCTCAAGGTCGTATGCCATGGCCGAGAGTATGGCCGCCGGTCCCGATCTGCCGGAAGGGCTCAGCCGGCCACGAAATCGCGCAACCCCGACAGCACTCGGTCGACGTCGTCATCGTCGCTGTAGGGCGCCAGCCCGAGGCGCAGGCCGTGCTCGTCGGGCAGTGCGAGGCGCTGGAACGGCTCGTAGGCGTAGAACGAGCCGGCGGGTGCCAGCACCTTCCGGGCGGCGAGGAACTCATAGGCTGCCCAGGCCCGACGGCCGGGGAGGGACAGCAGCAGCGTCGGGGTCCGGTCGGCGGCGCGGGAGTGCAGGACCACGTCCGGGGAGAGTTCGGCCAGGCCCGCCTCGAGCCGTTCCCGGAGGCGCAGTTCGTGCGCGTCGACAGCGTGAAGTGATGCCCGCAACCGCTCCCGACGGGTGCTCGCCGTCCCGGGCGCGATGCCGGCGAGGAAGTCGACGGCTGCGGTGGCCCCGGCCAGCACCTCATAGGGCAGGGTGCCCAGCTCGAAACGTTCCGGCACCTGGTCGGTGGCCGGCAGCAGCTTGTCCGGCCAGAGGGTCGCCAGTAGTCCCGGGTCCGCAGCCAGCACGCCGCAGTGCGGCCCGAGGAACTTGTAGGGCGAGCAGACGAAGAAGTCGGCGCCGAGGCCGGCGACGTCGACGAACTGGTGCGCTGCATAGTGCACGCCGTCGACGTGGACCAGCGCGCCGAACCGGTGTGCGAGGTCGGCGATCCTGCGGACCTCCGGCTTGGTGCCGAGCAGGTTCGAGGCGCCGGTGATGGCGACCAGCCGGGTCCGGGTCGTGATGGCTGCGGTCAGGCTCGCTTCGTCGAGCTCCGAGGTGGCCGGGTCGAAGTCGATCCAGCGGACCCCTGCACCGACAGCCTCGGCCGCCTGCACCCAGGGCCGGACGTTGGCGTCGTGGTCGAGCCGGGTGACGACCACCTCGTCCCCGGCCCGCCACTTCCTGGCGAGGACCCGGGACAGGTCATAGGTGAGCTGGGTGGCGCTGCGGCCGTGGACGATCCCGCCGGCCGGGACACCGAGCAGGTCGGCGTAGGCGGAGCGGAAGCCGATGACGGCGGCGTCGGCGTTGGCCTCGGACTCGCTGAGCCGGCCCCGGTTGGACAGCGGCGAGGTGAGGGTGTGCGCGATCGCCTGGCCCACCTCGAACGGGGTCTGTGTGCCGCCCGGACCGTCGAAGTGTGCTGTCCCTGATCGCAGTGATGGGAAATGGGTGCGCAGTGCTGCGACGTCGTAGGTCATCTGGGTACTCCCGCCAGGTTCTGGGCCGAGCGCGAGTCTAGGGCGCTCGTGCAGCCGCCGAGCGGCGGTCCGGCGGCGAATGGCAGCCGGTCGGCGCGGCGTGCCAGAGTGCAGCGGCGTAGGTCGGCTCGAGGAGGTATCTGCCGCCCGCCGCCGCTCCAGACCGCCGTCGGCAGTCCGGCGGAGCTCAGTTGTCTGAGCCCCTCGAGATGCCAAGGGTGGCGAGCAGGTCCTCATGGAACTGGATCCAGACCAGCTGGCAGGAGGCCCGGTCCGGGGCGTCCAGCCAGGCACCGTCGCCGGCCTGGACGCGCAGCAACGCGTCCTGGTGCGCCTCGGCATGGCCGGCGAACCTGCTCAGGACGGCCGTCAGCCGGGTGCAGAGGCCGGCCAGCGCAGAATCGATCCGGACCAGCCGTTCGAGCACCGACGAGTCCCAGCGGAAGTCGGTGTGGTCGTTGGCCGCGAACGGATCCCACGGTTGTGGCCGGAGCTGCCAGTCGGTGCAGGCCCGGCCGTGCTCGGCGTTGAGAGGCAGGAAGTCGGCATGCACAGCTGCGACGATCCCCCTCGCTCCGACCGCATCGAGTTCAGCCGCCAACTGCCGCTCCTCCTCGGCCCGGCCCGCTTCGGTCATCGACCACGTGACGTGGCCGAGGAAGTCGTAGCGGCTCACCCAGCCGCTGGCCTGGGCATCCAGCAACAGCTCACGCACCTCGGCAGCGTCCAGCCGGAACCTCCGGGCCAGCAGGTCGATGGTTGGTGCCCCGAGCACCCGGACGCCGTGGAGGGCCAGGAGCTCCGGGGATGACGGGTGGGCGGTCATCGGACCCGGCTCGTGATCATGGTTCCCGCAGCCTAGGTCACCGGCGGAGCACCCACGACGGTCACGGCGCGCCGCGCTGCCAGGCGCTGGCGATGCCGTTGACCGGACGCGGGGGAGTGTCGGGTTCGCCATTGACGAGGTGATCACGCGAGTGGTGGAACCGGCGCCGAATTACCCGATGATGCCGATTCCCAGCTTGATTCGGTGACGACCTGCCCCATAGAGTCATACAACTTCATACACTCAGAAAGGACCCGGCATGGCTCGCACCTTTGTCGCCGTTATCAAGGACGATCTGACTGGCGAGGTGATCGAAGACGGCCAGGCCGAAACCATTGAGTTCGCGATCAACGGCAAGTCCTACACGATCGACCTCGGCAGCAAGAACGCCGCCGATTTCCACAAGGCATTCGAGAAGTACGTCGCCGTCGCAACCCGGGTCGGCGGTTCCGCCCGCGGGCGAAAGGCCCCCGCTCGCGGCAAGGAGGACCTGTCCGCGATCCGTGCCTGGGCAAGCGAGAACGGTCACACCGTCGCCGCCCGCGGTCGGATCAGCGCCGAGATCAAGGAAGCCTACGAGCGGGCTCACTGAGCTTCCCGGCACGGCTTCCGGTCGGGGCTACCCCGCGGCTCCGGCGGCCATGACGTCGGAACCGTCGGACAGCACCGGAGAGATGAAGCCGAAGATGTTCCCGTCGGGATCGATCAGGTAGGCCAGCCGGCCCACTCCCGCCATGTCGGTGGGTGGGAGCGCGCCGACGGCACCGAGCTCGATGCCCTGGTTGAAGGTGGCGTCGACGTCGTCAACGGCGACCACCAGGTTCGCGCCGGTCACCGGGCCGCCCACCTGCGGACTCGGTCCCTGTCGCTGCACCAGGCCGCCGTTGATCCCATGTCCGGCGGAGCCTTGAGCTGCTGATCCCTCACCGGTCGTGATCGACCAGTAGTCCATGTCACCGAACTTGGTGAAGCCCCACCCGAACAGGGCGGAATAGAAGTCGATGAGTCGCTGCGGGTCTGCTGCGTGGATCTCGAAGTGGACCACGAGACTTGCCATGACTCCTCCTGCCGGTCGTTCGGGCGACTATGTGTCGGCCTTCCAAGTCTCGTCCCGCCCGGGCCACCCGGCAAGGCCGGTGAACGGGGCAGCCGTACCCATCCCCGAATCCGGCCGGCCTGATTCCTGGATTTGCGGGCCCGGGAAGCGAATGGCCGCATCCTGCGGGTTCGCGATGATTCGGCTGTCGGGTGGGCCGCTCTGCCACGGATATCCCGGCGGCACCCCATTGGATCCGGCGTCGGTTTAGGCTCGCGGTAGGAATTGCGGAATCCGGGGGAGGAAGCCGATGGCGTTGTTCGACCAGCAGCCGATGGGCCCGGTTCCGGCTCGCCGACCGATCCTCATCCCCCCGGACCCCGAACTCGAGGCATTGGTGGACGACCCGGTTCGCGCCGACGTCCAGATCCTCGAGCCGGTGCCGAGGGAGCTGGCCGAAGGGCAGGCCGGGGGTCGGCGATCCGGGGCTCGTCGATCGGTACGTTGGGCGCTGGCGCTCCTGCTACTGGTGCCCTCCGCGATCGAGCTGGTGGCGGCCGTGGCCGGGCTGATGTTCCCCGGAGAGGCCATCGACGAGACTGTCCGGTGGTCGGCCCGCGCCGTGGCCGGGGTGATGGTGGTCACGATGATCGTGGCCCAGCTGTGGTTCAACCACCGCGCCAGGGGTCGGACAACGGGATGACCCGACTCGGATCCGCGGGCGCTACCGCCCATCCGGCACGCCGGCCAGTGCCCACCGGACGACGCCCACCGAGAACCTGCCCAGCGGACGTCCGATGAGGGCGGGGAGGACGGCGGGCGGGGGAAGTTGCAGGGCGGACCGCGCCCCGGGCGCCGCGGGCG
>CAYQXH010000088.1:0-10066 GCA_964421325.1 uncultured Propionibacteriaceae bacterium
ATGGGCATGTACAACGCGATCTTCGACGACGAGCTCATCAACCCGTCCGGCATCTACAAGGAGCGCCTGTCGCAGTCGGCGCTGGTCGCCGAGATGAACACCGTGACCGATGAGGAGGCTGACGCCGTACGTCGCTGGCTCGACGAGAAGGGGATGACCTTCCACGTCGACAACGACGGCGACTGGAAGGAGAACCTGACCGACGCCCAGCTCACCAGCCAGTTCAAGATGTACATCGCGGCGCTTCGGATCGCTGACGACTTCGGCGCCGACGCCGTCGGGATCCAGTACCAGCAGGGCCTCAAGGACCTCGTGCCCGCCTCCGACCTCGCCGAGGGCCTGCTGAACAACGTCGACCGTCCGCCGGTGAAGTCCCGCGACGGCGAGCGGGTGCTCTTCGACGGCAGGGCGCTGCCGCACTTCAACGAGGTGGACGAGGGCGTCGCCATCGACGCCGTGGTCACCAACCGGGTGTGGACGGCCATGGGCCTCGACCCGGCCACCACCCTGCACGACGTCCGCTGGGGCGACGACTGGGGCGACGACTTCGTCTGGGTGCTGGAGATCTCCGGCTCCGTCCCGGCCTCCCACCTGGGCGGTTACGACAAGTCCCACTCCTACCGGCAGAGCTACTACTACTTCCCGCTGGGTGGCGGCACCCTCGCCGGGGTCTCCAAGCCGGGCGAGATCGTGTGGTCGCGCGTGTTCATCATGGACGACCGCCTGCACGTGGATCTCGGCCGAGGCACCTGCATCGAGATGCCCACCGAGGAGGTCCAGCGCCGGCTGAACTCCACCAACAAGGAGTGGCCGATCATGAACGCGATCCTGCACGGCGTGAACCGCGACCAGCTGATGGCCCGCCACAAGGCCAACCACCTGAACGTTGTCTACGCCCCCGACGCCGAGACCGCAGACAAGGCGCTGGTGGCCAAGGCCGCGATGTTCAAGGCCATGGGCTACGAGGTCCACCTGGCCGGCGAGGTGCTGACCGACCTCGCGTGACCGTCTGAACGGAAATGGAACCGTCCCCGGGGATTCCCGGGGACGGTTCCATTTCCGTTCACTCCGGACGCGCGCAACCCCAGCCGCCTGGTTCAGCTGAACAGGCTGGTGTCCACGTTGAAGGCCCTGACCACGCGGCCCAGTTCCGCCTCGCTGAGGCCTTCGGCGCGGCCGCCGGCGCACAGGTTCAGGTACTCGTAGAGGGCTCCGGTCTCGGCGTACTCGATCCGGTCGCAAGCCTTCAGCGGTGAGGTGTCCGAGCGGGCCATCACCCCGTGCTTGGCCCACAGCACGATCTGGTGCCGACGAAGGTTGGCCACGTTCGCCTGCATCAGCTCCTCCGAGCCGGGCACCATGAACGGCAGGTACCCGACCCCTTCGCGGAGCTGCACGATCGTCTCCGGCTCCCAGCGCAGGATGGCGCGGTTCAACAAGGCTGTGCTCTGGTACTCCGGGATGTGCGACAGCAGGGTCAGGTGCGGCGGCTGGGCGTGGATCACGGCATGGAACGGGATGCCCCGCTCCCGGACCTGGTCCTCGTGTACGGCGAGGTGGGAGTTGAACTCGGAGGTCGGCCGGTCGAAGTTCCCCTTCCTCCGGTAGTGCAGGGTGCCGGTGCGGCCGCCCTCGTGCACGACCACCGCGCCCAGGTTGTTGCGGGTGTTGCGGGCCAGCTGGCGCAGCCGGCAGCCGGACCCGGTGACGAGCACCGTGTAGCCGGCGAGGCTCGGCGCCTCGAAGGGCAGGTCGATCTCCCGGCTGACTCCGAACAGCTCGGTGAGGTCCACCTCCCAGTTGAAGCAGGCCGAGATGTTGCCGGCGCCGGCCTCGACCGAATCGATGTCGTTCAGCCGGCGGCCGGCCGAGCCGATGCTGTCGAGGACTTCCTCCAGCGTCTCCGGGTAGGACGTGGTGCCCATGGGTTCAGACCTTTCGCGAGTAGGCGCGACGCTCCGCAGCAGCCCAGTCGTCCGGGACGAACGGCAGGACGCCGGGGGTGTAGGTGGTGAGGTCGGAGGAGGCGATGGCTACCTGTCGAAGTGCCGTGCGGTCGCCGGTCAGCGCCCCGCAAGCCCTGGCCTGAACGAGCAGGTTGCCAAGGGCTGTGCCCTCGGCCGGGCCGGCGATCACGGTCAGGCCGGTGGCCTCGGCGGTCAGTTGGCACAGCAGGGTGTTCTGGCAGCCCCCACCGACGATGTGGACGACCGACACGTCGCGTCCGGCCAGCGCACAGGCACGTGCGATCGTCCGCCGGTACGCCAGGGCCAGGGAGTCCAGGATGCAGCGACAGATACCGGCCGGGTCGTCGTCGAGGTGCTGGCCGGTCTCTGCCGCCATCGCCTGCAGGCGCGCCGGCATGTCGCCGGGGGGCAGCAGCCGCTCGTCGGTCATGTCGAGGGCGCAGGCGAGCCCGGGCCGGCCCGCCGCATCCGCCAGGAGTTCCAGCAGGTCCACGTCCCTGCCGGCGGCCTTCCAGGTGCGGATGCTCTCGCTGAGCACCCACAGGCCCATCACGTTCTTCAGGTAACGGACGGTGCCGTCGATGCCCAGCTCGTTGGTGAAGTCGGCCGCCCGGCTCTCGGCGGTGAGCACCGGCTGCTCCAGCTCCAGGCCGACCAGCGACCAGGTGCCGGAGGAGATGAATGCGAAGTCGGTCGCCGTCGCCGGGATGGAAGCCACAGCGGAAGCCGTGTCGTGCCCGCCGACGGCCACGACCTGGATCGGCTTGCTGAACAGCCCGGCGGTGGTGGCTCCGAGCACGGTTCCGGGTTCGACGAGCTCCGGCAGCACCCGGGGCAGCGGCAGTCCGTAGCGCTCGGCCAGGTGGGCGCAGACGGCCTCCGACCAGGTCCTGGTTGCGACATCGAGGAGACCGGTGGTTGAGGCGATGGTCATCTCCGCCACCGCGCGCCCACACAGCCAGTAGGCCATCAGGTCGGGGGTGAGCAGGACCTGCGAGACCTCGGCCCAGCGCGGATCGTCGCGGCCGGCCACCAGCTGGAAGATCGTGTTGAACGGCATCACCTGCAGTCCGGCGGCCGCGTACAGCTCCTCGGCCGGCAGCCCGGCGAAGACCAGGTCGGGGACACCCTGCGTCCGGTCGTCGCGGTAGTGGAACGGGGCTTCCAGCAGGTCGCCCGCGGCGTCCAGCCTGCCGTAGTCGACGCCCCAGGTGTCCACACCGACCGATTCCAGTGCGCCGCCACTTGCCTGGATGGCTGCCTCGATGCCGGTGCGGACGTGTTCGAAGAGCCCGCCGGCGTCGGTGTGGATGCTGCCGTCGGCGCCGGCTACCGGACCGTTCTCGAACCGGACGGTCTCGGCGAGCCGGAAGCGGCCGTCCTCGAGGGTGCCGAGGATGACGCGGCCGCTGGACGCACCGAGGTCGGCCGCTGCGAAGTAGCGGGGATTCACGAAGCCACCTCGAAGGGGGTGCGGGGACGAAGATTCATGGCGCTTCCTTGCTGGACTTGAATCGTTTCATAGCCTAGGGCTGCTGACACTCACCGTCAAGGCAACCACACCAGCAGCCAGCCCCGCCGGACTCCCGTCCAACCCACCCCCGACCTTGCGGTGGACGGGGTGGGCGGCTACCGGACGCGGGCGAGTTGGTCCTCGAGGTTGAAGACCTCCTCCACCCGCTCCCAGGCCTCGTCCGGGGCACCCTCACTGGCGAACAGCCGGGCCATCTCGGCCTGCCACCTCGCGTTGATCTCCGTGGCTGCCACCCGCTCCTGGGCTGCGTCCAGGTCGTCGGCCTCGCAGTAGCCGATCAGGAGCCCGTCCGGCCGCAGGAACAGCGAGTAGTTGCGCCAGCCCGCGTCCCGCAGCGCCACCAGCAGTTCCGGCCAGACGGCGGCGTGCCGACGGCGGTACTCGTCCAGCCTCGCCGGATCGACGTGACCCAGCAGGCAGTACCTTGCCATGCGCTTCCTCTCTCGAACTCGCCGAGGGCCAGCCATCTCGTCGAGAGCCACCACCTGGGCGCTGGCTCTCGGCGCCAAGGCTGGCCCTCGACGAACCTGGTGTGGGTCAGGCGCCCCAGCCGGCCTGGGTACCGCCGACGCGGTCGGCGGCGATCCGGCCGAGGTAGCCGGACGCTGCGAACGCCGCCATCGGGTCGGACGGAAGCCCGCGGGACTCCCGCCAGGCGGCCAGGTCGGCGCGGACGTCGGTGTAGAAGGCGTCCATGAACACGCCGTTGGCACCGAGCACGTCACCGGCGGCCTGCGCCTCCGAGAGCGCCACCGAATCCACCAGCATCGCCTTGGCCGTCATCTCCTGGACGTTGAGCACCGAGCGGATCTGGCCGGGCACCTTGTCCTCGACGTTGTGGCACTGGTCGAGCATGAACGCCACCGTCGAGTCCGGGCCGTAACCGCCGCCGCGGATCACCTCGTAGAGGATGCGGAAGAGCTGGAACGGGTCGGCGGCACCGACGATCAGGTCGTCGTCGGCGTAGAAGCGGGAGTTGAAGTCGAACGAGCCGAGCTTCCCCAGCCGGAGCAGCTGCATGACGATGAACTCGATGTTGGTGCCGGGGGCGTGGTGCCCGGTGTCGAGGCAGACCATGGCCTTCGGGCCCAGCGCAGCGACCTGGGCGTAGCTGGTGCCCCAGTCGGGGACATCGGTGTGGTAGAACGCCGGCTCGAAGAACTTGTACTCCAGCACCAGGCGCTGGTCGTCACCCAGGCGGTCGTAGATCACGGCGAGCGACTCGGCGAGCCGGTCCTGCCGTGCCCGCAGGTCGGCCTGCCCGGGGTAGTTGGAGCCGTCGGCCAGCCAGATCTTCAGGTCGCGGCTGCCGGTCGCGTCCATGATGTCGATGCAGTCGAGGTGGTGCTCGATGGCGGTACGCCGGATCGCGTCGTCGGCGTGGGTCAGGGAGCCGAACTTGTAGATGTCGGCCTGGAAGGTGTTGGAGTTGATCGTGCCGAGGGCGACACCGAGGTCGGCGGCGTAGGCGGCCAGGGCTGCGTAGTCGTCCACCTTGTCCCACGGGATGTGGAGAGCGACGGTCGGCGCGAGCCCGGTGAACTTGTGCACCTGCGCGGCGTCGGCCAGCTTCTCCTGGACGGTGCGCGGGGTGCCCGGCGTGCCGAACACCTTGAAGCGGGTCCCCGAATTCCCGAAGGCCCACGAGGGCAGCTCGATGGCCTGGGCGGCCAGCTGGTCAGTGATGGAGGCAAAACTAGTCATCGGGGTTGGTTCTTCTCTGCAGTGGGTCTGTGCGGGCCAGGCTGGTTCCCGTGGTGCCCGGCCCGGGGGCCGGGCACCACGGTCAGGAATCGAGCGCTTCGATCAGAAGTCGAAGTTGTCGATGTTGTCCTTGTTGAACTTGTAGGGCTCGCCGAGCAGGATCGAGCTGTCCGCGGCAACGGTGTACTCGCCCAGCTTGCCGGCGGTGAACTTGTCACCCTCCTTGCCGGTGATCTCGCCCTTGATCAGCGCGCCGGCTGCGTATGCAGCCAGGAAGCCCAGGTCCTCCGGGTTCCACAGCGCGAACTCGGCCACGGTGCCGTCCTTGACGTACTCGCGCATCTGGTTCGGGGTGCCGAGCCCGGTCAGCGCAACCTTGCCCTTGGCCTTCGAGGTCGACAGGTAACGAGCGGCGGCAGCGATGCCGACGGTCGTCGGGGAGATGATGCCCTTCAGGTTCGGGTGGGACTGCAGCAGGCCCTCGGTCTTGTCGAAGGACTTCTGGTCGTCGTCATCGCCGTAGACGGTGTCCACCAGCTTGATGTTCGGGTGGGACGCGGCCAGCTCGGTCTTCATCATCTCGATCCAGGAGTTCTGGTTCGTGGCGTTGGCCGAGGCGGAGAGGATCGCGATCTCGCCGGCGTCACCGATCTGGTCGGCGATGATGTCGATCTGCACCTTGGCGATGCCTTCGGACGTGGCCTGGTTGACGTACAGGTCGCGGCACTCGGGGTTGGTGTCGGAGTCGAAGGTGACGACCTTGATGCCGGCTTCGCGGGCGGCGTTCAGGGAGTCGCAGATGGCTGCCTTGTCATTGGCGGAGACCACGATCGCGCCCACACCCTGCTGGGTGAGCGTGTCGATGTACTGGACCTGTGCATCCGGAGCCGCCTTGGCCGGACCGACCTCGGCGAAGGTGCCCCCAAGTTCGGTGACGGCCGCCTTGCCACCCTTGGACGAGGTGTCGAAGTACGGGTTGCCGAGGTTCTTCGGCAGGAAGGTGATCGCCAGGTTCGCCGGAGCCGTCGAGGCGGCGGCGGAGCCGGAGGTGGAGGCCGACGGGGCGGCACCACCGGAGGAGCAGCCAGCAGCCAGCAGAAGGCTGGTTGCCGCAAGTGCTGCGACTGCACGGAGACCCATGGGGGACTTACCGAGCATCATGGTGTTCCTTTCATTTGGTCGGGCCCGGCATTGGACTCGACGAGTGGTGGGGCGAGCCCCGGTTTCTTCAGGAGGTCTTGCCTGGGGTGGGTACTTGGGTGGCCGGGCGAACCCGCCGGGACTGGAACCAGTTCAGGACGCTGCCGGTGATCACGGAGAGCACGAGCAGCACCCCCGTGATGATGTTGATGACGTCGGACGTGACGCTGGCGAGCCGAAGCGCACTGGAGAGGGATCCGATCAGCAGGACGCCGGCGATCACGCCGTGCAGCGCGCCCCGTCCGCCGAAGACCGAGACCCCGCCGAGCACGACCGCTGCGATCACCGCCAGCTCGAGGCCGGTGGCGTTGTCACCGCGCGAGCTGGTGTAGCGGAGGGTGTAGAAGATCCCGGCGAGCGCAGCCATCGCGCCGGAGAGGATGAACAGGGTCACCCGGGTCCGGTTCACGTTCACTCCGGAGAAGGTGGCCGCATCCTTGCTGAGGCCGATCGCGAAGACGCCGCGACCGAAGGGCGTGAAGTGCAGCAGCAGGACGAAGACCGCGAGCAGCACGACGAACAGGATCATCACCGTCGGGATGCCCGTGGTGCCCAGCTTCGACTTGGCCAGGGTGGTCCAGAACCGGTCGAAGGAGGTGATGGCAGTTGTCCCGAGCAGTCCGATGGCGATGCCGCGGTAGAGCGCGAGCGTTCCGATCGTCACGGCGAGGGCCGGCAGGTCGAAGCGCGTGACCAGCAGGCCGTTCACGAGACCGCCGATCGCTCCGACGACGATGGCGACGAGGGCGGCCGTCGGGATGGACCACCCGGCGCTGGTCAGCAGGCCGACCAGGACGCTGGAAAGGCCGACCATGCTGCCGACCGAGAGGTCGATGTCGCCGGTGATCATGACCGGGGCCATGGTGAGGGCGATCAGCAGGATCGGGGTCACGTCCAGCAGGAGGTTGGTCATGGTCAGCGGGGTGGCGAACCTCGGCAGCCGTACCGATGCGACCGCCAGCACCACCAGGAGCAGGCCGATGATGGCCATCTCGCGGGTGAGCAGCAGCCGGCGCCAGGCCGGCCGGCCGTAGTCGGCGTAGGTGCGGGTCGCCGGCCGCGTAATGGAGGTCATCAGATCTCCCTCGAGAGCTTGCGGGACTGGCGGACCGCCAGCACACGGTCGAGAACGATGGCGCCGAGGATCAGGGCACCGACGACGGCGCGCTGCCAGAAGTCGGGGATGCTGATCACCGGCAGGGCCCGGTTGATCGTGTAGAGCAGGAAGGCGCCGATCGCAGCACCGACCACGGTTCCGCTGCCGCCGACGATGGCGACACCACCGATGACCGCAGCGCCGATCGCGTCCAGCTCGAACCCGTCGCCGGCCTGGGAACTGACGGTCCCGTACCTGGCGACGTAGAGGACGCCGCCGAGGCCGGACAGCGCCCCGGAGAGGATGAAGGCCATCAGCACCCGCTTGCGCTTGGCGAGGCCGTACAGCTCCGCAGCATCCGGGTCGGAGCCGATGGCGTAGAACTCGCGCCCGGCCCGGGTGTTGCGCATGTACCAGGCGACCCCCAGCAGCACGACGAGCGCGATGATCGTGAGCATCGGGATGCCGAGGATGGACTCGTGCCCGATCGCCTGGAAGTCCTTGGGGATCTGGTCGGCGTTGATCCGGTTGGAGCCGGTCCACCAGACGTTGATCCCGCGGAAGGCGTAGAGGGTGCCGAGGGTGATCACCATTGCCGGCACCTTGCCGAAGGCGACCAGGGCGCCGTTCACCAGGCCGAGCACCGCGCCGAACGCCACCCCGATCAGCAGGGCCAGCGGCCAGGGGATGCCCGGGAAGGACACGAACATCGTCCCAACCAGGTAGGCGGTCAGGCCGAGCATCGAGCCCACCGACAGGTCGACGCTGCGGGTGATGATGACCACAGCCTGGCCGACCGCGACCACGATCAGGATCGCCGGGGTGATCAGCAGGTTCCGCCAGCCGTCCGAGCTGAACAGGAACGCCGGGTTCTTGACGGTGGTCAGGATGACCACGAGGGCGAAGGCGAGGAAGATCCCGGCCTCACGGGAGCGAACCAGTGCGCCCAGGCGGCCGCGGGTGCGGGCGCCGAGGCTGTGGTCGCTTTCGGTCAGGGTCGTCATGCAACTTCCTTAGGCGAATGGGTGGCTGCGAACATGACCGACTCCGGGTTGGCCTCCGCGCGCGGGATGTCGGCTGTGATGCGGCCCTCATGCATGACCAGGACACGATCGGCCATGCCCAGCACCTCGGGCAGCTCCGAGGAGATCATCAGGATCGCCAGGCCCATGCCGGCGAGTTCGGACATCATCCGGTGCACCTCGGCCTTGGTGCCGACGTCGATCCCCCGCGTGGGCTCGTCGATGATCAGCACCTTCGGGTTCGCCGCCAGCCACTTGGCCAGGACGACCTTCTGCTGGTTGCCGCCGGAAAGGGTGCCGGCAACGGCGTCGAGCGCGGCCGTCTTCACTTCGAGCTTGCCGGCCCACACCTGCGCCGCGGTCAGCTCTCGCCGCGTCGTGACCAGGCCGAACCTGGTGAGCGTGCCACGGATGGCGTCGGTGATGTTGGTGGCCACGGTGGCGTCGATGACCAGGCCCTGCTTGCGGCGGTCCTCCGGCACGAGTGCGATCCCGGCCCTCATCGCGGCGCTCGGGCTGTTCGCCGGCAGCTTCTTGCCGTCGAGCACCACCGAGCCGCTCTCGTAGGGGTCGACCCCGAAGACCGCACGGGCGACCTCGCTGCGACCGGCGCCCACCAGGCCGGCCAGGGCAACGATCTCGCCGGACTTCACCTCGAAGGTGATGTCGTGGAAGACGCCGGGCATGGTGAGGTCGGTGACCTGGAGCAGCGGGCGTCCGATCTCGGCAGCCTGCTTGGGGAACAGCTCGTTGACGTCGCGGCCGACCATCCGGCGGACGATCTCGGGCACCGACGTCCCGGCGATCGCGTCTGTGGAGATGTAGCTGCCGTCCCGCATGACGGTGACCGTGTCGCACAGCGCGAAGACCTCATCGAAGCGGTGGGAGATGAACATCAGTGCCCGGCCCTCGTCGCGCAGACTGCGGGCAACGGCGAAAAGGCGTTCCACCTCGACTCCGGAAAGGGCAGCTGTGGGTTCGTCCATGATCAGGACGCGGGCGTCCAGCGAGATGGCCTTGGCGATCTCGATGATCTGCTGGTCGGCGATCGACAGGCCCTCTGCCGGACGGTCCGGATCCATCCGGACGCCGAGGCGGGCCATCAGCTCGACCACTTCCGCCCGCATGGCCGTGCGGTCGATGCGGCCGAAGCGGCCGACCGGCTGGCGACCCATGAACACGTTCTCGGTGACGGACAAGTCGGGGAAGAGGGTGGGTTCCTGGTAGATCACGGCGATCCCGGCGGCCTTCGCCTCTGCCGTGGTCCGGAAGTCGACCGGCTTGCCGTCCAGCTCGAACGTGCCGGTGTCGCGCTGATAGAGCCCGGCCATGATCTTCACCAGGGTGGATTTACCGGCACCGTTCTCACCCACAACGGCGTGGATGGACCCAGCGTGGAGGGCGAGGTCGGCGTTGCGCAGTGCAATGACCGGCCCGAAGCTCTTGGAGACTCCCCTGAGCTCGAGTACCGGGGTCGCTTCGTTGCTCTGCACCGGGCCTCCATTGGCGTTGAAACGTTCCATACGAACGATTCAAGACACTA
>CAYQXH010000089.1:0-10040 GCA_964421325.1 uncultured Propionibacteriaceae bacterium
GCAAGCTGTCGGGTGAGTTCGACCCCGACGTGGTCACGAGGGAGCAACTCGGTGCAGCCATGACCGGCGCAGGCGTCGAGGCGGGGGACCGGTGATGAACGCTGCGAACCTGCGCAGGTTCGGGCTGGCCCTCGCCGCCCCGGTGCTGGCCATCCTCGTGGCAGTGGTGCTGACCACCCTGATCCTGCTGGCGGCAGGGGACCCGGTGCTCGCGGTGTGGCAGGTGCTGTTCAAGGCGCCGCTGCCCCGACAGATCGTGGCCATCCTGAACGAGGCCACAGTGCTCTACCTCTCCGCCGTTGCGGTCGCGATCGGGTTCAAGATGGGCCTGTTCAACATCGGCGTCGACGGCCAGTACCGGATCGCCTCCTTCGCAGCCGCAGTGTTCGCCGGGGCGAACTTCCTGCCGGGCTGGCTGAACATCATCGTCTCGATCCTCGTCGCCATGGTCACCGGTGCCCTGTGGGCCCTGATCGCCGGCCTGCTGAAGGTGGGACGGGGGGTGAGCGAGGTGATCAGCACGATCATGCTGAACTACATCGCCACCTACCTGGTCGCCTACCTGCTCAAGGGTGCTGCGGTGAAGGTCGAGGGCAGCAACGCGACCAGCACCCGCGTGCTGGCGGAGGGCTCCCGCGTGCCGGGCATCAGCGTCGAGGCCTGGCTCGGGACCGGACGCGAGATCTACGGGCTGATCTTCCTGGCCATCCTCGTCGGCATCGTGTACTGGTTCATGCTCGGCAAGACGCGGTTCGGCTTCGACCTGCGGGCCACCGGCGCCTCCCAGACCGCTGCCATCGCCAGCGGCGTGAAGGTGAAGCGGATGGTCGTAATGGCCATGGTGCTCTCCGGGGCGTCCGCCGGCCTGGTGGGCATGCCACTGCTGTTCGGACAGGACTACGCCTACGGCGACACCGTCCAGGCCGGTCTCGGGTTCGCCGGGCTCTCGGTCGCGCTGCTCGGCCGCAACCACCCGATCGGGATGGCGTTCGCCGCCGTGCTGTGGGGCTACCTCAGCCAGCTGAGCAACGGGCTGCAGATCAGCGCCGGCGTCTCGGACAAGCTGGTCCTGATCATCCAGGGCATCATCGTGCTCTCAGTGGTGATCGCCTACGAGCTGGTCCGCCGGACGGGCCTGGCGATGGAGCAGCGAAGGGTGGCCAGGGAACTGGCGGCCAAACCCGTCCCGGCAACCGAAGGGGTGTCGGCATGAGCACTTCGACAACAGCCCGGCCCAAGCTGCAGGCCTCCATCATCAAGGGCCGCCCGGCCTGGTACTGGCCGGCGATCATCGGCGGCTCGATCCTGGTCATCGCGACCGTGCGGGTGCTCACCGGCGCGCACGACATCGACTCCTCCGGGGCCCTCGCCGCTGCCATCGGCCTGGCGATGCCGCTGGCCCTCGCCGGCCTCGGCGGCCTCTGGTCGGAGCGGGCCGGCGTGGTCAACATCGGCCTCGAGGGGATGATGATCCTCGGCACCTGGGGGGCTGCGTTCTTCGGGTTCCACTACGGTCCCTGGGCCGGCATCCTCGGCGCGGTGCTGATGGGCGTGGTCGGCGGTGCCATCCATGCCCTCGCCACGGTGGTCTTCGGTGTCGACCACATCGTCTCCGGTGTCGCGGTGAACCTCCTCGGTGCTGGCGCCGGGGCCTACCTGGCCGTCCGCACCTTCACCGGCCTGCCCGGTGGTGGCCCCACCCAGTCGCCGCCGCTCGACCAGCTGCCGTTCCTGTCGGTTCCCGGCCTCGGTGACTGGCTGCTGCAGCTGGAGCAGTCGCACACCTGGCTGGTCGCCGACGTAGCCGGCATCCTGCGGGCGGTCACGACCAACGTGAACGTGCTGTCGGTGCTGGCGGTCGGCCTGCTGGTGGGCTCGTGGTGGATCCTGTGGCGTACCCCGTTCGGGCTGCGGCTGCGGTCCTGCGGTGAGGCGCCCCAGGCCGCTGAGACGCTCGGCGTCAACGTGCTGCGGCTGAAGTTCCTCGCAGTGCTGATCTCCGGCGCCCTCGCCGGGCTGGCGGGCGGGTTCCTCGTGCTGGTCGCCTCCAACCTGTACCGCGACGGCCAGACCGGCGGCCGCGGCTACATCGGCCTCGCCGCCATGATCTTCGGCAACTGGCGACCCGGTGGCCTTGCCGCCGGCGCGATGCTGTTCGGCTATGCCGACGCCATCCAGCTGCGCGGACGCGGGGACGTCATCCACGCCTACCTGCTGCCGATCGGGCTGCTGCTGCTGGCCTGGGGAGTGTGGCAACTGGTGCGACGGGCCAAGGGCAAGCCGTTCGCCGGAGTGTGGCGGATCGCCATGGCGCTGGGCGTGCTCGCCTGGTACGCCCTCACCACAGAGGTGCCGCCGGAATTCACCAACATGACTCCCTACGTCGCCACCCTGCTGGTATTGGCGTTCTCCGCGCAACGATTGCGCATGCCGGCCGCCGACGGCCAGGTGTACCGGAAGGGTGAGGCCCATTAGCGCCGACATCGACTGGGAGGCGCTGCGTTCGAAGGCGCGGGAGCTGACCGAGCGGGCCTACGCGCCCTACTCCAACTTCCCGGTCGGGGCTGCCGCGCTGGTGGCGGACGGCCGGGTCGTTACCGGCTGCAACGTGGAGAACGCTGCCTACGGGGTCGCCCTTTGCGCAGAATGCGGCCTGATCAGCGAGCTCGTGGCCGGCGGCGGCGGCCGGCTGGTCGCCTTCAGCTGCGCCAACGCCAACGGTGACCGCCTGATGCCCTGCGGGCGTTGCCGCCAGCTGCTGTGGGAACACGGCGGGCCCGACCTGCTGATCGACACCCCGGCCGGGGTGATGACCATGGACCGGGTGCTGCCGATGGCCTTCGGGGTGGCCGAACTCAGGGAAGTCACCGGGGAGGACGGCTAGTGGCGGTGTCGATCGACGTCTGTCGGGCGCTGCCGAAGGTTGCCCTGCACGACCACCTCGACGGCGGCCTGCGGCCGGCGACGATCGTCGAGGAGGCCGCGGCGATCGGCCACCGGCTGCCCACGGATGACCCGGAGGCCCTTGCCGAGTGGTTCTACGCAGCTGCCGACTCCGGCTCGCTGGTGAGGTACCTGGAGACCTTCGACCACACCATCGCGGTCATGCAGACGTCCGGCCAGCTGCGGCGGGTGGCCGCAGAGTTCGTGGAGGACCAGGCGGCAGACGGGGTCATCCACGCCGAGGCGCGGTGGGCGCCGGAACAGCACCTCGCCGGCGGGCTGAGCCTCACCGAAGCCGTCGAAGCCGTCCGCGACGGGCTGGCCGAGGGAATGGCCAGGTGCGCCGAGGCCGGCCGGCCGATCACCGCGCGCCAGATCCTCACCTCGATGCGCCACGGCGTGCCGACCACCCGGATCGCAGAGCTGGCGGTCGCCTACCGGCACGACTCGGTGTGCGGCTTCGACATCGCCGGTGCCGAGGACGGCTACCCGCCGAGGCGGTTCAGCGAGGCCTTCGACTACCTGAAGCGGCACAACTTCGAATTCACCATCCATGCCGGTGAGGCGTTCGGGCTACCGTCCATCTGGGAGGCCGTGCAGCTCTGCGGGGCGTCCCGGCTCGGCCATGGCGTCCGGCTGGCCGACGACATCGCGGCGGACGGTACCCTCGGCGAGCTGGCCGGCTATGTCCGGGACCGGCGGATCCCGCTGGAACTGTGCCCGTCCTCCAACCTGCAGACCGGCATCGCCGACACGATCGCAGAGCACCCGTTCGGGCTGCTGGCCCGGCTGCAGTTCCGGGTGACGGTGAGCTGTGACAACCGGCTGATGAGCCGCACGACGCTGAGCAGGGAGTTCGCGCTGCTCAGCGAGGCGTTCGGCTACGAGCTGGCGGACCTGCGCCGGTTCAGCGTCAACGCTGCGAAGAGCGCCTTCCTGCCGTTCGACCAGCGCCTTGCGCTGATCGAACGGGTGAAGGCAGGGTTCCGGGAGTCTGCGACCCAGGCCGCAGCGGCGGGCCTCAGCGGCTGACACTCACGGCGGTGTAGGTGGTCTCCGGCGTCGGCGGGGTGGAGAAGCGGGCGTTGGGCAGGTACAGCCGGGCCCCGAACCTGGCCACCGTTGTCGGGACGTCGAAGTCCGGGTCCGTGATCGTCTTCACCAGGACCCCGGCGGTGCCGCCGCGGTTCAGCGTGAACACCGCGATCCGGTTGAGCTGGTTCTGCACGACGTAGAGCTTGCGCCCGATGGTCAGCAGGCCGTCGCCGTTGGTGAGGGCGTAGCCACCGAGGTCCACCAGCTTCGCCATGCCGGTCCTCGGGTCGATCCGGAACAGCAGGCCGGTGCTGGACTGCACGGCGAGCAGCGCCTTGCCGTCCGGGGTGGTCGTGATGCCGTTCAGGTTGAACCCGGCGCCGTGGACGTAGTCGCCCGAGAGCTGGAGCGTTACGACGGCCGACTGGGCCGGCAGCTTGCCGTGCCGGCTCAGCGGAAGGCCGTACAGCACGGCGTTCTGCGAGTCGGTGAACCAGGCCGTGTGCCGGGTGAGGACGACGTCATTGACGAAACTCGCGCCGTTGGCGAACTGGTAACCCGCGAGCACCCGGCCGGTCCTGCTGTCCACGACGCGGGCGTTGCCGGCGGTCCCACCGGCAACGAACAACCGGCCCCGCTGATCGATCTTGAGGCCGACCGAAGGCGTCCCGGGGCCCTCGCTGATCACCTTGCCCTTGCCGGTTCGCAGGTCGGCGGCGTAGAGGTCCCCGTCGGCTAGGGAGCCGAAGTAGGCGGTAGTGCCCCGGATCGCGATGCCCTCGGGCCGGAAGCCGTCCGGCAACTCGATGACGTCGGGGAAGGCGGGGTGGCCGCCGTTGGCCTGGGTGACCGCCGGGGCCATCGTGGCCACGAGGCCGGTGGCGAGCGCCGTGATCGCGAGCCGGATTCCGGTGCCGAGCTTCATCTTGGGTCCTTTCGCCGATGACAGGATCCTTCCGACGCTACCTGCTCTGCCGCCCGGCGGTGGCTGAGGAATTCTGCCGACATCCGGGGTCGCGTCGCGTCCGTACGTCGCGCCGCACTGTTGGGCCAACGTTCATCCTGCGGGAATCCGCAGTTCGGTCCGGTCTCATCGGCGGCGCCTAGCTTTCTTGACGTGACCCCCAGCGACAGCCTGGACCGCCCGGCCCGCGCCGACGTGCTTGCCGTGATCCCCGCCCGCGGCGGCTCGAAGGGTGTCCCGGGCAAGAACCTTGCCCCGGTCGGCGGCGTCCCCCTCGTCGTCCGGGCGATCCGGGCGGCCCAGCGGGCCCGGCGGGTGACCGGCGTCGCCGTGTCCACCGACGATGCCGCGATCGCGGCGGCCGCGACGGCCGCCGGGGCGATCGTCGTCCACCGCCCCGCGGAGCTCGCCGGCGACACTGCCAGCAGCGAGGCCGCCCTCGGCCACGCTGTCGAGGTGCTGTACGGCCCGCGGGTGGCCGACCTCGGGGTGCTGCTGCTCGTCCAGTGCACCAGCCCTTTCCTCACCGGCGAAGAGCTGGACGCCGTGGTGGCAGCCGTGGTGGACGACGGTGCTGATTGCGCGTTCACGGCAGCAGCGTTCCACGGCTTCCTCTGGCGCGACCGCGATGCTGCTGCCGGGGTGAACCACGACCCTGGCGGACGCCTGCGCCGGCAGGACCGCGAGCCGGAGTGGCTGGAGACGGGCGCCGCCTACGCCATGCGCGCCGACGGGTTCGCCCGGCACGGGCACCGGTTCTTCGGTCGCATCACCGCCGTTGCCACCGACCCGGCGCGGGCCCTCGAGATCGACGAACCGGCTGACCTCGACCGCGCCCGGGCCCTCGCCCACCTGCTCGACCCCGCCGGGCGCCCCGGGCCAGGGGAGGTGGATGCCGTGGTGCTGGACTTCGACGGCACCCAGACCGACGACCGCGCCTGGCTGGCAGCAGACGGCACGGAGCGGGTGGCCGTGCATCGCGGCGACGGTATGGGCGTCGCCGCGATGCGCCGGGCCGGGCTGCCGGTGTTGATCCTCTCCACGGAGGTGAACCCGGTGGTGGCGGCCCGCGCAGCCAAGCTCGGGGTGGAGTGCCGCCACGGCATCGAGGCCAAGGGCGCCGAGCTCGCCGACTGGCTCGCCGGCCAGCGGCTGCTGCCGGCCCGGGTGCTGTACCTCGGCAACGACGTGAACGACCTGCCCTGCTTCGAGCAGGTGGGCTGGCCGGTGGCCGTCGCCTCTGCCCAGCCCCGCGTCCGGGCAGCGGCCCGGGCCGTCACCACCGTGCCGGGAGGGCACGGAGCCGTCCGCGAGATCGCCTCGTGGATCCTGCGAAAGGACCAACTGTGAGCACCATCAACCCACGGCTGCGCCGGATCGGCGACCGGCTGGTCGGCCCCGGCCAGCCCGTCTACGTGATCGGTGAGATCGGGATCAACCACAACGGTGACCTGCGCACGGCCCTTGCCCTGATCGATGTCGCCAAGGCCGCCGGCATGGACGCGGTCAAGTTCCAGAAGCGCACCCCGGAGGTGTGCACCCCGCGGGACCAGTGGGAGGTCGAACGCGACACCCCGTGGGGCCGGATGACCTACCTGGACTACCGGTACCGGGTCGAGTTCGGCGCCGACGACTACCGCCAGATCGACGACTACTGCCGCGAGATCGGGATCGACTGGTTCGCCTCGCCCTGGGACATCGAGAGCGTCGACTTCCTCGGCGCCTACGCCCCGCCGGCGTTCAAGGTTGCCTCCGCTTCCCTTACCGACGACAACCTGCTGAAGGCCGTGCGGGCGACCGGGCGCACCGTCATCTTGTCCACCGGGATGTCCACCCCGGAACAGATCCGGCACGCCGTGGAGGTGCTCGGCAGCCGCAACATCATCCTCTGCCACGCCACCAGCACCTATCCGGCTCCGCCGGAGCAGCTGAACCTGCGGATGATCGAGACCCTTGCCGCCGAGTACCCCAACGTGCCGGTGGGCTACTCCGGGCACGAGGTCGGCCTGCAGACCACCCTTTGCGCTGTGGCCCTCGGTGCCGTCCTCGTGGAGCGGCACATCACCCTCGACCGGGCGATGTGGGGGTCCGACCAGTCCGCATCGGTGGAGCCGGAAGGCATGCGGCGCCTCGTGCGCGACATCCGGGTCCTCGAGGCCGCCCTCGGCGACGGCGTCAAGCAGGTCTACCCCGGTGAGCTGTCCGCCATGGCCAAGCTTCGCCGGGTCAGCGGGGTCGTGGCCGATGCGCAGGCGTCCGGGCAGGGGCCGGAGCGGGTGGCATGACCTCCGACACGCTGGCCCTGGTCGAGAGCCCGGCGCAGCTCCTGCACCTGCTGGAGTGGTGCCACGTCGAGCAGACGGCCGACCGGACCAGGCTGGCGGTGCTGCTGCCGAACGACGCCGCCACCGTGACGCAGCTGCGCTCGATGGCCGACTTCGCCGAGGAGGAGGGCATCGGGATCGAGTGGTACTCGCCGCGGGAGTCAGCGCTGGCCGGCCTGCGGACCGTCGCAGCACTCCGGAGGTCAGTTGCCGGCGCACGCAGGCTGGTGGTCGGCGACCCGTTCTCCGGGATGATCCACACGCTGCTGCCGTTCGCCCGTCCGCACGAGGTGGTGGTGGTCGACGACGGCACCTCGACCCTTGAGTTCGCCGCCCAGCTGGTCCACGGGGAGTCCCTGCAGCGTTGGCACTCCGGGCCGGCCACCGGCCTGCTCAGGGGCCCGCTCGGCAGGCATGCCCGGTCATTCTTCGGCTCCGGCCGGCTGCGGCTGTTCACAGTGATGTCGGTCACCTCGGTGCCGGGCAGCCGGATCCAGCGGCACGGCTACGACTGGACGCGGCGCCGGTTCGGCCCGCCCCGGCCCTTGCGCGGGCTGGACGTGATCGGTTCGTCCCTCGTCGAGACCGGCGTGGTCGAGCTGGAGAGCTACCTGGACGCGGTGAGCCGGCTGGCCGTCGACCCGGGCGCCGGTGGTCGCTACTTCGCGCACCGCAGGGAGGACCCCGAGAAGTTGCGCCGGCTCGCCCAGCGCAGCGGCCTGCGCATCGTGCGGCCAAAGGTGCCGCTGGAGATCGAGTTGCGGCGGGGGCCGGTGGCTACCCAGCTGGCCAGCTTCCCCTCATCGGTGGGCTACACGCTGCCGCTGGTGCTGGCCGGGGTCGGCACCCGGATCGCGGTGCAGCCGCTGCCGGAGACGATGATCCACCGGCATGTCAGCGCGCGGGCAAGGGCGTTCCTCGAGCAGGTCGGAGTGGACATGCGGCGGGCTGCGGCCGGGCTCGGGGCCGGGGCCGGGGCCGGGGCCTACGAGCTCACTTCGGCGTGAGGACCGGCAGCAGGCCGTTGAAGGTGATCGTCATCCCTAGCCCGTGGGCCACGATGTAGCCGATGCCGAGCAGCACGGAGATCAGGACCAGCCCGAACATGGTGTAGGCCACCGCCCGGCCGAGCGGATGCGGCTTCAGCAACACTCCGGTCTCGTGGATCTCGGCGTCGCCGCCGGTTCCCCAGGCCAGGGCGCGCACACCGAAGGCGAACATCGCCGGGAGTCCGGCCCCGAGGATCAGCCCGGCGAGCAGAACCTTCCAGCCACCGTCAAGGGCTGCCAAGAGCTGATCCATCAGTGCACCCCTCCGGAGACCGGCAACTTGGCGTCGGCCTTCTGCTTCGAGTCGCCGGCCCACTCGTCGTTGACGTTGTGGCTGCCGACGTGATCACGCCTGGAGTGCCAACGCATGTAGAGCGCGGCTGCGCACATCAGGCCGAAGATCGTGAAGGCCCCGGCTGAACCACCGATCAGGTGACCGATCCACCACATCGCGGCGCCGACCAGTCCGGCCAGAGGCAGCGTGGTGAGCCAGGCGAGGCCCATCCGGCCCGCCACTCGCCAGCGCACGGTCGCGCCCTTGCGGCCGACGCCGGAGCCAAGGATCGAACCGGTGGCCACGTGGGTGGTGGAGAGGGCGAACCCCAGTTGGCTGGACGCGAGGATCACCGCCGCCGACGAACTCTCTGCGGCCATCCCCTGCGGGGACGAGATCTCGACCAGGCCCTTGCCCATGGTGCGGATGATCCGCCACCCGCCGATGTAGGTACCCGAGGCGATCGCGACGGCGCAGGCCACCTTGACCCAGAGCGGAACCTCGTGGGTCGAGGTCCAGGTGCCGGAGGCGATCAGTGCGAGCGTGATCACGCCCATGGTCTTCTGGGCGTCGTTGGTGCCGTGGGCGAGTGAGACCAGCGAGGCCGTACCGATCTGGCCCCAGCGGAAGCCGCTCTCCTGATACCGCGAGGCGACGCCCTGGGTGATCTTGTAGACCAGCCAGGTACCGACCATCGCCACGACCAGGGCGATCGCCGGGGAGAGCAGCGCCGGCAGGACCACCTTGCCGACGACACCGTCGAGCTTGGCTCCCTCACCGGCCCACTTGACGCCGTTCCAGCCCATGCCGGCGATGGTGGCGCCGACCAGGCCGCCGAAGAGCGCGTGCGAGGAGCTGGACGGAAGGCCCCAGAGCCAGGTGAGGATGTTCCAGATGATCGCACCGGCGAGGCCGGCCATCAGGATCAGCAGCAGGCCGTGACCCCCATCGGCCATCAGTTCGGCCTTTGGCGTGCCGTCAGGATTCTGGATCCTGATCACAGCGTTGGTGACCGTGATGGCCACTTCGACTGAGAGGAACGCACCAACCAGGTTCAGGATCGCGGAGAGCGTCACAGCAGCCTTCGGTGTCAACGCCTTGGTAGCGATCGAAGTTGCCATGGCGTTAGCCGTGTCATGAAACCCGTTAGTGAAATCAAAGGCCAACGCCGTGATAACGACGAGGGCCAAGAGTATGAACTCAGGGGTCACGCTCAACATGGTACGGGTTGGACGACCAGATGTGGAACGCGGCCCGTTCCGGTCCAGAAGAGCGCCCATCGGCGTCTCAAATCCGGGTCGGCCGCCGTCGGCTGCAGGGCGGCCGGGCCGCGACGGCTGTGCCGGGGCAGGTCGCCGAAGCCATAGGATGACCCTTCGTGAGTTCGCGCATCCTCGCCGCCGTCGCCTGGCCGTACGCCAACGGCCCGCGACACATCGGCCATGTTTCCG
>CAYQXH010000090.1:0-9835 GCA_964421325.1 uncultured Propionibacteriaceae bacterium
AGATGACCCGCAGCCCCATGCTCGGCACCGGCATGATCATCCCGTCGACCGAGGTCGGCATGGCCTCGGTGAGGCCGAGCATCTGCGGGATCGAGTGGCCGTAGATGTCGGCGTCCAGCACGCCGACGCTCCTGCCGCGGGCGGCGAGGGCCATCGCGAGGTTCACCGTGACCGAACTCTTGCCCACCCCACCCTTGCCGGAAGCGACCAGGATCACCTGGGTCAGCGAGTCCGGCCGGGCGAACGGGATCTCGCGATCCTCGCGTCCGCCGCGCAGCCGCTTCTTCAGCTCGGAGCGCTGCTCGTCGCTCATCGTCCCGAGGGTCAGGTTCACCCCGGAGACGCCGGGGACGGTGGTGACGGCCTTGGTCACGTCCGACTCGATCGTGTTCGCCAACGGGCACCCAGCGATCGTCAGCAGGACGGTGACCGCTGCCACTCCGGAGGCGTCGACAGCCACCGACTCCACCATGCCCAGGTCGGTGATCGGCTGATGGATCTCCGGGTCGATGACGGTCGCCAGGGCAGCGTGGACTGCGGTTTCGAGTTCGGACATGGACAGCACCCTACCCGCGGTTCGAGCGCACTGAAATTCGGTCGCGCAGCTGCTCAGGCGAGGTGTTTGCGCTTCTCCTCCGGCTCCCGGTTGTCGAGTTCCTCGATCAGGTCACGAAGCTCCGAACGGATGAAATCCCGGGTGGCGACGTCGTTCATCCGCATCCGCAGGGACGCGATCTCGCGGGCCAGGAAGTCCATGTCAGCCCTGGACTGCGCCGAGACCTCCCGGTCGTGCTCGAGGCTCACCCGGTCCCTGGCCTCCTGCCGGTTCTGCGCCAGCAGGATCAGCGGCGCGGCGTAGGAGGCCTGCAAGGAGAGGGCGAGGGTGAGGAACAGGAAGGGGAACGGGTCCGGGGCGAGGTCCGGCGCCACCACGTTGAAAACCACCCAGGCGATGATCAGGACCGTCATCCAGATCAGGAACGTCGCAGTGCCCATCCAGCGGGCGAAGGACTCCGCGAAGCTGCCGAAGGCGTCGCGATCCATCCGCATCCGCGGGATCCACTCACTGCGGCGGCGTCCCGGAGTATCGAGGCGGTTCGGGCTAGCCATCGTTCACCTCCGAATCCAGCCGGTCCAGCTGAACCCCGCGCCAGTCGTTGGGCAGGATGTGGTCGAGCACGTCGTCGACCGTGACCGCCCCGAGGAGGCGGTGCTCGGCGTCAACCACCGGGGCGCAGACCAGGTCGTAGGTGGCGAAGTAGCGGCTGACCTGGGCGACATTGTTCTGCGGCCGCAGCGGCGTGATGTCCGGGTCGATCAGCCCGGCGACCAGCATCGACGGCGGTTCGCGGAGCAACCGCTGGAAGTGGACCGCGCCGAGGTAGCGCCCGGTCGGGGTGTCCATCGGGGGCCGGCAGAGGAAGGCGAGCGCGGCCATGGCCGGCGTGATCTCCTCCCGGCGCACCGCTGCCAGGGCGTCGGCGACGGTTGCGTCGGCACTCAGGACGACCGGTTCGGGGTTCATCAGGCCGCCGGCGGTGGCAGCGTCGTAGGTGAGCAGGGTGCGGACGTCGCGGGCGTCGTCCGGCTCCATCCGCTCCAGGATGTTCTCCGCCATCACCGAGTCGAGCTCCGCGATCAGGTCGGCGGCGTCGTCCGGGTCCATCTCCTCGAGGACGTCGGCAGCCCGGTCGGTGTCGAGGGAGTTGATCACGTCCACCTGCTCGTCCTCAGGCAACTCCTCCAGGGCCTCGGCCAGCCGGTCGTCGTCCATGGCCTGGACGACAGCCGCCCGCAGCACCGGGTCCATGTCATGGAGTTCGCGCGCGACGTCGGCAGCCTTCAGGTCGGACAGCCGCATCGCCTGCTGCTCGGCGTCGCGGGGAGCCGGCTGCTCGATGAAGTCGGGCACCTCCGACCAGTCCACGATGGTGACGTGCCCCCGCTGGAAGGGCCGCCGGCCGGCCTCACGCAACGCGATCTCCGACAGCACCCAGTCGCGCGAACGGTTGCGCTTGAAGGCCACGTCGAAGATGGTCTCCGGCTGGCTGGCGTCCTTGCGGTGCACGGTGCGGTCGAGCAGGTTCTCAACGACGAGCATCTCGCGCTCGCGAACCTGGAAGCGACGGGTGTTGACGAGCCCGGAGACGATCACCTGATGGGCGTCGATGGAATGCACCCGCTCCATCGGGAAGAAGATCCGCCGCAGGGCGAACAGCTCCACCACGAGGCCTTTCACCCTTGGCGGCCGCTTGCTCGACCGGTTCTGGATGACGACGTCGCGTACCTTGCCCACCTGCTCGCCGTTGGGGTCGAGCATGGGCAGTCCCTTGATCCTCGAGACGAAGATCGACGATGCCGAGGTCACTCGGGCAGGCTACCGCCTTCGGGCTGCCCAACTCATCCTGCAGGCCTCAGGTCGCTTCGGTGTCGAAAGCGACGACCGTGAGCGCCGCCGCCGGCAGGGCGCCGGGACCCGGATCGGGCTGGTCCGCCGCCGCCGGCAGGGCGGCCGCGGCGACGGGCGATCCGGCCGGCCGGGACGCCGGTTCTGGCTGGGACTTCAGGGCCGTCACCTCGGCCTGCACCGGGTTCAGCAGGTGCTTGTTGACCAGCGCGCGCGGGTTCAGGTCGGCCAGTTCCAGGTCGGCGAACTCCGGCCCGAGTTCCTGCCGGAGCCGGCCCTGGGCGTCGTTGGCGATGTTGCGCAGGTAGCTGATCACCCGGGCAGCCTTGCGGGCCAACTCGGGGAGCTTCTCCGGGCCGAAGATGATCACTGCCAGCACGCCCAAGACCAGGATCTCGGACATGTTGAAGTCGATCATGGGATCAGGTTAGTCCCGCAGCCCTCAGAGTCCGTTGGCGTCGAGGATGGCGACGAACGCCGCGGCCTGCTGTGGGCTGGCTTCGAGGAGCGGCTTGCGCACCGGGCCGGGATTGAAGCCCCTGGCGGCGAGGCCAGCCTTGACCAGCAGGCAGCCCTGGGTGGCGAACACGCCGAGGAAGACCGGCAGCAGCGCCGCGTTCAGCGCGGTCGCCCTTGCGACGTCGCCGGCGACGAACGCGTCGATCAGCTCCCTGGTCGCCCGGCCGGTGAAGTGCGTCGACGTGCCGACCACCCCTACCCCGCCGACGGCGAGCAGCGGCAGGGTCATGGCGTCGTCACCGGAGTAGTAGGCCAACTCGGTTGCCGCCAGCACCTGCGCCGATGCGACCGGGGAGCCCTTGGCATCCTTGACCGCGACGATGTTGGGGTGGGCGGCGATCTGGATCATGGTGGCGGTCTCGACCGGGATCCCGGAGCGGTGCGGGATGTCATAGATCATGATCGGCAGCGAAGTGGCGTCCGCGACGGTGAGGAAGTGGTCGGCGAGGGCGTCCTGCGGTGGCCGGCTGTAGTAGGGGGTGACCACCAGCAACCCGTGCGAGCCGGCCTGCTCCGCCTGCCTTGCCAGCTCGATCGTGTGGGCGGTGTTGAACGTCCCGACGCCGGCCACGATCCGGGCCCGGTCGCCGACCTCATCGATGACGGCCTCGAGCAGGGAGAGCTTCTCCGCGTCGGTGGTGGTCGGCGACTCCCCCGTGGTGCCGTTGATGACCAGGGCGTCGTTGCCCTGGACGTCGACCAGGTGGGCGGCCAGCCGGCGGGCCTCGGCCAGGTTGAGCGACCCGTCCGCATGGAACGGGGTCACCATGGCCGTCTGGACCCGGCCGAAGGGCAGCGCTGTCATGGGGGCCAGCCTAAACGGTGGCGATCACGACCAGCGGGTCGCCGTCTCGAACCACATCGCCGACCTCGACCACGACCTCGGTGACGGTTCCGGCGGCATCGGCGAGCACCGGGATCTCCATCTTCATCGACTCCAGGATCACCACGGGGTCAGCCGGATGCACCCGCTGACCGGGTTCGACCTCGACGGAGAGGACATTCGCGACCAGCTCTGCGACCACCACGTGACTCATGCGACGCAATGGTAGGGGCATCTCCGCCCGGGTGCCTGACGCCGCCAGCTTCGAGACTCCTCGGCTTCAGGTGGCAGCCGCGGTCGGGACGCTCGTTGTCGTACGCTGAGTGCCGTGAATCCAGCACCGAAGAACCCGGGCCGCGCAGCCTCGCTTTCGACAACGTTCGCCTACGCGGAGGCCTTCGTCGCCGAGTCGGACGGGGCGGAGTCGGCACGCCAGCGCGCCGACGACCTCGGTGTGGAGTGCATCAGCTCCGGGGTGGCAGCTGTGCTCACCTTCCTGGCCAGGACGCTGGCGGCGCGGGCGGTCGTCGAGATCGGCACGGGCACCGGGGTCTCCGGCCTTGCGCTGCTGGCCGGCATGGCCCCGGATGGGGTGCTGACCAGCATCGACTCGGAGAGTGAGAACCAGGTCGCCGCCCGTGAGGTGCTCACGGCGGAGGGGATTCCCACCCGCCGCGTCCGGCTCATCGCCGGTCAGGCCCTGAGCGTGCTGCCGAAGCTCACCGACGGCGCCTACGACATCGTCTACATCGACGGGGACGCGCTGGAGTACGTCGAGTACGTCGCCCAGGCCGAGCGCCTGCTGCGCTCCGGCGGCCTGCTGATCCTGCACCACGCCCTCTGGCAGGGCCTGGTCGCCGACGAGCGCAACTTCGACGACGAGCCCCTGATCATCCGCGAGGCGCTCCAGGCCGTACTCGTCGACGAGTCGTTCACGCCGGTGCTGCTGCCGGTCGGCGACGGGCTGCTGGTCGCCGTCCGCAGCTGAGGATGCGGGGGTTGGGTTCACCGGCCCGCGACCATGGCCGGGCGCACCGTCGCGGCCAGGTAGGCGCAGGTGGCGAGGGAGAGCCCGACCGCTGAGAGGAACGTCGCCGCCAGGCCGGCACGCTCGCCAACGACACCGCCGAGGATCGCGCCCAGCGGCATCAGCCCGAAGGCGAGGGTGCGCCCGGCCCCGCTGACCCGGCCGAGCAGCTCGCCGGGGACCAGCCGCTGCTTGAGCGACTGGGAGACGACGTTGCCGATCGTGTTGGTCACGCCGATCACAGCGAGGGCCGCAGCCACGGCCCAGCCGTTGGGCCACGCCACCGGAACCAGCATCAGCACGACGCTACCGGTGAGCATCACGATGATCGTCCGGACCTCGCCGAGGCGTTTCTGCACCGCCTCGGCCAGCAGTGAACCGACGACAGCACCGGCGGCGAAGCCGAGCATCAGCAGCGGGAACTGGGATGCGGTCAGCCCCATGGCGGAGCTCGGGCCGACCGCCCAGAGGACGAACACGGCGAAGTAGGCGGTGCTGGCCAGATTGAGCAGGCTTGAGGTGATCACCAGCGGACGCAGCACCGGGTGCCCGACCAGGAAGGCAAGACCCTCCCGAACCTGGCCGAGCGGCCCGGCCTGGTCGGCCTGTCCCTCGGACGCCGGCTTGCGGAAGGTGCCGGTGAAGCCGAAGGCCAGCACGAGGGCTGCGAGGGCTGCCAGCGCTGCCGACGTGCCGAACCCGATCCCGGCCCCCATCACGATCAGGGCGCCGGCCAGCGGAGCCCCCAGGAAGACGTTCGCCACCTGCTGCACCCCGATCACCCGTCCGTTGGCCGCGGACAGCCGATCCGTCGGCACCAGGTCGGGCACGATCGAAGTGGCGCCGAGGTCGGCGAAGACCTCCGTGACCCCGTAGGCCAGCACCAGCACGACCAGCCAGACAACAGTGAGTGCGCCGGTCGCCCCGAGCCAGGCCCCGAGCGTGAGCACGAGCGCCCGGGCGCCGAGCGCCGCGACCTGCGCGCGCCGGCGGTCCACCCGGTCGATCACCGCCCCGGCCGCGATCCCCAGCAACAGCCACGGAACCCAGGTCGCAGCCGAGAGGAGCGCGATCTGCACCGGCGACGTGGTCAGCGACAGCGCCACCAGCGGGGCGAGGGTGCCGAGGATCCCGTCGCCGAGGTTCGCCAGCCCGGTGGCTGCGAGCTGGGAGGCGAACGGCCGGCCGAGTCCCCGGCTGGCCGGGGGTTCGGCAACTATCGCTTCGACCTCTCCCGCAGCTGTCATTTCCCTCGTCCTCTCCTCTAGGATGATGTCGCAGAGTAATCTCTGCAAAGAACTCTATGCAAAGGTATCTCTGCAAATGACGGATGGCAAGCCCTCCACCGCCACTCCGGCCGGGGCCGGCGAGGTGGCGAGCCGGCGCCAGGTCGGCCCGAACTCCCTGAAGGCGTTCGCGCACCCGCTGCGGATGGCGATGTTCGGCGAACTCCAGCGGCGGGGCGCTGCCACCGCCAGCCAGCTCGCCAGGTCGCTCGGCGAGAGCAGCGGCCAGACCAGCTACCACCTCCGCCAGCTGGAACGCCACGGCTTCGTCGAGGACGACCCGGAGCACACCGGCGGCCGGGAACGCTGGTGGCGTCCGGTCGGGTTCGAGATGACCGACCCGGCCCTCCTCCGCGATCCGGCCACCCAGGACTCGGCCCGCGCGATCATCCACCAGCTGGTCGCCGAACGCACGACCGAGCTGGCCGGCTGGCTCAACCGGATGGACCCGGCACAGTCGTCGAGCCTCGGCCTGCTCGCCTCCTCCAGCCTCTCGCTCACCGAGGCGGAGACCGAGGCCCTCTGCGCAGAGCTGGCCGAGGTTCTGGACCGCCACGGTCGAGCCGTTCGCGATCGCCGGCCGCCGGAGGACTCCCGCCGGATCCGGGTGTACCTCGACGTGTTCCCCCTGGAGCCTTCGGACTGAGGGCAAGCCCCCGTCGGCCTGAAGGATCGGAACGGAGCCCCCGGGCAGACACCCCGGTCCCGAGCCGGCACCTCCGTCCCGGGCCAGCACCCCGTCCGAGCCAGCACCCCAGCCCACAAGCCCACACCCAAACCTCCGGGCCGACTCACCGGGTCCCGGGCAAATGGGACAAACCTGCCCCTGGTCGGCCGGAACCGGTCAGGACAGGGCGCTTCGGGCCGGCGACCGGCAGGTTTGTCCCGAAACCCGGCGCGGTCGCCTGCGGGCAGACGCAGGAAGGCCGGCCCCGGGACACACCCGGAGCCGGCCTTCAGCGTGGATCACCAGTTGCCGGGAACCGCCTCGTTCTTCGCGATCACCGTGATGCCACCCTCGACATGGAAGCCCCGCGCCCGGTCGTGCTCGGCGTTGACGCCGACCTCGACACCGTCCGGAATGATGACGTTCTTGTCCAGGATGGCCCGGCGGACGACGGCGTTGCGACCGATCCGGCAGCCGGGGAAGATCACCGACTCCTCGATCCGGGCCCACTTGTCGACCATCACGTTGGGCGAGAGCACCGAGCGGTCGACGTCCCCGCCGGAGATGATGCACCCGGAGCCGACGATCGAGTCCTCAGCGGTGCCGCGCAGCGTGAACTTGGCGCCGGGGAGCTGGGCCTGGGAGGTCCAGATCGGCCACTTGCGGTTGTAGAGGTTGAACTCCGGCTCCACCGAGACCAGGTCCATGTGGGCCGCGTGATAGGCCTCGATCGTGCCCACGTCCCGCCAGTAGTTCCGGTCCTTCTCGGTCGAGCCGGGGACGTTGTTGAGGGTGAAGTCATAGACCTGGGCCGCGCCCTTGTCCACGAAGAACGGGATGATGTTGCCGCCCATGTCGTGGCGGGAGTCGGCGGTGGCCGCGTCCTCGTTCAGCGCCTCGACGAAGGCCTTTCGGGTGAAGACGTAGTTGCCCATGGACGCGAACGACTCCTGCGGGCTGTCGGGCAGCCCCGGCGGGTCCTTCGGCTTCTCGAGGAAGGCCTTGATCTTGCCGCCCGGCTCGGCATCGATGATGCCGAAGGCGCTCGCCTCCTTGATCGGCACCCGGATGCCCGCGATGGTCGCGTCCATACCGGAGTCGATGTGGGAGTTGACCATGTCCTCGACGTTCATCCGGTAGATGTTGTCGGCCCCGAAGACGACCACGTAGTCGGGATCCTCGTCGTTGATCAGGTTCATCGACTGGAAGATCGCGTCCGCGCTGCCCTGGTACCACTGCTTGCCCGTCCGCTGCTGGGCCGGGACGGAGGTGACGTAACTGCCGAGGAGGTTGGACATGCGCCACGTCAGCGAGATGTGCCGGTCGAGCGAGTGCGACTTGTACTGGGTCAGGACACAGATCTTGGTCAAGTCGGAGTTGGCCAGGTTGGACAACACGAAGTCGATCAGCCGGTAGGTACCTCCGAATGGGACCGCGGGCTTGGCCCGGTCGGCCGTCAACGGCATCAGTCTCTTGCCCTCGCCGCCGGCCAGGACAATGGACAGAACATTCGGTCCGCTAGTCATGACCCTGAACCTAAGACCTCGCGCGGACTCTCACAAGGAAACCGCCGAAAAGGCGCACTTGATCTGAACCCGCCCTTGTGGGAGGGGAGGATCGACCGAACCCGTGACCATCCCGGCGTTCTGTGACACGATCGCTGCTATGGCACTTCGCGTCTCAATCCTGACCCGGGAATACCCTCCCCACATCTATGGTGGCGCCGGCGTCCACGTCGGCCAGCTGGTGCCCCAACTGCGCAAGTTCACCAAGTCCGTCGAGGTCCAGTGCATGGGCGAGCAGCGCGAGGGGGCGACGGCCCACGCTGAGGACTTCCCGCCCGGAGCAAATGCCGCACTGCGCGTGCTGGGAGCCGACGTCGCCATGGCCAACGCCATCGGGGATGTCGACGTGATCCACTCCCACACCTGGTACGCGAACTTCGCCGGCCTGATCGGTTCGAAGTTCCTGGACGTGCCCCACGTGGTCACCTCCCACTCGCTCGAGCCGCACCGGCCCTGGAAGGCCGAGCAACTCGCCGGGGGCTACCGGGTGTCCTCCTGGGCCGAGAAGACCGCCTTCGAGGACGCAGCGGCCGTGATCTCGGTGAGCAACGGGATGCGAGCGGACGTGCTGGACTCCTACAGCGATCTCGACCCGAACCGGGTCTTCGTCGTGAAGAACGGCATCGACCCCGACGAGTTCAAGCCCGACTTCCACACCGACGTGGTCGACTCGCTCGGGGTTGACCGGGATCGCCCGCTGGTGGTCTTCGTCGGCCGGATCACCCGGCAGAAGGGCCTGGTGCACCTGGTGCGCGCAGCCCAGCAGTTCGACCCCGACACCCAGCTGCTGCTGCTGGCCGGAGCACCGGACACCCCCGAGATCGCAGCCGAGTTCGACGCAGCCTTCGCCGAGCTGAGCCAGGCCCGCTCCGGTCACGTGAAATGGGTGCAGGAGATGCTGCCCCGGGCCTCGGTGCGGCAGGTGCTCACCCACGCGACCGTGTTCGCCTGCCCCTCGGTGTATGAGCCGCTGGGCATCGTGAACCTGGAGGCAATGGCCTGCGAGACGGCCGTGGTCGCCTCAGCGGTCGGCGGTATCCCGGAGGTGGTGGTTGACGGTGAGACCGGAACGCTGGTCGCCTACGACCCCAAGCAGGCAGGTGACCCGGACTTCGTGTCCGCGTTCGAGGCGCGGTTCGCCGAAGAGATCAACCGGATCACGCGAGACCCGGCCCTGGCCGAGCGTTACGGCAAGGCGGGGCGCCAGCGCTGCATCGACGAGTTCTCCTGGGAGAAGATCGCAAAGGAGACGGTGGCTGTCTACGAGCAGGCGATCGCGTTCCACAACGCCCGCTGAACAAGCAGCAGGGCCCCGGGTTCTACCCGGGGCCCTGTTTCAATTTCGTGGTCAGGCTACGACAACACCCTCAAGGGCTGCCTTCAGCTCGGCCGCCTCGGTGGCATTCATCTCGATGACCAGGCGACCGCCGCCCTCGGCTGGAATGCGCATTGCAATCACGCGACCCTCCTTGGCCACCTCGATCGGGCCGTCACCGGTCCGCGGTTTCATCGCTGCCATCGCATACCTCAATTTCTGGCTG
>CAYQXH010000091.1:0-9711 GCA_964421325.1 uncultured Propionibacteriaceae bacterium
GTATGGAGCCGTTCGTTTATGCCGTGGTGCTGGTGCCGGTACGGCCGGGGCTTCTTCGGTGCAATGCCGAGGTCGGGGCAGGTCTGGTGCCACAGGTGGGACTTGTAGCAGCTGCCGTTGTCGGACAGGAAGCGTTGGACGGTGACGCCCCGTTCGGCGAACCAGGCCACAGCGTTGCGTAGCACCTGGGCCGCGGTCTCCTTGGTTTCGTCGTCATGCGCTTCGACGTAAGCGACACGGGAGAAATCATCGATCACCGTGTGCAGGTAACAGGTGCCGATCACCGGGTCTCTCCACTTGCTGCGGGCAGTGCCGGTGCGGGCCACGGTCATTGCCCGGTTCTTCTCGCCTTGTGGCCGGCCGACGTAGCGCCAGCCACCACCATCGGGGACCTTTCCGAGCTTCTTCACATCGACATGGATCAGATCACCAGGGTGGGGGTGTTCGTAGCGCCGGATCGGTTCACCGGTGGCCCGGTCAACGTGGCCGAGGCGGTTGAGCCGGCATCGCACCAGAACCGCGTGCACGGTTGATGCGGCCATGCCGAGCCGATCGGCGATCCCGACCGGCCCCAGCCGCTGCTTCCAGCGCAGGTGCACGATCTTGCGGACCATCGGCGCCGGGGTCCGGTTCGGCTGGTGATGCGGCTTCGAGGAACGATCCGTCATCCCGGCAGGCCCCTCGGCGAGGTACCGGTCAGCCCACTTGGCGGCGGTCTTCCACGACACGTCGTAGCGTTCGGCCGCCCGGGCCGGCGGCCAACCGTGATCGACGATCAGGCGCGCCAGCCTCAACCGGGCACGAGGGGTCAAAGCAGCATTAGCGTGGGACATGAAGGCCTCCTTGGTGCAGGGCGGTTCCTAGACAGCTCCACTCCACACCCGGGGGGCCTTCACCCACCGCCGACCTCAGATCGTGTCGTCACACGATCTCGACCAACGTGCCTGGACATCACACCTAGACCATCTCTCCCCCATCCCGGACTACCACGGCCGAGGCGTGACCGAGGCCAGCTTCGCCGCCATGCTACGCGACGTCCAGAACGTCTTCGAGGAAAGGATCGGGCTGGCGTCGGTGGGACGGATCCTCGCCAGCGACGAGGTCGGTCCCCGCGAGTGGCGCGACCGGGTCGTCACGCCGAGGCTCCACGCGATAGGCGAATACTTTGCCCACGGAGTCCAGAATGGCGCCCTGAACCCGGACATCAACTACGAGATGATCATCGAGATGGTCCTCGGCGGCATGATCATCCGTGACGCAGTGGCCGGGGACGTCCCCGACAACTGGGCCAACGACATCGTGCACACTCTCTGGCCCCTAGTCAGAAGGCCCTGAAGAGGAAGTGCCCCCGACCAACCCCGTGTGGGCACGTCGGACCCGAGCGTCGCAGGACGGCTCTCTGGGCGGGCCGCCGGTTGTCGAAGCTGTTGGAACCGGGCCGACTACGTCCAGCAACAGCCCGAGGCCACAAGTGCGTGCCGGAAACCGACGACGGCAGCTGACCTCGGGGCGGTGTGTCGCGGTGTGCCTATTTGGCGAGAGGATACGACACGAGCTTGTCCGCCAGCCGCGTATCGTGGTCTTCCCGTCCGTTCCCTTCATCGTCCTTTTCACCCTGCCGCTGTTGGTGGGCAACCTCTTCCAGCAGCTGTACACGGTCACCGAGCCCATGTTGTCGACCGTCTGGTGGTGCGTTGGCCGCTGTGGGGGGCGTCGGGAAGCCGGAAATTCCTGCCGTTCGGGTTCGCGATGGAAGCCTCGGCCGGTCTGGCAATCCCGGTGACGCCGGTCTTAGGGGCAGGCGACCTGGCAGCTATGCCCCGCGCGGTCTGCGCGGGCATCCTGATCGGCGCAGGCATCGAGGTCGCATTGTTCTTGTCGGGCATTCTCGCCTCCAGGACCCTCCTCGTCTGGATGGGGCACCCCGCCGAAGTAATGCTTGCCTTCCCGAATGCCGCACCCAGACCGGCCTCTTCCTGCCCACGCCCCTTCGCGTTCGGCGGATCCGGACGAGTAGCCGGCATGGCCGCCCCGGGTGGCTACGATTGCCCTGGATAACGTCGCCCAGTGTCGAGGCAAGACAAGGAGCAGCCGTGATCAACCCCGCCAGCGAGTTCCGGGCATTCGTCATAGCCGCGTTTGTCACTCCGGTGGAACGAGACTACCCCGAATCGCCAGATCAGCTCCTCCAGCGACGCTGGGTCTCCGTGGCGACACTCGCAATCGGCTCGTTTGTGATGGCCTGGACAATGCGCATCCCGCCGGGTGATCCGACAATCTACGCCGCGATCCTGGCGCTCGGAACCACGTGGATCGTGGGTGCGCTGCTGTCCGGCAAGCTCTACCTCGGCTCAGCCAACACCCGCCGGGGCACCCAGGACGGCCGGGGTGTTCTGCAGTCGTTACTCATCGGCGTGATCCTGACATTCATTTTCGTGGCCGGCGGCGCCGTGGTCGCCGGCATTCCGTTCCTGCGGGACCCCTTGCAACTCCTGCTTTCCCACGCCGAACTGGGCTTCAGGCCGGGCGTCGCCGTCCTGATAGCCCTCAACGCGGTGGCTGAGGAGCTCTTCTTTCGCGGCGGGCTGTACGCGGCCGCCGGAGGTCAGCACGGCGTCCTGATCTCGACCCTCGTCTATGCACTGTCCACCGGACCGACAGGCATTCCGATGCTGGTGATCGGGACTGCCGTTCTTGGCTTCGTCGTCGGTCTGCAGCGCCGGGTCACCGGAGGCGTGCTGGGACCGATCCTCACCCACCTCACCTGGCTCGCCGGAATGCTGTTGGTACTGCCCAGCATCCTCAGTCTCGGGCAGTGACTCCCACCGTCGGCCACGTCCGAACCGCAGCGGCGACGGCGGCCGCCCAAGCAGGCCCCGAAGGCCACGCGTGGAAGCGATGCAGCTCGCCGGCCCCGCCCGGATGGAGAAACGTCCCGGCACCGGCACCTATCTGGGCAGCCAATCGGGCGCCCTGCACCTACCGAATCCGGTATGTGCGATGGCCACCCGCCAGCCCTGAGGGACGCACGTCGCAAGGTGGGCCGAGTGATTCTCCGCCTGCAGTCCCTGCCCCAGCACTGACCTGCTCTACTACGAAGGGTCGCACGGAGCGGCCCAGACCCGACACCGTCCCTGTGACGCTGCATCTGGACCTGCGAACCGCGGTGGTGCCGATCATCAGCCTCGAACGGATTCAGAAGATGCACCGCGGCCGCCGGTGCCCTGTCGAGTATCGATCGTCAGCGGTGACGGCCCCAGCCCTCGGCCCACGATCGCCGAGAGCTGGGGTGTGGCACCAACTGCAGTATCGATGACCGAGTCGGAGTGAACACTGTTCTGTGGACGCTCGACTCTGCTCGGTTTCGACGTCGAGCAGAGACCACCACCACACTCGGGCTCGACAGGTTGGGTCCTCGAACCGATGAGTCGGCGGACGTGCCGGGTTCAGGCTTCTATGGCATCACGCGCCTGTGTAGGGGCCTCGGCCGGCCGGGCCACGACGTGTTGGTCGGTTCGCAAGGCGGTGAACTCGGGGGCGGGGCTCACACTACTGGCAAGTGGATCGTGGCTTGATAGCGACGACGGTCGACAACAGGCAGGGGCCCGGCCGTGTGGTGAACGGCCGAGCAAGGACGTTCGGGGACGTGTTCTGGACTAGCCCTCGCGGTAGGACACACCCATGCCGCCGCGCGGATAGTGCCACACGAGGGCGCCCGGGGATGCCGCGGCAAGGCAGGCACCGCACTCGAGGCAGGCCGCGTACTCCACCGAGATGGTGCCGTGTTGCTCTTCGGCACAGGCCTTCGCGGGGCCGACGGCGACGATCCGCTTGCCCGTCCCCTTGGACTTCGCGAGTTCCTGGTTGACGTGGATGTGGGACTCTTCTTCGTCGGTGACGTACCGGTTGCCGGCCAGCCGCTCCGGGATCGACATCCTCTTCACAGTGCCCTCACTCCTGCCCAACCTCGGACGCCAGGTCCTTCAGTTACACGGGGGGGACTCATTCAAGGCTCGTGGCGATCGCGGTCAGGTGCTTGCGCGGCGTCAGGTCGTGGTTGAAGGCCTTGTAGAGAACGTTGGCGATGAGCTCGCCGTACTCGGTGTACAGGCGGCCCCGCTCCAGGAAGGCTGGCGCCTGGGCATAGGTCTGCATGTCCGTGCCGACCAACGACCCGTACAGAGCCCTGCCATAGCCCGCCAAGCCGGCCATGGTGACGTCGTCTGTCTTGAGGGCGGCGTCGATGCCTTTGGCCGCGGCGACCGCAGAGCCCGCCGCCAGGTCCATGCCGCGCACCGTGAGCCCGTTGTTGAGCGTGAGCCCGCGGCCTCGCCGACGACGACGAGGCCGTTGGCCGTGATCTCGCCGACCATCGACTGGCCACCCTCGGCCACCAGATGGCAGCCGTACTCCGCGAGTTCGCCGCCTTCGATGAGCGGCGCGATGAACGGATACTCCAGGAAGTGGTCGAAGACGTCGGAGGCCTGTTTCCCCTTCGCGATCAGGTCGTCGAGTCGCAGCACAACGCCGAGGCTGATCTGAGTCGGTGTTGGTGTACAGGAGTTGCGGACTCGCCACATCTTGGCCCTCCTCGGCACTTGAAAACCTACTGGCCTGAGGTGCATCCCGATCTGAGGCCCGGGGCCGGGCTGCTCATTGCACGTGACGGGATCTACCGGCGAGTCGGCGGATGCGGGAAAGCCCGCCCGCGCTCGGGGGGGTAGCGGCGGGCGGGCTCGAAGATCCGCGTGGGCCGTCAGGGGGTGAGGCTGGGGTTGGCCATGAACGGGATCAACAATCAGCGTACCGGCCAGTCGCAGCACGGTAAGTCCCCCGTTGGGGGGACCGTGCAGTCGACCGCCGTCCAGGGCTTCAGTTTGACACGGTCGATAGATCTGGGGCTGGTGAGCAGTTCCGTCGATGTGGCCGCGAATTGGGTCCCTCGACTTGGGTGCGCCAACTCCACCGAAGCGGACCGAAGGGAGCCACGCCGGTATTCCGAACCGGCTCGCTCGACACCTCAAGGAGACCCGGCGGCGGAAGAAACGTCCTAGCCCAATGCCCTGAAGACCGAGGTTGCGCCCACTCCCCGAATCCGGCCGACCTCGGCCAAGCTCTTGCGTTCTGCTCTCCTTCGACGCGCCTGCTCGATGCGTTAAACGAACCTCCTCGCCAACGATCCGCCAATAACGGTACGCGTTCGGTTTCGGGGCGAATCAGTTCCGGTTGCGGGTTTCGGTGCACCTCGAACCCCTCCTGAACTGAGCTACGGCCGGGCACAAGCTCGCGTGTGGACGACGCTCGAAAACTGGTCAGTTTCGACGCCTGAAAAGTGAACAGTTGCGGGCAGCTTAGCCCTGGGTTTCGTTGGTGGTTGTTCTGATGCTGGGCAGGGTGTCGATGCCTCGGTTGCGGAGCCGGTAGCTGGCTCCCTTCAAGGTGAGGACGTCGGCGTGGTGGACGATGCGGTCGATCATCGCGGCAGCAACGACCTGGTCTCCGAACACCCCGCCCCAGCCGGAGAACGGCAGGTTGCTGGTCAGCACCAGTGAGGCGTGTTCGTAGCGAGATGACACCAGCTGGAAGAACAGGTTCGCTGCGTCTTGCTCGAAGGGCAGGTAGCCGACTTCGTCGATGATGATCAGTCCGTAGCGGCGGAGCTTGACCAGTTCGGCGGGGAGTTTCCCTGCTCGGTGGGCGTCGGAGAGTCGGGTGACCCAGTCGGTGGCGGTGGCGAACAGGACCCGGTGTCCGTGGCGACAGGCGGTCACGCCGAGGGCGATCGCGAGATGGGTTTTGCCGGTGCCGGGCGGGCCGAGGAGGACGACGTTGCGGGCTTCGGTGAGGAACCCACCTGAGGCCAATGCGGCGACTTGGTTCCGGACGGCGGGTTGGGCGTCGAAGTCGAAGTCCTCCAACGTCTTGCGGGCTCCGAACCCGGCAGCCCTCATCCGGATCTCGGCGCCGGAAGCGTTCCGTGCTGACACCTCCCGCTCCAGGACCGCAGCCAGATAGTCCTCAAACGACCAGCCGGCATCCCGGGCCTGATCGGCCAACCGGCTGGCCACATCCAGGATCCGGGGTGCTTTGAGCGCACCAGCGAGGTAGGTCAGCTGCTTGGCGGTCTCGGTGGTCTTGGCGGCCATCAGGACACCTCCCGGCTCTCGAGACCGAAGGCCCGGTCGTAGTCGGCCAGGTCCCTGACCAGACCGTCGCTGGCGGCCTGGGTGCGAGGTTGCTGGAACTCCTGGCGAAGCCTTCTCGCGGTGTCGACATGGCTGGTGTCGGTGATCGTGAGACCGCGGGCCCACACTCGGGGATGCTCGGTGATCAGCCGGCCATCGAGGCGGACCTGGACCCGGTCGAGGTCGGCGTGGGCGTCGACCATGCGGCCGATCCAGGTCGGGTCGACCGAATAGTCGTTGCGGGCAATGTTGACGTAGTAGTCCCGGCCGAGCCGGACCTGTTTGCGCCACCCCACGACCGGCGGCACCGGCGGCAGGGCCAACATTCCGGCGCGGTCCGCCTCAAGCAGGTCGACCGGCCGGGCTTTAGTGGTACGCACGACCTTCTGGTTCGCCCCAGCCAGCCAGTCAGTGAACTGGTCGTTGAAGTCCTGCGGCGAGGCGAATGAACGGCCCGGCATGAACGAGGTCTCGAACCAGCCGTTCTTGCGTTCCACGATCCCCTTGCTCTCCGGATCCCGCGGGCGGAGCAGCACCAGCTTCGTGGCGAGGGTGCCCATGAACCCCGGCACGCCTTCGGCCCGGTGCGGACCCCGGCCGATGCCCCGCTCGTTGTCCCAAATCAGGCGGCGCGGGACCCGCCCGAGCAGCTGGAGCAGCTGCCAGATGCCCAGCAGCAGGTCCTCGGTCGTCTTGGTCGGGATCATCCTGCCCAGCACGAACCGGGAGTAGGCGGCGGTGATCACCAGCACCGGCAACAACGCCGCTGTGCCGTTCTCCAACGGGATCTTGCGCGGCGGGAACCACAAGTCACACTGAGCCGCGTCTCCAGCCGCCCAGGTGAGCCGGTCCGCCGGATCGACCCGGCGATGCTCCGGCCGCAGCCGGGCCACGTTGTCCCGGAACCACGAACTCGACCCCGTCCAGCCAACCCGCTCCGCGATCACCGTCGCCGGCAGGTCCGGGAACTCAGCCAGCAGAGCTCGCACCCGCGGCTCGAACACCACGAACGACGTCTCAACCGGGGTCCGCACATAGCTCGGCGGGGCTTCCGACTTGACCGCCTTCACCACCGTCGTCCGCGAGATCCCCAACCTCACCGCGATCCGCGCATGCGGCTCACCCTCCGCGGCAAGCCTCCTGATCAGTGCCCAGTCCTCCAAGGTGATCACTCTCCGATCGTCGTCGAGTGTTCACTTTTCACCGGCGAAATCGTTCAGTTTTCGACCGGCGCCGACACCAGTGGCCTGGGCTGGCCGGGGGAGCGCTTTGTCCCGATATCGCTGTGGGCAACTGCCCCGGGCGGCACCGGTTCTCCACAGATTGCACCCGGGCTGACCGGGGCGGGCGGGCCCTGCCGAGAATTCGGGCGTGATCGATCTCGATGCGCTGCTTGCGGCCAATGACGGCATCCTGTTGGCCCGGTTCCACCGCTCCCGGAAGTCCAGCTTGAGCCGGTGGTGCCGGGCCGGACGGCTAGCGCGCCTGTTGCCCGGTGTCTACGTGGCTCCCGGGGCGACCGACGACCTGTCGACCCGGCTGCGGGCGGTTCTCGGGCGGATTCCGGACGCGGTGTTCGGCGGAGCTGTCGCCGCCCGGCTCACCGCATGGCCAACCGAACCGGTGGCAGAGGTCACCGTCCTCACCTCCGGGCGACGGGTGTCGCGGCCTGGTTTCCGGATGGTGCGAAGACGCCCGCCGCCGGAACTGGTTCTCCGGCTCGGCCCGGTGGCGGTGCTTGCTCCGGCGCTGGTTGCCGTGGACGCTGCCGCCACGGATGGCGGCGACCGGATCGACCACCTGCTGCGGATGCGACACCGACTGGAACGGGTCGAGGCAGCCCTGGCAGCCAGCCCCGGCCGGCCGGGCAACGGGGTCCGGCGCAGGGTCGTCCGACGATCGCGCAGCCAGCCGTGGTCCCAGGCGGAGCGAAGGTTCCACGAGATCCTCGATCGGCACCGGATCAAGGGGTGGGTGGCGAACCAGGCGGTCCGCGTCGGTGACGCCGAGTACCTTCTGGACGCCGCCTTCGGGGCGGCCCGGGTGGCCTGCGAGGTGGACGGCTTCGAGCATCACGGCAGTCGACGGGCCTTCGTCGCCGACCGGAGGCGTCAGAACGCGCTCACCCTGGCCAGGTGGACGGTGCTCCGCTTCACCTGGGAGATGCTTGCGGACGAGGAGGAGGTGGCTTCCGTGGTCCGGGCGGCGGTCAGGATGCGGATCCGGGCACCGATCGCCGCCTGATCCCGGGCCCAGCCTCCACACCCCTCTGTCCGGGGACGAAGGTCCGGTGGCTGAGCCGGTGAGCGCCGCGCCGGATCCTCGGTCGCCGGCTCGCAGGTCATCTAGATTGCAGGTGTGAGCAAACGCCTTCGTACCCAGGGTCCCGTCATCCGGCGTCACGACCAGGTGCAGCCGACCACCACCGACCAGCGCCTGCTGAGCAGCCATGGGGACGGGGCGTGGGTCCATTCCGACCCCTGGCGGGTCCTGCGGATCCAGGCCGAGTTCGTCGAGGGGTTCGGCACCCTTGCCGAGATCGGGCCGGGTATCGGCGTCTTCGGGTCGGCCCGGACACAGCGGCGCGACCCGATGTACCTCGCCGCGACCAGGATCGGTCGGGGCCTTGCCGACGCCGGTTTCGCCACCCTCACCGGCGGTGGGCCCGGGATCATGGAGGCAGCCAACAAGGGTGCCCTGGAGGCCGGCGGGGTCTCGGTCGGCCTCGGCATCGAGCTGCCCTTCGAACAGTCGCTGAACAAGTACGTCTCCCTCGGCATCAACTTCCGCTACTTCTTCGCCCGCAAGGTGATGTTCCTGAAGTACTCCCAGGGGTTCGTCGTCATGCCCGGCGGGTTCGGCACCTTCGACGAGGTGTTCGAGGCCATCACCCTTGTCCAGACCCGCAAGGTGACCTCCTTCCCGATCGTGCTTTTCGGCAGCGATTTCTGGACCCCACTGCTCGACTGGCTGAACGACAAGGTCATGGGGAACGGCTACATCTCAGCCAACGACCCCGACCTGATGAGGCTCACCGACGACCCGGACGAGGCCGTGGCGCTCGTCACCTCGCCCGGCCCGGCGAGCCCGCAACAGTCTTCGGCCCAGATGTCCTGACTTGGGTAGAGTTCCCGCATGGAGTGGGTGCTGTGGATGACCGCCGTCGCGATCCTCGGACTGGCCGCTGTTGCTGCCAGCGGACGGCTGGGCGAGATGCCGGCCACCGTCACCGACACCCCGCGCCCGCACCTGCCGGCCGGACCGATCACCGGCGACAGCCTGCGTGGCCTGAGGTTCGCCGTGGTCACGAGGGGCTACTCGATGCAGCAGGTGGATGAGCTGCTCGACCGCGTGGCGACCCAGCTGGACGCCCCCGTCGACGCCGGAGTCTGACCCCGGAACGGCTGCGCTGGGTCTTCGGTGCGGCGACTGTCCTCCAGGGATGGAATAATGGGGGAGTTGGATCCGAACCAGCCAGAAATTGAGGTATGCGATGGCAGCGATGAAACCGCGGACCGGTGACGGC
>CAYQXH010000092.1:0-9593 GCA_964421325.1 uncultured Propionibacteriaceae bacterium
GGCGGACGGGCGATAATCAGGACGGCGCCCGGTGAGGGCACCGAAGTCAGACTGGAGTTGCCGCGATGAGCGAGATCGACACGGAACCGACCCCTGCCGCCCGCCGGGTGGTCATCGTCGACGACCACGCCATGTTCCGAAGTGGGGTCCGCCACGACATCGGCGACCGGGTGTTGCTGGTCGGTGAGGGCGAGGACGTTCCGACGGCCGTCGCCGCCATCCTCGCCACCGCACCGGACGTCGTCCTGCTCGACGTGCACCTGCCCGGTGGCGGTGGCGCCGAGGTGATCAAGCAGGTGATCGCGATCGAGCCGAACGTGAGGTTCCTGGCGCTGTCGGTCTCCGACGCCGCCGAGGACGTGATCGGGGTGATCCGGGCCGGTGCCCGTGGCTACGTCACCAAGTCGATCTCAGCGGACGAGCTGGTCGAGGCGATCGGCCGGGTGGCCGAGGGCGACGCAGTGTTCAGCCCCCGGCTGGCCGGGTTCGTGCTGGACGCCTTCTCCGGCGCCATCGACGTTGCGAGCATCGACGAGGACCTGGACCGGCTCTCGATCCGGGAACGGGAGGTCCTGCGCCTGATCGCCCGCGGCTACGCCTACAAGGAGATCGCCAGGGAGCTGTTCATCTCGATCAAGACCGTCGAGACCCACGTCAGCAGCGTGCTGCGCAAGCTCCAGCTCTCGAACCGTCACCAACTGACGCGGTGGGCCACCGACCGCAAGCTGGTCTGAGCCTCGGGCCGCAGATACCGGGTCAGCGGCGGCGCTGGATCAAGCCGTAGATCCACAGGACGAGCACCGAGCCGCCGATCGCCAGCAGCCAGGACCACAGGGAGAAGAACCCGGTGACGCCGCGGTCGAACAGCGCAGAACCGATCCAGCCGCCGACGACGCCGCCGATCAGGCCGATGACGAGCGAGGAGATCCAGCCGCCCTTCTCCTTGAGGATGGCCTTGGCGATAGCGCCGGCGATGAGGCCCATGATGATCCAAGCGATGAAGTTCATGTCCCCAACCGTAGGCGGCCCGGGTGCGCCCGGAGTATCGGGTGTCTCCACCACTCGACCCTGATGCCCGGCGGCGCGAGCCCGGGCCGGAAGCGGGGGTGGCACGGCGTAGGCTTGCCGAGCCATGTCAGAGACCCTCTTCCCGGACCTGTTCAGCGCGGCCTTCCAGCCGCCGGAGCGGCCTGCCCCGCCCGTCCCGCCGGCCGCAGGCGGGGAGCGGGCAGCCCGCCGCCAGGTGGACGAGGCGGCCCTGCTCGCCGACCTCAACCCGCCGCAGCGGGAGGCCGTCCTGCACGCCGGCAGCCCGGTCCTGGTCGTGGCGGGAGCCGGCTCGGGCAAGACCCGGGTGCTCACCCGGCGGATCGCACACCTGGTCAGCCAGCGCAAGGTGCACCCCGGCTCGATCCTTGCGATCACGTTCACCAACAAGGCTGCGGCGGAGATGCGCCACCGGGTCGTCGACCTGGTCGGCAACCGGGCGAGGCTGATGTGGGTGTCGACCTTCCACTCCGCGTGCGTCCGCATCCTGCGCAGCGACATCAGCCGCTTCGGGATGTCGCGCACCTTCTCGATCTACGACGACACCGACTCCAAGCGGCTGATGACGCTGGTGCTGCGTGACCTCGACCTGGACCCGAAGCGCTACCCGGTGCGGGCGGTGCTGAACTGGGTCTCCAACAACAAGAACGAGCTGGTCGACCACGAAACCGCCCGGAGCCGGGCAGCAGCCGGCAACGAGGAGACCTACGCCGATGCCTACGCCGAGTACCAGCGGCGGCTGAAGGCGGCCAACGCGCTCGACTTCGACGACCTGATCATGACCACCGTCCACCTGCTGCAGGCCTTCCCCGACCTGCGCGAGCAGTACCGGCGCCGGTTCCGGCACGTGCTGGTCGACGAGTACCAGGACACCAACCACGCCCAGTACGCGCTGGTGCGGGAACTCTGCGGCGTGCACGGCGAGGCGACCGAGGGACCACTCGCCGACCCGCCGGAGCTGATGGTTGTCGGCGACTCCGACCAGTCGATCTACGCCTTCCGGGGCGCCACCATCCGCAACATCCTCGACTTCGCGTCCGACTTCCCCGGCGCCCACACCATCGTGCTGGAGCAGAACTACCGGTCGACGCAGAACATCCTCAACGCCGCCAATGCCGTGATCACCCGCAACCCGGGACGGCCGGAGAAGCGGCTGTGGTCCGACGCCGGCGACGGCGAGCTGCTGGTGGGCTACGTCGCCGACACCGAGCACGACGAGGCCCAGTTCGTAGCTGAGGAGATCGACCGGCTCACCGACTCCCGGGTCTCCAAGCCCGGTGAGGTGGCGGTCTTCTACCGCACCAACGCGCAGTCGAGGGCCTTCGAGGAGGTCTTCATCCGGGTCGGCATGCCGTACCGAGTTGTCGGCGGCGTCCGGTTCTACGAGCGTCGCGAGGTGCGCGACGCCATCTCCTACCTGCGCGCGATCGCGAACCCCGACGATGACGTCTCCGTTCGCCGGGTGTTGAACGTGCCGCGCCGCGGCATCGGCGACCGGGCCGAGGCTGCGATCGAGGCGTTCGCCGCCTCCGAGCAGATCTCCTTCGGGGCTGCGCTCGACCGGGCCGAAGAGGCCGCCGGCATCGTTGCCCGCTCGCTGAACCAGGTGCGGGCGTTCGCCGCGCTGCTCGCCGGCTACCGCGCGAAGGTGGCGGCAGGGGTGCCGGCCGACGAGATCCTCGCCGGGATCCTGAAGGACTCCGGCTACCTGGACGAGCTCACCAACTCCACCGACCCGCAGGACGAGAGCCGGGTGGAGAACCTGGTCGAACTCGTCAGCGTCGCCGGCGAGTTCGTCGCCGCGGCCCACGCTGTCGACATCACGGCTGAGGAGAGCGAACTGGCCGCCGGCGCACCGGAGCCGGACGACTCGTTGCCGGCCTTCCTCGAGCGGATCGCCCTCGTGGCCGACTCCGACCAGATCCCGGACAACGACCCGGACGCCGCCGGGGTGGTGACGTTGATGACCCTGCACACTGCGAAGGGCCTCGAGTTCAACACGGTCTTCCTCACCGGCTTCGAGGACGGGATCTTCCCGCACCAGCGAGCCCTGGTGGACCCGAACGAGCTGCAGGAGGAACGGCGGCTGGCCTACGTCGGCATCACCCGGGCCCGGCAGCGGCTCTACCTGACCAGGGCCAGCGTCCGCTCGCAGTGGGGGGCACCCCAGTACAACCCGCCGAGCCGGTTCACAGACGAGATCCCGGCCCACCTGATCGACTGGCGCCGCCTCGGGGTGGTGCGCACGAGCTATGCGTCGCAGGCTGCGGCGCGGACCGAGCAGGCCTGGCGTTCGACGGTGAGCTTCGGCTCCCGCCCGGCGATCAAGACGGTTGCTGCTGTGGAGGTTGGCGACCGGGTGCTGCACACCACGTTCGGCATGGGCACCGTGATCGCGACCTCGGGAGCTGGGGACAGTGCCAAGGCTGATGTGGACTTCGGTTCCACCGGGGTGAAGCGGCTGTCGCTGAAGCATGCGCCGATGGAGAAGTTGTAGGACCTTCTGCAGGGTCCGGGCCGTTCTTCGGGCTCGGGGAGCGGGTGCTCAGCCTTCGGTGGCTGCGTCCGGATTGCCCTTGCGGTTGGCTTCGGGGTTCCAGCCGATGAACTCCATCGGGTCGGTGCCGCGGCCGTTCCGGTAGGCGGAGAAGTGCAGGTGGCAAGCGGTGGAGAGGCCGGTGCTGCCGACGTGCCCGACCAGGTCGCCCTTGTTCACCTTCTGGCCGACCGTGACCGAGTAGCTGGTCAGGTGCAGGTAGCCGGTGGCGATGTTGGCTCCGTTGATGGTGCCGTGGTCGATCCTGATGTTGTTGCCGGAGCCGCCGTTGTAGCCCATCTCGGCCTTGATGACGACCCCGGACTGGGCTGCGTAGACGGGCTGGCCGCACTTGCCGCCGATGTCGTCACCGTCGTGCATGCGGTAGTAGCGCAGGATCGGGTGCAGCCGCGGTCCATAGGGAGAGGAGACCCCGCCGGCGGTCGGCCACAGGAACTTGGCCAGGTTCTTCAGCCGCTCGAGCTCCTTGGCGATCATGGCCGCGTTGCCGCTCATCGCGCTGCTGCGGGCGTCGAGGGCGGCTTCCTGCTGGAGCTCGGAGATCTGGTCGCCGGCAGCTGCCAGTTCCTGATTGCGCTCGGCCGCGAGGTCGGCCACGGTCGGCGTCTCGGTGCCGCTGGCTGCTGCGGCCTGCACGGCGGGGATGCTGGCGATGGCCAGGGGCCCGGCGTCGGCGAAGGCAGTGCCGATGGAGTTGGCGGATGAGGTGGTGAAGGCGCCGAACCCGGCGACTGCGATTCCTGAGACAACCACCACGGTCACGCCCCGCTTGAGCAGGTTGCGCAGGTGGTTCGCGGAGAACCTGCGGCTCGAATCCTGAGCGCCTCTGGTTTCGGGGAGCGCGCGACGCGGCTTGTCAGCCCGCAGTCGTAGTACGTTCACTAGCTCCCCATCCGTGCGCCCCGGTCCACCCCGATTGCCCGGTTCGACCAGGCACTGCAGGAGCTTAGCATTTCCTTGGCTGTTTCTCAGAAACGCTCAGAATCTGGGTACTTGATGTTGGCCGGTGTCAACCGGGTGCGAACGCTCCGACCGGCCCACTAGGCTCGGCAGGACCCTCGCCGGGCGTGGCGAACGATTTGAGTGGACGGAGTCGGAGTGGATCTGTTCGAGTACCAGGCGCGTGACCTGTTCGAGGCGCACGGCGTCCCGGTCCTGCGCGGGATCACGGCCAGGACCCCCGAGGAGGCCGCAGCTGCTGCGACGGCACTCGGTACTCCCGTCGTCGTGGTCAAGGCACAGGTGAAGAGTGGTGGCCGCGGCAAGGCCGGCGGTGTGAAGCTGGCCCGCTCAGCGGACGAGGCCGCGGCCCGCGCCGGCGACATCCTCGGGCTGGACATCAACGGCCACCGGGTGGAGACGGTGATGGTCACCGAAGGCGCGGACATCGCCGAGGAGTACTACTTCTCGCTGCTGCTGGACCGGTCGTCGCGCAGGTACCTCGCGATGTGCTCGACCGACGGCGGGGTGGACATCGAGACCCTCGCCAGGGAGCGGCCGGAGGCGCTGGCCCGGATCGACGTGGATCCGCTGGTCGGGCTGGACCGGGCCAAGGCCGACGAGATCGTCGCTGCCGCCGGCTTCGCCCAGGCCGACCGTGCCGAGATCGCCAGGGTGCTCGTGCTGCTCGGGAACGTGTACCGGGACAACGATGCGACGCTGGTCGAGGTGAACCCGCTGGTCAAGACCGGGCAGGGACAGATCATCGCCCTCGACGGCAAGATCACCCTGGACGGCAATGCCGCCTTCCGGCACCCGGAATGGTCGGGTTACGCCGACGACTCCCTGGACGACCCGCTGGAGATACGCGCGCGGGAGAAGCACCTGAACTACGTGAAGCTGAACGGCTCGGTTGGGATCATCGGCAACGGGGCCGGCCTGGTCATGAGCACCCTCGACGTGGTCGAAGCCGCAGGCAAGGACCTGCCCGGCCAACCCAAGCCGGCGAACTTCCTCGACATCGGCGGCGGTGCCTCGGCCCAGGTCATGGCCAACGGCCTGGACATCATCCTCTCCGACCCGCAGGTGAAGGTGGTCTTCGTCAACGTCTTCGGCGGCATCACGGCCTGTTCCGAAGTGGCGAAGGGGATCATCGACGCCCTCGGCATGCTGGGGGATCGGGCCACCCGCCCGATCGTCGTGCGCCTCGACGGGAACGCTGTCGAGATCGGCCGGCACATGCTGACCGAGGCGGCGCACCCGCTGGTGCAACTGGCCGACACCATGGACGAGGCGGCTCGCCGGGCCGCCGAACTTGCCGCCGCGGCGGAGTAGGAGAGAGATGTCGATCTGGTTGGACCAGCGGGCGAAGGTCGTCGTCCAGGGCATGACCGGCTCCGAGGGGCGCAAGCACACCCAGCGCATGATCGCTGCCGGCACCCGAGTCGTCGGCGGCGTGACCCCTGGCAAGGGCGGCCAGGCTGTGACCTTCGAGGAGGACCCGGTCCCGGTCTTCGACTCGGTCAGTGAGGCCAGGGCCGCCACCGGGGCGAACACCTCGGTGGTCTTCGTCCCGGCTGCCTACACCCGGCAGGCCGTCATCGACGCCGTCGACGCCGGGCTGGACCTGGTGGTCGTCATCACCGAGGGCGTCCCGGTGAAGGACACGGCCGAGTTCGTGGCCTACGCCGCCGAGTCCGGCCACACCAGGCTGATCGGGCCGAACTGCCCCGGCCTGATCTCGCCCGGGAAGTCAAACGTCGGCATCATCCCGCCGGGGATCTCCGGTCCTGGCCGGATCGGTCTGGTCTCGAAGTCGGGCACGCTGACCTACCAGATGATGTTCGAACTGCGCGACATCGGCTTCTCCACAGCTGTCGGCATCGGGGGTGACCCGGTGAACGGCAGCACCCACATCGATGCGCTCGCAGCGTTCCAGGCGGACCCGGCGACCGACGCCATCGTGCTGATCGGCGAGATCGGCGGGGACGCCGAGGAGCGGGCAGCCGCCTACATCGCCGAGCACATCACCAAGCCGGTGGTCGGCTACGTCGCCGGCTTCACCGCCCCGGTCGGCAAGACGATGGGCCACGCCGGTGCGATCGTGACCGGTTCCGCCGGCACGGCTCGCGCCAAGAAGGCTGCGCTGGAGGCAGCGGGGGTGCATGTCGGCCGGACGCCGAGCGAAACGGCTGCCCTGATGCGCGAGGTGATCGCGGGGCTGGGCTGACCGGCAGGCTCAGGTGCTCTGGCTGGCGCGCTGCCCGGCCCGGACAGCGAGCCGGCTCCAGTCCTCGTCGGAGAAGTCGAAGCTCGTCGAAGGATTGGCCAGCAGGTAGACCAGCCGCTCGCCGACGGTGAGCACGGCCACCCGGAACACCACGGTGTTGGTTTCGGTCTTCTGGGTGACCATGAAGGTCGAACCCGTGATCTTCGCCTTCAGCGCCCCGGTGCCCTTCACCGCCGGCCCCTGGGTGACGCTCGCCGTCGGGGCCCGGTCGGGGCAGTCGCCGAGGTTGGTGTCCAGCTTCTTGGCGAGGTTCTGGGCGGCCGCACTGTCGGCGAAGGTGTAGACGACCTGGTCGACGCCGAAGCCCTTTGGGGCACTCGCGTCGTCGGCCAGCAGGAAGGTTCGCTGGCCCACGGACTGGGTGCCGGAGACCGTCTTCAGGTTCATCGCCTCGCACTGGCTCCCGACGACGTCGAGGACGGTCTGCGGATCAGTCGGCCCCCAGCGTCCGGCACCGGGGGTGATCCTGGGCAGGTCGGCGGCCACCAGCCAGCCGTAGGGGTTACCCGGCGGCGGCGGGCCGGCGGCCACCTGGATGCTGCCGGGACACGTGCCGACCCCGCCGCCGCACTGGCGGCTGAGCGGCTTGGCAGCGACCGTGGCGATCTCCGGTGCCGGGACGGCTGCGGAGGTGGCGACGTCGATCAGGTTGACCGTCCGCCCGGTGCGGGTGAGCAGGAGCGAATGGAACTGGTCGGATTCGTCCTGGACGGTGAGCCGGAGCAGGTCCGCGGAATCGGCAAGGCCGTCGATGGTGTTCGCGCCGGTGATCAGTGCCACGGTGTCTGCGCAGGTCCCGGCCTGGGCGAGCCTGGCTGCGTAGGCCTGGCTGGCCGTTGCCTCGTCCGGGTAGGTGTCAACCACCTGGATGACGGCGTCGGTCGCGGAGGACGAGGCGCCGATCTTCCTCGGGTCCGTGCGCTGGGCCTGGGGGAGGCCGTCGGCGGTCTCGGAGAGGCAGATCGGCCGGACGCCGTCAGAGCTGGCCGGGGGGTCCGCCCAGGTGACCCCGCCGAGGCCGGCGAGGTCGGCGACGGTCAGCAACGGGTCGAGGGCGACGGCTGTGCCGGTCGAGCTCGGGCCGCCGCTGGGTGCGTTTGAGCGCAGTGTCAACGCCCAGACGGCTGCTGCGACCAGCACGACGACGGCGGCGACGGCCGCGATGATCGTGATCGCGGGCCGGGCGCTGCGCGGCCTGGCCGCGGGGTCTGCGCCGGTGGTGGCGACCTCGGTGCGGGACCGCTTCTCCCTGACTGGCCGGGGTGCCTTCTCCTTGGCCGGCTTCGGCGGCTTCGCCTTGCGTCCCCGCCCCGCCTTCGGCACGGCCGCCGGTTCCGGCGCTGCGATCGGCGCGGCCGGGGTCAGCGACGGGGCGTCCGGGGGTGCGGTGGGAGCAGTGGGGACCGACTGCGGGTACTTGCTGAAATGGGTGAGGCCGGGACCGGTCCCGGCCTGGGCCACCCGCGGTGGGGGCGGCAGGGTCGGGACGTTGACGGTGACGCTCGGCGGGGCCGTCGGGCGGACCACCGGCGGCAGGATCGGGTCGCCGGCCGAGTCGGGTGAACCGGCTGTGGCAGCGGACCGCCGCGGCGCTGCCGAGACCACCTCGCCCGGCTCGGCGCTGGCGGAGAACCGCCTGCCGGCCGAGGGCAGCAGGGCTGCTTCGGAGTCCGGGAGCACCGGGACGGGCGGGGGAACCGGCGTGGTCGCCTCGACGTCCAGCGGGTCCTCGGGGCTCAGCGGGCTCATGGCCAGGCGTCGCAGCCGTCCGGTGGTGGTCAGCGGGGAGGGTTCCTCATCCCACATGCGGGAAGCGAATCGGCCGCCGACAGCTGCCTCACCCGGGTCGTCGGGGAGCGGTTCGAGCGCCCTCCTGGGCGTGGGCGAACCCTCTTCTGCCACTGCTTTCCCTTGTGGTCGACGCTGGATGACCGGGCCAGTGTAGCCATCGCGGGCGTGTCCCCACGACTGGGACGGAGTCCTTGGGTCAGCATGGGTGGATCATGCCCACACCCAGGAACCGCGACCCGGAGCGGCTCAGGTTCACCGTCTCGAACGCCCCGACCGTCCGGCTGCCCAGCGTCCCGGACGGGCCGCCGCTGCTGCCCTGGCCGCTGGCAGCCCTCGGCGGGGGCGTCCTGGCCGGCCTCGCCGGATCGCTCGTCGTGGCCGGTGTGGTGATGATCGCCTGGCTGAGCGCGATCAGCATTGCGCTCCCGACAGTGCTCACCTTCGCCGGTCACTTCTGGCTGCTCGCCCACGGCGGGGTGCTCCCGGTGGGTGGTGAACAGGTGACCCTGGTCCCGCTCGGTTTGAGTCTCGCCCTCGTCGCGGTCTGCGGATCGGTCGGCGGGTTCGCCTACCGGCAGGGTCGGCAGTCCAGGGCGGGCGAGCCCGATCCCACCCTGCGCCGGCGACTGGTCCTCGGCTCGGCCGGTCAGGTGACCGCCGGCTACACGGCCTTCGCCGTCGTCCTCGCCCTCGCCGTTGCCGGGCCGGCCGGGATCTGGCGGCCGGCCCTCGGCGCTCTGGTGGTCAGCGCGGTCGGTTCGCTACTGGGCGCGGCCCAGGCCGCCGGCTACCGGCGGGTCGGGCCGGGTCCGGACTGGTTGCGTCGCGGCCTGCGCGGCACCGGAGCGGGCGTGCTGGCCCTGGTCATCGCCGCTGCCGTGGTGCTCGGGACAGCTGTGGCCCTCGGCGAGCCCCGCATCTCCGCGCTGGAGTCCGGGCTCGGCTTCGACACCGGCGGGGTGGTGGTCT